>CAZJUO010000001.1:0-29965 GCA_964549245.1 uncultured Gammaproteobacteria bacterium
TTGGCTTTTTTCCCGAGTTCCTCGCCCTTTTTGTGCAGGGCCAGGCCACCGCCTCGCGGATATGACCAGATAACCGCGGCCAAGCCGTATTGCTTGGCAGTTTCAATCAAGGCCTGGGCGTTTTCAAACATCCGGTTAAAATTATTGGATGCGGGATAAATGGTATAACCGATAGCCGCGCAGCCGATCTGCAGGGCATCTTCTACTGAACAGTAGACTGCCGGTGTCGGCGCGTCACCGCTCTTATTAAGATAGGTGCTGCTGTTCAGCTTGCAAATCATGGGAATAGCTCCGGCAAAATCACCGGCCGCCGCCTGAAGCGCCCCTTTGGGCATGGCAATGGCGCTGAAACCAGCCTCGAGCGCCAACTCAAATAAGTTGTGCGGGCTGTACATCGGGGGGTTGGGGGCAAAAGACGGTCCGGGACCGTGTTCCATATCCTGGTCTACCGGCAGAATCATAATTTTTCCAGTGCCTGCCAATTCACCGTGGTTCAAAATCCTGGCCAGATTACCCAGTACAGCCAGGTTGTCCCCGCGATAATAACCAAGAATTTCTTTAACCCGTGGAGTCAGTATCTCCAGCATTTTTTCCTCCTGTCAAGATTTGAAAATTATTGTTGTATAATGAACGGAAATGATTAAAATATGCCTTGCAATAAAGCATTGTTCCATCTTAATAAATCTTTAAGCTTGCGTCAAGGCATTACTTTGCTTTGAAAAATGCCTGCCTAATGCGAATAACAAGGCTAGCATCGCATAGCCCGCCACCAACCACGGCCAACTCACCGCTCCCAGCTCAAATGAGGCAAAGTCAAGTTTGGCAAATGACTCGACTATAAAAATAATATAACTCAAAATCGTCCAGACAATCCAGCCAAACACCTGCCCAAGCAGCAGCCAGGCTAATGATAGCAAGCCCGTGATAAACCCAAAACCCATAGCCACCGGAATAGCCGGTAAAATCAACACATTGACCAGTGGTGCCACTAAAGACAGCCGGCCAAACTGAAAAATAATCAGCGGCAGCGTCATAATGGTGGCTGATAACGTCGCCACCAGACTTTCTTGAATCTCGAAAATATTCGGCAGCCACTGGAAATATCTTTTTAACATCGGCGAAACATAAACCAGCCCGATAGTTGCTAAAAACGACAATTGAAACCCAGCGTCAAAAATTAATACTTTTGGGTTTATTATAAGCATTACTAAAGCCGCTAAAACTAACGTATTGGTAATCCGGCTCATCCGCCCCAGTTGCGCTGCTAAAAGAACCAACATCCCCATGATCCCCGCCCGCACGATAGAAGCCTGCGCACCGGTAATCAAAACAAAAAAACTAATCGCGCTAAGTGACACCCAAAAGGCCCCTTTTCTTGAAACCCCCAAATACTTGCACATATGCAAAACCAAAACAGCGATAATAGTAATATTATAACCCGATAGAGCCACAATATGCGTGGTACCGGTCAAATTAAAGCTTTGCATCAAATCATCGGGTATGGCCTTTTTAGCACCTAAAATTAAACCTCCTAAAAAAGAAGCCTGCGGTTCGGGTAAAGCGTTCTGCACAGCTTCTACAAATGACGTTTTAATTTTTAACAGCCAACTCATTATTATATTGCCGTGATTAGCAGCCACTAACTCGATATGCGGCCTATAGCACAACGAATAAATATCATACCGTGCTAAATATTGGTCATAGTTGAAGATTCGACCGGTATCTTCATCAACAATCGGCTCTGGCGCTTGGAGCTGGCACGTTATGTGCAGTACATCGCCATACTGGTATTCGGGATATAGATACGTATTAACCAAGATCCGCCCATACAATCCCCCCGACTGGTCAGGCATAACCGTCGTTGTCAATTTCACATGGCTTTTGCGCATATCCGGCTCCTGGCTGATCAAACCGATAAAGGTAAGCTCCTGTCCATTGTAATGTTTTATGTGATTGGCGTCACTGCTAGGTAAAGCCGTGCCATACCGTATTATACCAGCTGCAAAAAAAATACAGCACAAACCCACCAAACGTACTTTTTTATCGCCCCAAAAGATGATAGTCAGCGACAACCCTAATAACGCCAGGCTGTATACCGCCCACCATGGTACAGCAACAAACGAGCGTAGACCAACCCCCACAATAAATGCGAGACAACTTAATAAAAATATATTAGCTTTTGTAATGCTCATTATTATACTAAATAATGGTTAATGCTCTACATAGAATTCTTGAGCACTCGAACAAGGGTAGTCAGCCGGTTTCTGGACAAAACCAGCTTTTACGGGATTGTGGTGAATATAGTTTAGCTTTTGAATAAAAAAACTTTCCCTAAATAATCTGGGGAAAGTCATTTATAAATAGTGATGTTTTCTACATTATAAACAGGGTGTCCTGCAAAGTCAAGCAATAAAAAAGCAGGGACGCACAAATATGGTATCGTCCCTGCAAGCTTTGTTATAACGCAAAGTCTGATGGCAGCTTCCTGCCAATATCTGCCTTTTTACAGTACGTAACCGTTACTTCTGTGACTTTATCACCATTGTTTCTCAACTTACGAGCGTGTGTTCTCACACAACTCCCTAATTCTCGAATGGTGCCGATTGGGTGTCCGTTGACCAGGACTTCTGTCCCGCGGCAGCAAATTGATTGCGACCGGTCTGACGTACCATTGAAAATTTTGATCATCCCGATAGTGGTTAGCGGTACTGCTCTATTTTTCTTTGCGTTTTGCATTATGGCGATCTCCTTTTCTTTAATGTTTCTCTCAACTATTTTAATTTACAAGGGACAATTTTTGTATCATATATCCTCCCCTCATTAGATAATTTGTTTTTATGTATTCCGAGTAAACTGTTCTCCTTTTTAAAATAGCAAGGAAGAGTTTGGTAAGCAGCGAGATCGCCAAACCATACATACTTACCAAAACCCTCCCGTCACCATTATTCATAATGATACTTACAAACTATTATTTTGTCAATAAAAAAAGCCGCCTATATTTAAATATTCAAATATTGACGGCTAAACTGTTGATTATTCAACAGTTACTGATTTTGCCAAATGGCGCGGCTGGTCAACATTATGACCTAGCTCGACAGCCACATAATAGGCAAAGAGCTGTAATGGCACCACAAATAAAATAGGGGTCAGGTAATACGTAATTGAAGGAATATAAATCACGTCATCAACATATGAAGCTATCTCCTCATCACCTTCATTGGCGATGGCAATGACCGGGCCCTTGCGAACTTTTATTTCCTGGATATTGCTGATAATTTTCTTATAAAAATTATCTTTGCGCGGTACGATAACCACCGTAGGAAAATCTTCGCATATCATAGCCAGCGGCCCGTGCTTCATCTCGCCGGTTGGATACCCCTCGGCATGAATATATGATATTTCCTTCAATTTCAGCGCGCCTTCCAAAGCCACGGGATAATTAATACCGCGGCCCAAGAACAAAAAGTTCTTATACTGGCAGTATTTTTTAGCCAATTGTTGAATTACGGGACGCTGATCAACGACTTCCTGCACCATAGCGGTCAGGTTTCCCAAGTCCTTAAAGTACTTGGCGATCCATGCTTCTTTCCGTATGCCTTTTAATTCGCGCAAATACATACTTATCAAATTAAGCACCAATACTTGCGAAGTAAAAGCCTTAGTTGAAGCAACCCCGATTTCCGGACCAGCGTGGATATAGACTCCTCCGCTTTTTTGCGTCTGTCTGGCCACTGAACTACCGACAACATTACACAATCCAAAAACCGGATAATGAAAACTCTTTACTCGTTCCATCGCGCGCAATAAATCAGCGGTTTCCCCCGATTGGCTAATAGCCCAGAAAGCTGACCGTTCGGGGAAACAGGGGTTCTCCTGGTTAGCCAATTCTGAAGCATTTTCACAATACGCCGGTAGACCACTTATCTCTTGCAATAAAATCCTGCCGATCATGGCTGCGTATAAAGACGTTCCAGCCGCCATAAATGTCAACTGCGTAACGCTTTTCAAAACGTTTTCTGATTCTGAAAGTCCTCCTAAGGTAACGATACTACCATACGTTACTCGACCACGCATAGAGTTGGTGAGACTTACCGGCTGTTCGCAGATTTCTTTGAGCATGAAGTGGTCATAGTGTCCTTTCTCCGCTTCTTCCACAGTCCATTCAATTTTTTCAATAAGAGGCGATACGGCTACGTTATTCATATCTCGTATCTGATACCCTTTTGAGGATAAAATACCGATCTGGTGTTCCTCAACAACAATTTGTTGATTGGTATACTGGCGAAACGATTGAGCATCCGAAGCCACGAACCATTCATCTTCACCAAGGCCAATGCATAAAGGACTGCCATGGCGGGCAAAAATGATTATCCCGGGATGGTCCCGAAATATTGCTGCTAATCCGTATGTGCCTTGCACTTCTTGTAAAGCCGAGCGAACAGCTTCCAGCGGATCGCCATTAAGGCATTTACCGATCAATTGAGCTAGCACCTCGGTATCCGTTTCCGTAGAAAATTGGCACCCTTCCTTTTCCAGAATTTTCCGCAAATCATCAAAGTTTTCGATAATACCATTATGTACGATAGCTACTTGTCCTTCAGAATCAATATGAGGATGAGCATTGATATCAGTAGGCAAGCCATGAGTACCCCATCGAGTATGCGCGATGCCATAAAAAATTGAACGATCAGTTAATCCGTCTTGTTTCAATATCGCCCTAAGATCTTTTATCTTTCCGGCTGACTTTCTGATCAAAATACAGCTTTGGTCCGGTATGGCTATACCAGCTGAATCATAGCCGCGGTATTCAACCCGCTGTAATCCGTTCAGTAATATCGGCACCACCTTCCGATGACCAATATAACCAACAATTCCACACATTATAAAACCTCCAATTAGTTATAAAAGAACATTATTATCCAGTTAAAAACCGTTGCTCTATTGTAAAATAACTTATAAAATAAGTCAAAACTAAAAAGGCAATACTTTACTCGTTAGCCCATGGTAATAGGTCTATTTTTTTGTTTGACTCCTTAGATAGTGCTCAATAAATGGCTCCAGTTTTCCATCAAGTACCGGCTCCACCTCATTGACTTCAAATTTAGTCCGATGGTCCTTAACCATTTTATAGGGATGTATGACATATGAGCGGACCTGATTGCCCCAAGCCGCTTCTTGGTATTCTCCGCGTAATTTTTGCTTCTCTTCCTGCCGCTCCTCTTGGTAAAGTTTGTGGAGCTTGCTTTTCAATATTTTCATGGCGGTTTCCTTATTTTGCTGCTGTGAACGCTCGTTTTGGCACGAAACCGATATGCCGGTCGGTATGTGGACGATTCTAACTGCAGAATAAGTAGTATTAACCGACTGCCCCCCATGGCCTGATGACATAAAGGTGTCAATACGCAAATCTTTGTCGTCAATTTTAACTTCCTCTAAATCACCTAATTCAGGCAAAACCTCAACCAGTGCAAAGGAAGTGTGCCTCATCTTTTCAGCGTCAAAAGGCGAAATGCGCACCAGCCGATGCACTCCCGCTTCTGCTTTTAAATAACCGTACGCATACCGGCCCCGCACTTCAAAGGTAGCGCTCTTTATGCCCGCCTCCTGGCCGACCGAAGAATCAACCATTTTTGTCTGCCACCCTTGGCGCTCCGCAAACCGTATGTACATGCGCAAGAGCATCGCCGCCCAATCCTGGGCATCAACACCTCCGGCACCAGCGTGGATCGCTATGATGGCATTACGCTGGTCGTACGGTTCGGAAAATAAAATATAAAACTCCAAAGAATCAAATTCCTTTGATGATTTTTGATATTGTTTTTCCAAATCAGCTTTCAATGAATCGTCCTTTTCCGCCATCGCCTCTTTGGTTACTTGGTGAAGCTCTTCTACCTGCTGGCTGATCTTCTGCCACCGTTCCAGCTCCTTGCGCAATTCATCCAATTCCTGGCTTTTTTTCTTTGCCTGCTCCGGCGTATCCCAAAACCCCGGTTCTGACATCTCGTATTCCAGTGATTTGATGCGATTTCGGGTAGTATCCAAATCAAGCTGCCGCCAAACCCGCCCAATCTTTTTTTGTAAATTGTTAATTTTCTCCAGAAGTTCTTTCATATAGCTATCTTACCTTATTGAAATAACATTTGGCAAATTTGACACCGGGCACCGTAATTTCTATACTTAACTAATTATACAAGGAGGTTTGAAAAAGCCTCTTTTGTGTATAAAACACGCAAAAAAATAAAATACAAATCGTTTTTTAATAAGGAGGCCTTTCATGGCAAAAAAATCAAGAGCGTCAAAGGTTGATTCCGCAAAACAGGAAGAAATGGCAGGCTGTAAAAGTATCATTGACAACAACAAGATTGAGTTTGTAAATCTTCAGTTCACCGCACTTGGCGGACAAGTAAAAAGCGTTCGTACTTCAAGTAAGACGTTTCTTGAAACTGCACAAACAGGGATCTGGTTTGACGGCTCATCTATTGAAGGTGAAGCGCGCATCGAAGAGAGTGATATGCATTTGGTACCTGATTTATCCACCTTTGCTTATCTACCTTGGAGCAAGAACGGCACCCCCGAAGCTAGGGTTATCTGCGATGTATATGAACCAAACGGCAACCCCTTTATGGGAGACCCTCGTCAGATACTAAAACGAATCATTGCCCAGGCACAGGACTTTGGCGGCTGGGAATTAAACGTCGGTCCGGAAATCGAGTTTTTCCTGCTCAACAGGGATAATCTCAATCCTCATGACAATAAAGTCTATTTTGATTATACCCCACTATCCCGCGCTGATGACATTATTAAAAGTGTCTTCAAAGCTATGGCCAGCTTTGGTTATCAATTGGAAACCGGGCATCACGAAGTTGCCCCAGGACAGCATGAGATTGATTTGCGCTTTACTGACGCTTTGCGCTGCGCTGACGGCATCATTACCCTAAAAATGGCTATCAAAGCCTATGCCCACCCCGGCACACCGTTTATGGCTACGTTTATGCCCAAACCGCTAGCTGGGCAAAACGGCTCTGGGATGCACATGCACCAGAGTTTATGGAAGAACGGGAAAAACGCATTTTACAATTCGCGGAGCAAATTCCTCTTGTCAACTATTGCCAAACAGTTTATCGCCGGCCAGCTCCATCATTGCGATGCCATAACAGCTATTGCCAATCCCATTCCCAATTCCTACAAACGTTTGGTACCGGGATACGAAGCCCCGTGCTATAAATGCTGGGGGCAAACAAATCGATCCGCGCTGATCAGAGTGCCAGCCAACCTTAAAGCAAAAGAAAGTACTGGCACTCGTGCAGAGATGCGTTCACCCGACCCGTTTTGCAATCCGTACCTGGCTATAGCAGCTCTATTGGCCGCTGGTTTGGATGGTATTAGAAATAAAATGACACCACCCAAAATCGTTGAAGATGATGTGTATCAGTATACGCTCGTAGAACTAAAAAAAGCGCAGATCGGCATGCTGCCTGCTACCCTATCAGAATCACTCCTGCAGTTAAGAAATGACCCTATAATAGCCGCCGTTCTTGGCGAAGCTACCCTGGAACAATACTGCCGTCTAAAAACAGCGGAAATCGAAAAACTGCGGCACGAAATTACACCCCTTGAAAGAGAGATGTACTTATAGACGCACACTACAAAAAAACCTCTTTACCCAAGTAAAGAGGTTTTTATTATACTTTATTCGTTACCTGCTCTGTTTTCTAATCCCTTTACGAAAAATTTATGGAATTTTTCAACAGCTGAACCCGGAGTCATATCCTTCCTCTCCGTTAAACCTTGCCAAAACTGAAAATCATTTTCAGACTCCAGCGCTTGATCCACTACAGCTTGGAGTAAATCTTTAGCCGTAGCGCGGGCTCCTCCAGCAATAAGAATATCTTTTATCTCCTGAAGTTGGGTACGTACTTCTTCATTTCTCCCCTCAAGCTGAAACAGTTTTATTTCTTTACCGCGATATGGTTTTAAACCTTTGAATAGCCTCTCGAATTGCTTTTTATAATCCTCCATTTTTTCTGCCTGTTCCTCGGTAATCTCTGGGACTGTTTCCTCGAGTTCTTCACTCGCCTCCATCATGGCCTCGGGGTTTTTGTTGTTTTCCATAGTTAAAATATATTAATGATTATTGATTTAATCTTCAGCTTTCGCCAAGGTGGCGCTTACTTCTTTTTCCTGGTCATCGTGCAATACTTTCATGGTCACCGTATCACCCGGATTGTACTTTTGCAACTCCCGCGCCAGGCTGCGGTCCTGGGTTATTGTTTCGCCGTTGATTTCCAGAATGATGTCATTTTCCACCAAACCGGCTTTATCCGCTGGGCTGCCGGGTATGACCGCCAATTCCGCAGCGCTGCTGCCACGCACGATCAAAGCCCCATAATCAACTGACAGGTTGTTGGTTTCAGCGATCTGCTCGTTAATCAGCAAATACCGCACGCCGAGATACGGCCGGATAATTTCACCGTTTTGTTTTACGCTCTCGATAGCTTTTTTGGCCTGGTTGATCGGGATAGCGAAACCAACCAGCTGGCCTTCTTGGCTAATGGCCGTATTAACGCCAATAACTTGCCCGGCTAAATTAATCAGCGGACCGCCAGAATTGCCGAAATTGATCGCTGCGTCTGTTTGAATGATGTTTTCCAATGTTTCAGATTGCCCTTGCGCGTCACCGGCCGTGATCGTGCGTGATAATCCAGAGACAATCCCCCTGGTAACGGTATTGGTATACTCACCCAGAGTATTGCCGATGGCTATGACCGTCTGACCGATCTTCAAAGCATCCGAATCGCCTAGAGTGACTATAGGCAAATCCTTGGCTTCGATCTTGATCAAGGCAATGTCATTATACGGATCAGAATCTAAAACCTTTGCTTCATACTCTTCGCCGCTGGCTAGAATTACCGTATATTTAGCCCCATCAGTATTTACTACGTGTTTGTTGGTAACAATGAGACCATCGCTCGTTATGATAAATCCCGTACCGGCGCCGACCTGCTGCTCCCCTTCCGGAACATCAAAACGAAACGGCAGATCAAATAAATTACCAAACGGTGAAGTACCTAGGCCAGAATTATTATATATTTCACTCAAATCCTGCGTTACGATAATACTGACTACCGAGTGGCTCACTTTTTCTACCGCCGTAATGGTTTCGGAGTTTTCTTCAATGGTAATGTTTTTAGAGCCGCTTATGGCATCCGTATTGCTGTTCGTTGTTTGGGCGTAGCTTTGGCCGAAAACATTTTTCTGCACCCATGAGCTCACCCTACTATCGGTAATAGCCCAGGTTCCCATCAATAAACCTGCGATGCCGCCAACAATAATACTTATAGCGATCACTCCAGCCAATAGCCTGTTCAGCCCACGGTTATCCAGGGCAACGGATTCTTTTTTGGTATTTATTTTATCTGTCTTTTGGGAGGAGGCTCCCTTTTTTTGATTTTTAGAATCAGTTGTATTCATAGTTTATAATTGTTTAAATTATTAAATGGTATTTTTAATTATCCAACAAAATTACTTTTTGTCAAGATATGCAAAACGGGCATACGGTTTCCCCCTGATATGCTTTATTTAGTATATATTGTTATTCTAACTTTTGGAAGCAGTCGTTAAATTCCTGTCCAGACGACCAACTGCATTTATTGTGTATGCAAATACAGTCAGCATAATCATAACAGGCATACTCATCCTTCCATTCACAAGTAGTAAATGTACCTGAAGCCTGATCACGCGGCAAGCATAATTGCTGTGAACACCCAGCTCGCAAGCAATCTTCGTCAGCGTAACACTCAATGGCAGAAACTGGCTGGTCACTAGTAACGCTCGTGCTGGTAGTATCGGTATTTGACCGGTCAACCCATAATGCGGCTATAAATATGGAAATCGCTAAGATAAACGCAATGACTAAAAAAATATTCTTTCTCATATCAATAATAATGGTTAATTATTGCAACAACGTATCCAGCGGAACGATGGAATACCCCTGCCCTTCAGCTTCGGTAATCACTTGAGGAACGATTTCCGCGGTGATGGCGTTACTGGCTTGCATGAGGACGATAGCCCCATTGCGCAGTGATGAGATGACACGTTCCTTCGAATCACTGGCCGAATAATCGGATGACCAATCCAGCGCATCAACAGTCCAGGTAATCGGGCAATACCCCGCTTCGGTTACCGTTGCCACTACCGTTTCGTCACTAGCGCCGTATGGCGGCCGAAAAAACGGTTTAGTGCTTTTACCGGTCTGTGCCGAGATAGCCCCATCAGCCTGTTCAAGCTGCTCCTCCATGGCTCCGGCTGTAAGATCAGTAAACCGCGGGTGATCATAGCTCAAATTGTAGATGGAAAATCCTGCCTCAGCAATAGTTTTGATCAAATCAGGATTCTCCTCCGCCACGTCTCCACGGGCAAAAAAATCAGCTGGCGTATCAGTCGAGGTAAGCGCCTCAAGCACCTTTTGCACGTCACCTTCCTTGGTAGTGCCTACATTGAAAGTAAGGCTTATCTGCTTGCTGGAGCCATCACCTGATGACACGGTTGCTTCGCAATCTTCCGCGCTAAAGGCAACGCTCTGTTCAGCCACGCTATTGGTATTTGATGCGGTGTTAGTGCTGGCATTGCTATTTTGATTGCTGTTTGCCGCGTTATTGGAATTTTCATCAATCATTTCCTCTGATGGAGCAACATTCGTATTGCTAGGTTCAGGAACGTTTGATTCCAGGCTTGGTGCCGGGCTAAACAATGCTCGGCCAATGAGATAGACAACGATAATAATACCAACGATAAGCAGCGCCTTTCCGAGAGAAAAGCGTGAAGCCAAGCTTCGTTTTGGTTTATAACCTTGATATCGTCTATAATTCGCCATATATGCCTAGTATTATTATAGGAAAAATTAACCTTTTCGTAAACAGCCTAAAAAATTACACCAACGCTTACTGCGCCGTTGCACACATATAGTAGCTAAAGGCAGTTTTTCTCGTTATGGCAGCACAAATTCCACGGTATCACCCGGCCCTACCTGTACAGCCCCGATGTCAGCGATAGCTGGACCGCCGTTTATGCGTACCTGCCACCAATCCCCGCTTGCTGGACTGGGCATACCCGCAAGTTCAGTAACCACCAAGCCTTGGGCGCTCATTTCCAAACGATAGCCCAATGCGTACGTATCATCCATCATTTGCAAAAATTGCCGCATGGCCATAGCCTCATTCATGCCAAGTTCCATGCGGAGAGAATTGTTGTTCGGACGCTCAATGGCTACATTTGTTATACCGACCGCCACACCAGCCACCCTCCCCGTGGCGCTATGAGGAGCTGAAACCAAGATGTCCTGTTGGACCGCCGATTCTATAGTAGCATCAGTATAGGCTCCCGCACTGGCCAAAGCAGTAATACTGATGACAAAAGCAATCACTAGAGTCGTCGTATAGCCGATATGAATACCTGTTTTCTTGGACATATGTTTTAAATAATATTATTTCTTCTTTTTTTTCAAAATTTTGCTTAATTCTTTTTGGAATGTTTTAGCATCCTTAAACGAACTATATACCGAAGCAAACCGTATGTAGGCAACATCATCCACTTTTTTCAGATGTTTCATGATAATCTCACCAACCTGCCGGCTTTTAATTTCATCCTTTCCCCCGAGCTGGATATCACGTTCTATCTGATTAACCAGTTTCTTAAACTCATCTTGGGTTATGGGCCTTTTTTCAAGGGATTTTTTCAAGCCATTTTCCAGCTTTTCTTTACTGTATGGCTCTTTACGGCCGTCTCTCTTAACGATCGTTAGGTTTAGTATTTCCACTTCCTCATAGGTAGAAAACCGAAACCCGCACTTCAAGCATTCACGGCGCCGGCGCACTGCCATACCCTCGTTGACCAAACGGGAGTCGGTTACCTTAGTATCAGGATAATGGCACGATGGACATTTCATAGCCTTTTTGATATATGGTAAAACATTTCCAATACGCGTTATATGAAGACAGTAATCCTTTCTTCTACAATATTGAAATTCGTAACCTTAACGGTTAATTGTTCACATCATTTTTTTCCGGATAAACGCCGGTATTTCCAGATCTTCCTCCTCCTCCTTAGTTTTTTTCTCTTGATCGAGTGTTTCACGAACCTCTGGTTTTTGGCGTGGCCTTGGTTTGCTCGCTTCCGGAACGCTGCGTGTTTGGGTAGCGGCCGGTTTGAACGTACTTGCGGTAAATGATGGGCGCTCCCGCTCCTCTGTATCGAAACTTGACTCGAATTCAATTGGCTTTATTTTTTTGACCGGTTTTTGTTTTCCGCCAAAACCAGTGGCAATCACGGTGATCTTGACCTGGTCTTTCATAGATTCATCGATGACCGAACCAAAAATCACGCGGGCGTTTGGATCAGCTGAAGAAGTAATAATGCGTGCCGCTTCATTAACCTCATACATGCCCAAATCAGGACCGCCCGTAACCGTAAACAAAATCCCCTTGGCGCCCTCAATAGAAAGCTCAAGCAGCGGGCTATCTATGGCCGCTTTGGCCGCGTCTACCGCCCGATTGTCACCTGAACCTTGGCCAATGCCCATCAAGGCCGAACCGGCATTTTCCATGATTGATTTCACGTCGGCAAAATCAACGTTGATAAGACCGGGCACTGTTATCAAGTCAGAAATGCCCTGGACGCCCTGGCGCAGTATTTCATCAACCGTACCAAAAGCTTCCAATAATGAAGTTTTTTTATCAATGATTTGCAAAATTCGGTCGTTAGGGATAACAATGCTGGTATCAACCCGGTCCATCAGCTCCCCTAAACCGCCGTCAGCGATAGAGCGCCGCTGCGCCCCCTCAAAAGCAAACGGCTTGGTAATAACCCCTACCGTCAAAGCGTTCACCTCCTTGGCAATATCAGCTAGCAATGGAGCCGCACCTGTACCCGTGCCGCCGCCTAGGCCACAGGTTACAAAAACCATATCAGAGCCTTTTAACAGCTCGTGGATCTCGTCTTGGCTTTCTTCAGCGGCTTTACGCCCTACTTCCGGATCCATGCCAGCACCCAAACCTCGGGTGGTAGATTTACCGATATGCAGTTTGACCGGGGCTTTGGAATGATGCAGCGCCTGGGCGTCAGTATTGACGGCCACAAACTCTACCCCGCGTATCTTACTGTCTATCATTCGATCAATAGCCGCCCCTCCAGAGCCTCCGATGCCGACTACTTTTATTTTGGCAAATGTTTCTATGTCTGGTTTTATTTCCATATTGTTCCGATTATTACGCTGTTTCATATAATAAAACTAAATTAGTGAAATTATGGAATTAAAGATTTGAACCATTTTTTCATTTTTGTAGTGGCATCAGTTACCGACGAGAATTTCGGCATGGACATCCGGCGATCATCGCCGCCCTGCCCAAACAACCCGAGGCCCCAGTACAGAAGCCCGATAGCCGTAGAATAATTCAGGTCATTGACTTTATCCACCGCGGTTGATCCGAGATCGCGCGGATAGCCCAACGAAGCCGGCAGTTTGAATTGCTGCTTGGCTACTTCGACCAATCCGGGCAGTTTAGCGCCGCCGCCGGTCAAAATAACGCCGGCCGGCAGCAATCCGGATCGGTCAACCTTTTGCAGTTCCTTATCAGCCATTTTGAATATTTCTTCGCAGCGGGCTTCGATGATTTCTGAAACGTGTTTTTTTGAGACCACTCCTTCTTCCCGTGAATCAATTTCTTCCAGGTTGATTTCGTCGCGTTTGCTGATCTCTCCGGGCAGGGCTGAACCATGCTCTATCTTTATCTTTTCGGCCAATTCTATAGAGGTGCGCAAACCAATGGCAATATCGTTGGTGATGTGGCTTGAACCGACCGGCAAGATAGCGGTGTGCAGTACGTCTCCCTCTTCAAAGACAAGCAGGCTGGTAGTCGCTCCCCCAATGTTCAATAAACATACTCCCAGATCTTTCTGCTTTTTGGTCAAGGCTGATTCCGCGCTGGCCAAAACACCGAGGACAAGATCATCGATATCAATACCGGTGCGGTAAATGCATTTGGTAATATTTTTTATCTGTGAGGTGAGCCCCTGGATAATTTGCGCGTCTACTTCCAAGCGGATCCCGGTCATGCCGATAGGATCCTTGACCCCTTTCTGGTTATCCACCGTAAAACTGCGCGGCACCACATGCAAAATTTCGTAGTTCGGGGGAGTGGCTACCGCTTGCGCCGCCTCGATAACCCGCTCTACGTCTTCCTCGCGGATCTCCCCGTCTGACTTGGACACCGCGATAACCCCATGCGAATCCTGTGAAGTGATATGGCTGCCGTTAATGCCGACAAAAGCGTGCTCGATAGGAATACCGGTCATGCGTTCAGCTTTTTCCAAAGCTCCGGATATGGAAGATACCGCATCCTCAATGCTGGTTATCGCTCCTTTATTCACCCCTTCGGCCGGATTCTCGGCAGCTCCCAAGACGTGAATCTTGTTATCATGGGGGTTTACTTGACCAACTACTACGCGAATAGTAGACGATCCTATGTCTAATCCTGTTAATATTTGTTCTCGCGCCATAATATTATTTTGGTATATATGTATTATAAGATAAATTTAAAAACCATGCAATGGGGTACCCCCAACTGAACAAATTATTTGTTTGCTTTACATTTTTCAAATCACTGCGGCCAAAGGTATGGAGCAAAGATGAGAATACCAGTTACTACCGCTCCGACCGAAGCTACCAGTACCGCGGCGGCCATAATATCCTTAATCACCTGCACATAGAAATGAATTCGCGGCCGAAGTATATCAGCCAGTTTTTCAAAAATTGTATTGATCAGCTCCAAGATGAGCACCAGTATAATCACTAAAAATAAAATTATCGCCTGCCAAAGCTCCACTTGAAAATACAGCATCAGCACAATCACTGCCAGACTAATCAATAGGTGAATACGAATATTTTGCTCGTTTTTGAAAACAAACCAAAACCCGCGGAATGCATAGCGAAAACTTTTTACTAATCTTTTAGAATCAATAAATGACATTTATGTAATGTTAAAACCTTTGAGGCAATGGCTGATAATTTTATTTTTTTGGGTATCCATCCGTCGTTGGTCCTGCCTGGTCGCGTGGCCATAGCCGATAATATGCAAAAAACCATGGACCAACAACAGCAAGAGCTCATTGGTCACCGTATTGCCATGTTCGGCGGCTTGCGAGCGCATGAATGGATAAGCAATGATTATTTCCCCTAACAAAGTAGTGCCATGAGGCACTGTCCTACTATCTTGTTCAGCAAAAGACAGTACATCGGTGGCTGAATTCTTGCGGCGATATTTCTTATTCAGCTTTTTTACCGTAGCATCATCAACCAAGGCAATGGAAACTTCCCGCCCTCGATACCGAGGGTACAGTTTTCCCAGACAACGAAATAATAATTTTATTTTCTGGCGGGGACAGTAATATGGAGCTGATGTGTATATTCCAACGTTCATTACAGCCGATTGGAATTACTGTTGGTATTCTGGTTGGTGTTGGTGTTAAGGGCGGTATTGGTATTTATATTTGTGTTGATAGTGTTGGTATTGGTTGAAGAATTCGTATTTGAATTGGAATTAAAATTGAAATTTATATTGGTAGCTGTATTGGTATTTTGATTAGTATTAACGTTAAGGGCGGTATTGGTATTGGTCGCGACATTACTCAAAGTAAAACTCAAATACATCATTTCAAAAATATTCGGGTAAGTAGCCTGCGAAAGAATATTTATATTGTAGCTGATAACGTAAGCGGCGTCTCCCTGCGTGTAGTACGCGGTTAGCCCATCCAAGCTCACTACCCCGCTTAATGTCTTGTCCCAATTCTGAAACGAGACAATGCGGTTGCTGTCTACGCCAGGCGTCTGGGTCAAATACCAATCGCGGGCCGATAACCTAGCCGGATTGCTCTGCCGGCTCACCGAGACAAATTCCCCGTTAGCAGTAAACATCGTCCCGCCTACATTCTGCGGATCGTCAGCCGGCAGCCAATCACTGGGGTATAATAATGAATACCCGTAGGCTGTATCGATATACCGGCGTACTGATGAGCTATTTTCCAAGGAATCCAAGGAAGAAGTGCTGGCCGGATCATACCCATTGACCACTTCCTGCCCATCAGCGTAGCCATCACCATCAGAGTCAGGAACCGCTATTTTGGTGCCAAAAATGGCTTCTTCAGCGTCTGTTAAGGAGTCAGAATCAGTATCTTGGGCCGCGGGTACGGTATTTACGTTGACCGTGCTGTTGGTGGCCGTATTGGTATTGGCAAAAATATTGGCTAAATTGGTATTAGTATTATTAGTGTTATTATTAGCAGTAGCGTTGGTATTGGCGTTACTGGCCGTCCCATTGGTGTTGCCGTTGGTAGTAACGGCGCTATTGGTATTGCCGGCCGTATTGGTATTGGCATTAGCCACAATTGCGTTTACATTCTGGTTAGCGTTTCCATTGGTATTTTTATTTTGGAAAAACAGAAAATAAGCTCCTCCACCAGCCAGCAACAGAACCATAACTATGATGCCAATAATCAGGACTGTATTTTTGCTGCCTTTTTCCTGGTGGTCTTCCACATAAAACTTATTGGGCATGGTATGAATGCGCACTTTCTTGGATGGTTGCTTAGTGGTATCTGTATTATTTTGATCCGCCATAATATTTATTGTTGTTCAATTTTTTTAATGTTGCTTTCTAGGTCCAATAATAGACCGGAGCCGTTTGGATTATACCCGTTGGCCACCTCCACGCCGTCGAGGTTGCCGTCGCTGTCAGTATCAGGCTTCAGGGGGTCGGTCTTATATACTTTGACTTCTTCCCTGTCGTACAGGCCGTCATTATCCGTGTCACTGCGTTCAATGTCAGTGCCCAAAGTTTCTTCTTCCTGGTCACTTAACCCATCAGCGTCCGTATCCGCCTCCTGGCTGATTATAGCCGACAAATTGGCAGGAGCTCCTCCATTGGCTGTTGTAACGGTACCAGCACTATTGGCAGCGGTACTACTGGCATCACTGCTATTACTAGCCTCGTTGCTGCCAGTAAAAATATCGGTCATAAAATATAGCATAGCCGCGCCGCCCACCACGATAACGGCTATCAGAATTATAAACACTGGAAAAAGCCTTTTTCTTTTTGGAACCGGTAGCGGCGTACTTGCCGGTGTCTCCTGCGACGGTAGCGGCGCGGCCGGTTTCTTTTTCGGCGAACGCGGCCGTTCTACCCGTTTGGCAGGCGTGTCGGCTTTACCAACTTCTTCAAAAATATCCTCCACTTGATTGTCGGATTGTTTTTTTGGCATAGATTATAAATAGTATAGCATAGCGTGTTACTCGAGCGTACCCGGCCCGTTTGGATTGTATCCAGCTTTTATCTCCTGCATATCGCTAAATCCGTCCCCGTCAGTATCTGCTTTCAAGGGATCGGTCCCCCAACCGCGTATTTCGTCGCTGTCCAATACGCCGTCCCCATCGGTATCTGGATTATCCGCGTCAGTACCGTATTTTTTCTCATCAGCGTCAGATAAACGGTCACCGTCCGCGTCAGCCGGCCTCGTGGCTTCGTCAATGTCAAGCTGTTCAAAAGTCTGGCCGTTTATATTTACAGTAGTCACGGTAGCATTGATATTAAGGTCATAGCCAAGCTCTGTTTTTTCCTGGACCGTCAAATCCCTGGTTGTGGGCAGGCTTGCCTGATTGCTGTTGGCAGCGCTATTATTGACCGTGTTTTCATTGCTTGGTTTACTAATTACCTGCGTGTATAACACGTATCCCCCGCCGATAATTATGACAGCTATCAATATCCCGATTACAAAGCTTGTATAGCCCTTCTTCTTTACATTACTTGTATCATTATTGGAATCCATTGTATTCCCTTTTATTGGTTATTTATTCCATTAATCAATCTACGGGATAGGAGCGCCAAGCCATGATTGGTCACAAGTACTAGCAGGTGAAGTTATCCTATAAATTCCGCAAAAACAATAGTAAGTAGTCCCGACTACACTTGGGGTATACCCACCCTTCGTCGGATCACAGCAGGCTCTATTTTCAGGGCTCGGAGACAAACCACAGGCACCACCTGAAAAACATTTTTGCAAAGCACCGCTGAAATTATAGCAAGCCGGCCTCGATATATAGAAATCGGGTACCATCATACCAGTACAGCTTGTTGGCGGATTAACTAAACTGCCGCACCATTCAGTCTCACAATTCGTAGTACAGTTATTTACTTCGTTGGCGCAATCCTGGTTTGAACCTGGATCGTCAGGGTCGTATTCTGTTACCTCGTCGCATATAGGCACTCCTGTTGGAGTATAGTGCGCCTCGCAGGTACCATTTCCAGGCACGCACAATGAACACATATTATTATTACAGGTATTATTTGCACACCAGCTATCTTCACCACAGCACTGTCCGGCAGCTAGCAAATACGGAAACGTACCTGGAGGCATGCCCGTGCCATCAGGAAGCATATGCCCTGATTCAATGGCTGAAGGATCAGGTACATTGGTATAGTCCATCTGAAATACTTCCCAGGTGGAATAATTACTCAACTCACATATAGAACTGGCATTGTACGTATCGTAGAGGGTATCCATCACTTTACTTTCTATAGTTACCGTTGCTTCATGCGGCACTTCCCCGCCGCTGGAATTTACCACAAAGAAACGGAAATCTTCAGTTGCGTCAGGTACTGGAGGTCCGACAATATCAATCCGCTCCACATAATTACTCCCCACGACATTCTGATCACCCCAGTGGTATACTTGATCATTGATGCCGACCGTAGTGCTATTGTAAATACCGATAACATTACCCATACTATTAAAGCGATATAAGATTAAATCCAGATCATAATCCCCTATATTAAAAGCAGTAGACCACTTAAGCTCAATAGTGTGGTATCGCAAATAACAATAATTTAGCGCGGGACCAGAGCAGATGCCATCATCCGGACCTAACCCCCCGAGCGGAGGCGTACATAATGATCCTTCAACTAAAGGCTGGCCAACACAACCACCCCCAGTACACTGGTCATTAACCGTGCAAGAAGTATGGTCAGTGCAAGCTGCTGAATTATTGGTATAGGTACAAACACCACTACCAGAGCAAGCATCATCCGTACAAACATTAGAATCATTGCAACTGACACAGGCCGCGCCGCCCGTACCGCACAAGGTACCGCTTTGCTGGGCATATACCCTACATTCAGTACCCTCACAACAGCCATTAGCACAATTACCGCTGTTGCAAGTTTGCGCTACGCAAGCGCCGCTTCCGATATCGCAGACTTGGCCGCTGGCCGTACAATCCACGCAGGCCGCGCTATTAACTCCGCACTGGGTATCAGATTGGGCCACACAGGAAGTGCCGCTGCAGCAACCGCTGCACTTATTAGCTGGACAATCGTTATCATTACACAAAGTACACGTTCCCGGACATAAACCGTCACCATCCTGGCAGGAAACGCATTGGCCCGTAGCAGTATTGCACAATTCGCCGCTAGCCTGGCAATCCTGGCATACTGCGCCGTTAATCCCGCACTGGGAGTCAGATTGGCTAACACACGAAGTACCACTGCAACAACCATTGGAGCATGTACTGGCTGGGCAATCATTGTCATTGCAAATAGTACATCCCGCGGGACAATTGCCGTCATTATCCGTACATGACGTGGTACAGCCGTCTAAATTCCAGGTGCAATCAGCATTACACGCCAAGGTACCGGAACCAGCGCCCAATGAAGAACAGGTTTGGCCGTCGAGGTTTTCAGGCGGGCCAGGATCGCAGTCTTCGCCGCTATCAATATTGCCGTTGCCGCAAGCGCAACAATCTGTATATAAATCACTCCAATCGCTTTGGCAGGCCGCGTTGCAGGTTAGAGCGCCGCTGGCTTCACAAAAAGCATTGTTTAAGCCGCCTCCGGCGGGCACTACCCGGCAGGTAGCGCCGGTATAACAGCTCCCGCCGCCTACTCCGGCTCTGTTGCAGATACCGTCCCAGGTATTGGTACAGCCATATCTTTGATACGTGTTATTTTGCCAGGCGCCATTTAAGCAATATTGGGTTCTGCCCCCGTCACAACGCTGGTCGCCATTGACGCACTGCGCCGCGCATCCGCCGCCCACGTCAACGCCAGTTTCTCCGCAGTTTTGCACTGAATCATGGCAATGGTCACAAGAATTACAATAAATACTGGCCGGCACGGCTCCTTCCTTTTGACAGCTGGGAGACACATCGCAATTTGTTAAATCTTCATCACACAAGCAGCCACTGCAGATAGCGCGATAACAAGCGTTGGTAGTTGTACACTGCGTCTGCGGACTGCCGTCACACTGCTCCCCGCAGGCCGCTTGCAGCGTATTGTCACCGCACGACCCTTCAATGCAGGCAGACACGTCAAAGGTACACTCATCAGCTTCATTAGGGGCTATACAGCCGATATCTCCGCAATAATAATTCGGATACGTAGGATAATTCGGTGGTCCAAGGTCAGAACAATCTTCTACATCACTGGGGAATTGGGTCAAGTCGCACTCCTCGCCGATAAAACTGGAGATAATTTCGTCGCCGCATATCGGGCCGCCGCCGCCGCGCACGTTCCAACGAACCTCCAGGGAATCGCTTTCGTTGCCAGCCGCGTCATAGGCCACTGCCTGGAACGTATGCCAGCCGGCGGATATGCGCTCCGCATCAAAGACCCAGTTCCATCCATCACCGCCTACGGTATCAGTAGACCGCCAGACATAGTCTTGGTAAAACCGCACTTCCGCTACCCCGACATTGTCAGTAGCATCAACCTGCATGGTAACCATATTATATACTGATGAACCGTAGTCAGGCGTTGGCGGACGCACAAATGCTGCGGTTGGAGCCACGTCATCATTAGCCGCGTTATCTATCTGGGCGCCTATGGAAGCACTGCTGAAATTTTGCTGGACGTCATAGGCGATAGCTCGCAATAAATATAAATTATTCGCATACTGCAATGTATTCCAATCCCAGGTCCAGGTGCTACCTGCCGAATTCACCGCATCGCCTTTATAAATATCATTAATATAAATTGAAACTTTATCCACCGCCTGGTCGTCCGTAGCCGTCATTTGCACCTGATACTGCCCGCTTATTACTTCCAAAGAGGTAGGTGCGTTAATTGCCACCACCGGATTGTTATAATCAATATTGGCCACCGTGACGTTTATTTCAACCGTATTGGTATTGAGCGACGGGTCAGTTGCCGTAGCCTTGATAGTATATTGGCCATTGGGATAAACTGGAGAACCCGCACTCAATTCGGCAGTATTCCAATCAAGGGTACAGCTGGAAGTACCACATGTATTGATTACGGTAGTGCCAACTACTGAAATCTCTAAAGCAGAAACGATCTGATTGTCGCTAGCTTGGGCGGTTATAGTTACTTGGCCTTTGAGTTCATCTCCTGCTTGAGGGGTATTTATAATGACAAATGGAGCGGTGTTATCAGGTCCGGCGCTATTATTTACCTGTATATTATACGAAACAGAGGTACGATTACTTACATTATCATAAGCCCGCACCATAAAGGTATAATCACCGTCCGCGTAATCATTAGAATTAAATGTCCAGCTCCAGCCGCCGGTGGTGCCGTCATCATCGGTAAATCTTCTAATGCCATTTATATAGTATTCTACCCGGTTAACGCCGCTGCCCCCGTCGCTTACATCAACCGTCATTTCACGCGAACCGGATACCACGTTGGTAGTATTTTCTATAAGAGCATCGACATAATTTATGTGCGGGCCTTCATGGTCGTTTGGCGTCCCGGTAGCGTTGAACTCATGGTTAAAGCAGCTGCAGAATGAGTTTTGGTGCCACACCGAACCGCACTCGGCGCTACAACTGGCCGCGGTAGTGCAATTTGGGTCTTCACAATACCCAACATCAGTGCATGGGTCACCGGCATAATTATTCAAAAGGCCAGCTGATCCGGGGCCGTCATATTCCATATTGGCATACAGATTGGCCACTTCTCCGCTTGGGCCTACGGCGTATTGGTAAATATGGGAACCGGCCGGGCAATAATATGAGTGCGCCACTTCGTTCCAACAAGTATTGGCGGAATCCTCGTCATAAACATATTTATGCACCGAGTGGTTCGTATAATTGGCAAAATAGAAACCACCGTTAAAAGCGGAAATGCCGTAAGGATTATCAATCGCCGGACTGGTGATAGCATTCTTCAAGGTGGTCAAATCCTTGTCCAGTTCAAAAATATAATCAGAAAAGTGGCCGGTAGTAAAGATACTATCCCCTTCCACGTCAAGCCCTACGGCCGCAATACCCAAGAAATACTCCTTCTGCACGCCAGTTAAATCATTATCGTACATCTTTACTTTACCTTCGTTCCGATCAGATACATATACATTCCCCTTTTCATCAAGCTCAATGCCCCAGGGACACGGATCCCCGTCCGCGCAATTGCCGGCGATGTTGTCTTCGGCCAATAAATTACCGTCAGCATCGTATTTATATACGCCATTGTCCCAATTTATCCTGGTAATATACATATTTCCCTCACTGTCAGTACTGATGCCGTTGGCGTTATCTATATCATACGTTTGTTTTGGTGCAGACAAATCATCAGCGTCAAATCGTTCTACCCGACCGCCTTGTCCGACCCAACCGGCTATGGCAACTAAAATATCACCGGTTTTTTTATCAACGGTCACGTCACTGGGATAACTATTGGCCTGGTCTGCGAAGGCATGCTCTTCAGAACATGAATTTACGTTACTATTGCACTTCCATAATTTTTTATTATTATTTGTCTCATACGAAACAACATACACGTTGCCAGCCGCATCATAGCTTATGCCCGCCGGATCAACATCATTGCCCAAGGCAACTTCTGAATTGAGCTCCTGGCGATAGGCTAAGGGACAAAGATACAAATTATTAAGCGGGTCCACCGGTAAGCTTCCCGCTGCCTTGGCCTCCTGAGCAAACAACGACCGCAGTGCCTGCACCAACGTTTCGTGCTGCGGGGCAAAGGCCAGAGGAATCAGCTGGCCGCCCAGGGTTTCTTGCCATGATAACCAGGTAGAGACGCTCATGCCTGATATATAAGTACCGGCAGCCAACATCGGGAAAGTGGTGTTTATCCCCTTATAGGTAAGCAATAGCTGATAAATTTCATCAAGGTCCCCAAGGCGCTGCATATCCCGCTGCAAATGAGCTTTGTCAGTTTCCGACATGTTTACATTGAACTGCCAATTTTTCAGTAAGCGGTTATAAATGGTAATAGTCTCCTCGCTGGCGCCTTCGTTATAGGAAATCAAATATATATAGGGAGTCAAGGTGCTGGTTGTATCATCCAAATTGAGCACCGAAACATAGACCGTACGCCCAGCACGTATGGCTGAATAGCCATCCACCGTTAGCTCTTGGGGCGATGGTGCTGACGGACCGAACTGGTTGCGGTACCATTCGGTTGGCGACCGGCGCTGTTCATTTTCCATAACGCGTATCCCGATTCCATCAGACGAACCGTCACGCAGGATAAAATATTCCTTGACCAGTTCATCCTTATCGTCTGCTGGATCGTAGGCATCATTCTCGCGCACTACCACTTCGTCGCTTGGTTTTGACAACGGCAATGAGCCGGGATCACGGCAATACCAGATTGAATAATTGGCAATAAACTGGCTGGGCGGGCCGTCGATCGTATCGGGTTTTTGGTAGGCCTGCGAATCCTCGAATGGATACTGGTCATTAGTCGGGGCAAACGGATTGGGCCACGGATTTTCACACAGCGTAACGTTCACGCGTGCTCTGCCGTCTTCAATATCGCTGAAAAACTGCGCGCTGGCCTCAACGTTGACAAATCCGTGCCCGGCGTTTGAATTGGCCGTAATCACATTATTGATGCCAGTAGCGGTTTCATCAATGCTCATGACATCTTCGGTATCAGTTTCAGCCCAGGTATACGTAGCGCTGACCGGATTGTTATTCTTATCTACGGCTACCGCCATGATGTCGTGCTGGTTGCCGGCGGTAACATTGTCCATGTCATCGCTGCAATTATCAAAAGCGCAGCTAAACGTATCCGGCGGAGAATAGGGAGCCGAGCCGAATTTTTGGACTATAAAATTAATATCATCAATTTCGCAAATTGTCGCGTTGGCGTTCACGTCCCATGTCTTCGTATCAGCAGCGGCCATGGCTACCCCGTATTGGTTTTTCACGTCAGTGGTAACCTGGATAGTAATTTGTGAACCGGGCGTTAATAGCGTGCTTGGCGTAAAGACAAATCCGGCGCTATTGGTGGATATAGTACCGTTGATCGTATTGCCCCCGCCGTCGGTTACCAAAATGCTGGAGCTGTTCATGGAATCACGCTTCATGCGCAGTCCAAATGTCTCAAAAAAGTACTGGATAGAACCATTAGTACAATAAATATCGTCAGCACTATCAGGCAGCGTGGAATCAACAACTGGCCGCGGATAGCAGCACCGGTCGGGATCATCAAACCCGCAGCCGAGTGCGCCGCAGTCGGCATCCGAAGTACAACCGCAATACAATCCCCGATCCCCGCTGGCGCTGTCACAGGGTACTTTATCAGGCACGCACGTCAAGTTCCCTGAACTCATCGGCGGATTGGCATCACAGCAAAAGCGGCAGTCATCTACCGCATCCGGCGGATAAGCAGCGCTGGCCGGAGGCTCTGGATCCAAATGCCCCACCGGATCAATACAACGATAGAGATCCCCGGAAGCCGTACCAGCAGGCCCGTTTTGGCAAAACGGCGCATTGGTCGGCAGTAAACACAGATCCCCTGGTCCGCCACTGCTGCACTCGCCTGCCGGTTTGCAAATTTTTGATTTACAGCAATTGGTACTGCAATCACTATCTACATTACAGCTAATGCCAAAATTAACAGAATTTGACGGACAGTAATCATTTGGCCCAGCCCCCACCCTGATCGCTACCCGGGCCGGACCGGTCTGGGCATTGTCTGGCACCGGCGCGTTTTCATAAAACGAACCGTCAGCCGCTCCGTTACCCGCCGTAGCATTAATATAACCGCCAATTCCATCAGAAAATTGGGCAAAGGCATTGGGATAATTGCCATACAGGTTGTACCCATCAAAATGTATCAGATCTCCTTCCTCTCCGCTGGCAGGCACCAAAGGAGGACAAATGCCAGGCATACCATTTACTGGTACCGGTACGCCATTGCATAAATCAGTCATGGTAAATAAACCCTGATCAGCTGCTTCATTCCACAAGCCTCCAATATTACTATCAGTGCGCACATCAACCGGCAATATAGTACCGCTGGCTGCAGTAGATGGATTTTGGACAATGATTTGGTCATTGCTCCAACTAGCATTACCGCAAGGGAAATATGCGTCTTCCCCGCCGAACTGAACCGTGCCGTCTCCCTGGCTGCTGCCAAAGTAACAGCCATTGACTGTAACTGTGGTATCTTTCGGTCCCTGGTTTGGATTAAGTGAGGTAATGGCCGGCGTGCACCGTTTGTTTACCGGGTCACAAACCGAGCTGCTGCCGGGACAGTTATCGCGGCAGTGCTGGTCAGTTTCGCAATCAATAATATGCAATTCACCGGCACCGCTGGCCGTATTGCCGCTGCCATCATCAGCCGTAGTCTCAACAAATACTGGATCGGCATCAGTCCTGATAGCTGTTTGAATGGAAGCGTTATTTAAAGTGTTGCTGTTTATCGAAGCCACAGCCGGTACCCTGCCAATCGGATCGTTGATGCCCCAGGTCCAGCTAAAACCGCTTGGGTCAAGGGTCTGCCCGGATGGACTGCAGGTATCAGGAATGCCTTTGGCATAGGCGGTATACGAGATAGCCGTGTTTATCAGTTTGGTAGTGCTGGCTGGTTTCATTTCCACTGTTTCAATAGTGCATAATGTCGGATCATCGCGCGTTTTAAAAGTCCATGAATATGAATCCCGGGTACCGTTATTGTCCAGATCAAAATTCAAATTGCCAAGCGCCACCCCGATATCACTGGTAATGCCATCGGAGAGCACCACCCGATAATCAGTGTTTACATCAAGCACGCCTGGAGCCGCTAACTGCAGCTGGAACTCTGTCTGGTCAGTGCCGCCGTTATAAACTGCGGTGACGTTATTTAAAGCTATAGGATTGAGCGAAGAAAAAATACAAGAAGGATCAGAACAGCTGTAGAGTCCAACAGTAGCCGTAGAAATGGAAGCGGCTACGTTCTTGGAAATAACGCCATGGATAGCCGCGTTAATACAGGCGGTCCCGCAGGTCGGTTCATAATCAAGGACGATAGGCACATCAGGCGGTATTGGCTTGATGACATAAGGCATGCTATTACTGGTTCCCGCGTCATTCTCAATCCACACCTGATTTTCACCATAATCTCCAGCGCCAGCTATCGGAGTTACCGCGCGCGCTTGCGTATCAGACCATGAATTGGGTACTAACAAACCGAGCTTATCAGTGGCTAAATTAAAGTGTACCTCCCGAGTCGCGCTGGTCTCATCAAAACGGATGCCTTTTAAGCTCACTTCGGTGATATTGGGGTAGCCTTCCCCCGGACTGACTGTATACAAACATGGTCCCGTAGCCAGGCCATCGCCGTTAACAAAAAACTCAAAAGGATTGCTTGGCGGCACTGGATCATACTCATCTTCCACATAGTCAATAGAAACAACAGCCTCCGGTCTATTTCCATTAGCATAGGCATTGGGTAGGGTGGTGGTCAGCCAACGGCCCGCCGGGTCAACACCCTCAACAGTAGCTGGCGTATTGGCGCCCCCGAATTCAAATTCCAGAGACGGATTTGCTTCATGTTCCGTGGTTCCTTTGAAACACACGCCGCGTATGGTCAGGCACTCGCCGTTTAGGCCCTGGTTGGGATTAATGGAAGTAATAGTCGGCGAACAAACGCATGTTTCCGGTGTAGTGGTTTGAAATGACCAGCTCTGGTCAAGCAGATTGCCGTCAATATCTTTGACCATATCAGTGGTTACTGTCACGTTAAAATTCGAATTGGCAGGCAAGCCACTGGCCGGCCGCAACTCAAAATGCTTGAATCCGTCGGATGGATTGCCGATATTAGGATCAACCACACGAAGCATATTTCCATTTCCATCAGTTATCTGATAGGGCGGACCGGCAATATTTGCTTCTAACGGTCCGATTGAAATCGACTGCCCATCCGCTACACCAAAACTTACCTGCTGATAATACATACTGGTATTAAAGACAATGCCGATGTATGCGTCCGGACACTCATTACTGCCCCGCGGATACCAGGTTTTTACTCCCGGCATGGTATCGTTTGTCTCGAACTCCCAAACAGTAGGGCTGTCCATTGGGTTGGCGCAGAGATCTTCAATGTTGGCTACGGTTATACGATACCAAGTAAAGGATTCTAACGGATTAAGGAACGGATCTTCAATTTTAACCTCAAACCCATTAGTGGTTTGAGAGACCTGCAGCTGATCGCTGTTATATGTGGCTACTGGCACACCATTTTCATCTAACTGCTCAAGGACAAAATTCCCGTCAATGGGCGTACCATCCGTATCAATAATGGTGGTATCGTCTATTGATTCGTTAAAGACTACCCGGAAAATCGGAGCCCGGCTGACATTGCGGTCTGGATATGAAGGATCAGTGTTATCGTAGATTGGATAGCTGGAAGTAATGTATGGTGAAACCGCATCGAGCGTATTATTGGTCGTAAACTGCCAGGCATAATACGTACCCATATCCTGGCATGAGCCTAATGGTTCGACCGTACAATTATCAAGCGACAAGCCAGCCGTATCGGCTACGGTTTTCGGCATTTGCAGTTCATACGTTTCAAAGGCGTCAAACAACGTTGGATGCTTGAAAGTAGACGATTTTTTCAGCGTGGTCCATGAGCCAGCCACTGCGGCACTGCTCGAATCGATTATTTGCAAAGTTCCGTTGCCAGCTGCCGTCTGAATGGTCACATCATCAATCTTGTGGTTAAAGACCGGCTTTATCGCGCTGCAGCGGTGTACGTCCTGGTTTGGATCAGCGCCATCATGCGAGGTTTCCACCGACTGCATGGTAAAATCTTCCGAGCTGATACTGCAATTATCCCACTCCGGATGATATACCCAGACGCCAACGCCACTGCCATTATCAACGCACTCCCGGCAGATTTCCGTATTGCCGATAGTACAACCTGCCCCACTGCCGTTGGTAGCCTCATGGATCGTCTTGACGACAAAGGTGACAATAGCCCAGGCAGTCAGAATGATCACCAAACCAATTACCGCGCTGATCAATATTTTTTTGGCTTTGGCAACCTTATCCGGATTGCCGCGTGCTGTCATCCAGATGAATCCCCCGTACATTATTATGATAACCGCAACCAAGGCCAAAAAGCCGAGTGCCCATTGGACCACTCGAATTATCGTTGAATATAAATCCGCCGTACCCAAACCAAAGGTAGTGCCCAAATCAGGATCAATCGTCACCTGCGCCAAAGCCTGATTGCCCGTAGTCAGCATTCCGCCGAATACAAGTAGGCAGACGACAAAACTAAGTAAAAACCCGTAAAAAAATTTCTTTTTGTTTTGTGTAGTCATTATGAGAGGACCTTGAAGCCTCAAATAATTATTATTTAAATACTATCTAAAGACTCCTTGACGATGCGTGAAACAATTTTTCCATCAGCCTGCCCTTTTAATTTTGGCATCACTGTTTTCATAACTAGCCCCATCTGGCGCTTTTCGGGTGTAAGCTGCTCGATAACCTCTTGAACAATTTTTTTAATCTCTTCTTCCGTAACTTGCTCGGGCAAGTATTTTTCTAAAATTGCCAGTTCTTTCTGCTCTTGGTTGGCTAATTCTGACCGTCCGCCTTTGGTGAAGGCAGCCGCTGCGTCTTTCCTCTTTTTTGCTTCTGTGGAAATAACGGAGATAATTTCGTCATCCGATAATTCTTTCTTTTTAAGAGCGATGGCCTCGTTATGCAGGGCGCTATTGAGCATACGCAACACGGAACGCGGCAGCTCGTCTTTATTCACCAGAGCGGTCTTTAAATCTTCTTGTATTCTGTCCTGTAAACTCATTAGAATATTGAACTTTATTTAGTTTTAATTTTTGCCTGAAGCAATTTCTTAATAGTACCTCGTTTATTTGGTTTGCGCGGATCAATATACTCTTCGAGCTTCCCGATCCTTCGCAAGTACTCTTTCTTTTCCTGAATCAATTGGCGGCGGGCGGCGTCTTCACGTTCTTCACGTTTGCTCTTTTTGGAAGAATAAAACCGGCCCTTTTTCGCATGCAGCAAAACACCGCTTGACTGCACTCTTTTCGTAAATCGCCGAAGCAGGCTCTCTGTTGATTCACCATTTTTCTTTTTTACTTCAACCACTAAAATGTCACCTCCCAGGTAATTTAAAAACTGGTTTTAATATACCACAATATTACTTCCTATGTCAATTTTTCCAGAAAATAAAAAGACAATCCACTCCGCCCTCATGCCTCTTTAGCCCATTATCCTGATTTTTGCCTAATCTTAGTAGCTATTATACTAATCCTCCGACTTTTTCCCCGCCTAAAAAATGAATATGAAGATGCGGCACTACCTGCCCCCCATCCTCACCGCAATTTACCACCACTTTATACCCCCGTTGGGAAATATTGAACTTTTTGGCCAACCAGCCTGTATGGTGCATCATTTTACCGAGTAATAATTGGTCAGACTCGCTGGCGTCATTCAATGAGGTAATATGTTTTCTGGGTATGATAAGCAAATGAACCGGAGCCTTTGGCTGAATATCTTTCAGTACTATAAACCCGTCCTCCTGATGTACGATTTCTGCCGGCGATTTCCCCTGGATTATTTTACAAAAAATACATTCACTCATGGCGTTAACCAGTAATTATAAATCCTCCCCATTGGTCTTTTTCTCTACTACCTTAAATT
>CAZJUO010000001.1:29975-54513 GCA_964549245.1 uncultured Gammaproteobacteria bacterium
CGCTGGCGTGTCCTCGTCCGCTAAACGTTTTTTTATTTCGGAAATAATCGTATCCGCTGGCACTGTTTCCTGGAGGCCGCTTTCCATGTCCCTGATTAATACCGTATTGTCCATGATCTCTTTCTGGCCGAGAATAATTGTAAATTTTACTTTATACTTATTGGCGCGTTCCATTTGGGGTTTCAATCCATCTTTGGAAAAACTTTCCATGGCAGTAAGGCCGGCTGCTTTGATTTCCTCATACAGTTTTAAAGCTTTCTTCCTGGCAGCATCACCCAACTGCGCTACAAAAATATCCGCTTGTGCCGGCTGGCCAATGGTAATATTGCGCTTGCTAAGTTCCAAAATGCAGCGCTCTATGCCGCCCGCGTAACCAATGGCAGGTGTTTCGGGTCCGCCCATCATCTGGGCCAGCAAATCATATCGGCCGCCTCCCCCGAGCGCGCTTTGCGCCGTTTCTTTTTTTGTCTCATCATTTTGTTCATCATCTGATTGCGGCCATATCTCGAACACCGTTCCGGTATAATAATCAAGCCCGCGCACCAAATGAGAGTTCAGGACATATGGTATTTCCAACTCATCAAGGTGCTCCAATACTTTTACAAAATGCTGATTCGACTCGTCGTCAAGATAGTCGATGATTTGGGGAGCGTCCTGCGCCAATATCTGCGCGTCAGGGTCTTTCGAATCCAGCAGTCGCAACGGATTGGTCTGCAAACGGCGCTGGTCCTCCTCCGATAATGAGTTTTTCCTTGATTTGTAATAGTCATATAATACTTTACGGTACTGCTTCCGGCATTCAGGAGAACCGATACTATTGATCTGCAAGGTAATTGGCAGGCCAAGCTTTTTATAAAAATTATAAACCAGCATGATAAGCTGGGCATCAATAACCGGATGCGCGTCTCCCAAAGCCTCAAAACCAAACTGATAGAACTGCCGATAGCGGCCTGCTTGTGGCCGGTCATACCGGAAAAAAGGGCCTAGATAATAAACTTTTATCGGCTGTGGCCGGTTAATCATGCCATGCTCGATATAGGCACGCACCACTCCAGCAGTACCTTCGGGCCGCAAGGTAACAGAATCTCCATTTTTATCGTCAAATGAGTACATCTCTTTCTCGACAATATCAGTATCTTCCCCCACAGAGCGAACAAACAGATTGGTATCTTCCAGTACGGGGGTATCGATGCGTTCGTAGCCGTAGTGATGGGCAATAGTTTTGGCATGCTCACGTAAATAATTCCATGATGACTGCTCATCCGGCAATATATCCTTCATGCCCCGCAGCAAGCGAAATTCTTTCTTATGCGGTGTGGCTGTTTTTTCCTTGGTAGAATTTTTTTTGGGGGCTGAAGTGTTTTGCGTATTTTTTTTCGGCATAATAATTTCCTTTAAAGGAGGCTTAGTTATATAATGGGATGTTAAAATGCTTAATTTTGTCGAACGGCCAGACGCGCAGCCAAGCTTTCCCTATGATATTTTCTTTTGGCAGCGGGCCAAAACTTCGGGAATCCAGGCTAACCGAACGGTTATCCCCCATAACGAAATACTCATCACTACCAAGGGTTACCGTTTGGTTGCCGGACGTGCGCATCCCCTCAAATAAATACCGCTCATCCAGGGCAAAACCATCTTCATGGTCATTGTTAAATATTATCACCTGGCCTTTATCTATCTCCAGCGTCTCACCCGGCAAGCCGATGACACGTTTTATTAAATAATCAGAATCATATCCTAACGATTTTATCACTACCACCTCACCCCGTTTCGGTTCAGTAAAGCGATAGGTTATTTCATCGATGATCAAATATTCATTATCATTAAAGGATGGCTCCATAGAGGCACCGCGGACATAAAACGGTTGAAACAAAAAATACCGTATTGGTATAACGATTACCAGCGCAATTAAAAATATTTTTAATAGCTCAAAGATAAACCCTTTTGGGGATTTTGCGAAATCGGGAATTTCTTCTTTTTGGTCTTTAGTTTTTTTTGATTTTTTTTCTCTAAAGGTAAGACGCATATTTTTATTTTTTATTCAATTAAGTCATTATAAAAAAAGATTGTTCTTATTATTTACCCTTACCGCTCCTTCTCACAATGGGCCTGACAGGATTTGAATCCCTCAACTCCGTTCGGGACAGGCTCTACGACCTCACGGATCTACCCGCCGCAATGGGTGATTCAGGATTTGAACCTGAGACCTCTATCGTGTGAGGATAGCGCTCTAACCAACTGAGCTAATCACCCCTGGCTTAGCTACCGATCTAACTTCATCCCGCCTGAATAGGCGGGACAAGCCTCTGGCCTGGTGCGTGACCCGTACATAGTGGGTGATTCAGGAGTCGAACCTGAGACCTCTACCGTGTCGAGGTAGCGCTCTAACCAACTGAGCTAATCACCCGCTATGTACAGGTCGTGCCGAGCAAACGCTCTAACTTCATCCCACCTGATTAGGCGGGGCAAGCTGCTTGCCCCACGTAGCTTTAGCAAAGCGAAGAGCTACGAGCCCGCAATGAATAGCTTACTCCCTGAAGTAAGTAACGCAGACTAGCCAATAATACATTTATGGCAAGTAAAAATTATAAGGATCAGAATCCGCTGGTGCTAGATTAAAAAATAATATGAAAAATACCGCAAAAACCGTAAGAATTAGCCACATTATACCACAAAATCATTACAAGTCAAAATACCTCCCTGCTGCGTATCACGGATAGGCTTGCTTATTAGCCGAAAAAAATTATTTATTCTTTTTCTGATTTGCGTTTTCCTTTTTTTTCAGTCTTTTTTTATCCGCTTGCTTAGCTTCCTTGCTCGCCTTTTTCGGTTGGATGTTATCTTCTTCTACCGTAATCGGAGCTTGCTCAAGATGAATATCCAAGTCACTCTGCTCCGGTTCTTGTTTTTCCGGCGTTTGTTCGGGTTCCAATTCCGCGGTAAAACGGATAAACCCTTTCCGTTTGCTTACTGCCACTGGCTTGCTTTGGAAGTTTTTATAACCTGGTTTGATGATTACTAAATAATAGTTTCCGGGGGCTAATAAAGCATTAAATTGCCCCTGCTGATTAGTAATCCTAGTGCCGGTAATACTGCCGTTATCAACATTATAAACTCGTACAATAGCCTGCTCAATCGGCTGGCTTGTGTATTTGTCTTTGACTACACCTAATGACCGTCCCAAACGGATAGTCATGAGATAGCGAATAATAATCATCAAGCCATAGACCGCTAGAATTATATAATTTCCCAGCTTCGGTTCCAAAACTAAAGTCAAGGCACTCAAAATTGTACCGGCGATCAATAACGGGATATTTATCTTTTCAATAATCAATCCCAGAATATTCAAAAACTTCAGCCACTTAACGCGAGCGCGGGAAATAGTTTTGCGGTCGGGGTCAATAGGGATATTGACTGACAGGACGTCTTGGCTGGGTTCCTTAACTTCAATAGTGTCACCGCGGTATATATTCGTATACTGGCTGATAGCTGATGTTTGTAAAATATGTGACGGGAAGATATAACCCGGACAGGTAACGGTAATATAGTACACCCCTTTGTCAACCAAAAAACCAAAGCGTCCCTGCCGATCCGTTACCTGGCTCTCCCGCAATTTATTAAATTCACGTGAAAAAATTCTAACCACGGCTCGAGGTACCGGGCGACCCGTAATGCTGTCGAACACTACACCCCATGATTTTCTCCTCTTTTTTCCCAACGATACGGGGACCAGCCAAAAATAACCGAAACGGAAAAACAAATAGAGGAAATTATAAACCTGTACCGAGGCCGTGCTTACCGCGATTCCAGTAGCCGTAACTACCGCGGTAGTCGTCACCGCCGGCTGGATAATGTCATTGACTGTCTTGGTTACTGTCGGATTGGTACGGAGCTTTTTTACCGTCTCTCCGATTTGTTCCGTGAGTTTCTGCAAAGGCGCCGGTATTATTTTCTTTATTGTCTCGGCGATTTTTTCCGCTACCGGCTGCTTCTCTTCTGTTTCTTCCTCCTCTTCCTCTGGAGGTTGTGCCGGGGAAACAATAGTAAAATCTATGCTGGCTTCGGTCGTATTACTGGCCTGGTCAAACGCTTTAGCTATTAACTGGTGGCCGCCAAGAGCTAACTCTGGCAAGGTGTACGGGGTAGTGGCACCCGTATCAAGGCTAAGGGGCGCTTGGTTATCAATTACCAAATCATAATGGTGGACCCCTGATGTCTCATCAGTAGTTTCAAAACTTACCTGTGGTGTTGTATCGGTTGTCCGCTTTCCATCCGGCAGTACGATATCAAATGGCAATGGAGGCGTGGTATCGATCTGCGCTTTATAATGGCTGCTGGGGCCCCAACCGTCATTATTTTGCGCGCGGACGTGAAAATACCAAATTCCGTCACCCGTACCGGTATACCGGTATGTTGCTTCGGTAGTATCACGAATCTGGTCCGGCACGGTCTCTGCCTGATCGTCAAACACAACACTATACCCTATTACCCCGTTTTCCTGGCTCCACTCAAACACCGGATCGGCTTGGGCATACCATAAAGCTTGTTCAGGATGCGTTGGGGAAGTAATGGTAGGCGCATCAGGAAAATCCAATTCTGGCTCCGGCTCTGGTTCCGGCTCCGGCTCTGGTTCTGCGGCGGCAGTAATAGTATACGATCCGCTGCCCAAAGCAGTTAATATATCTGTACCCAGTCCGTCATTGGCCAAGATGCTTCCGGAGTTAATACCCACAGCTGCCGTGCCAGCGTAATTTGCCTTAAAAGTAAGGGTAATAATCGTACCCGCTGATCCATTATAGCCAGGCGTTGGTAACCCGCCGGCAAAACTAATAGTGCCAGCCGCATTCGAATAACTCGGCGCCACCGGCCATAAGGTAAATATCCCTGCTTGCGATAATTGCGTAATCTCTACCAGATCATTGCTGAACGAAATAGAAGCTTGAGCCGAATTTATCGCCTGGCCATCGGTATTGACCCCTATACTTACAGTAAAAGTTTCGCCAACCTGGTATTGGCCACTGCTTGGAGCAACATACAACGAGGCAGCAAAAACACCGACCGGTAAAAAAATTCCGGCTACAGCGGCTAGAAATATTATAATGCCTCGCTTCGCCATATTATTTCCTGTTAGATATTTGTAGGTAATAAAATAAAATGGCTAACAGTAAAATTACGGAGATAATGATTATTATCAAACTTCCTCCCCGTATAATGACGTGGCGTTGTTCTACCTTATGCGCGTTTCCTAAAGAGTAGGATATGCTATTGCCCGCTTTATCATAGGCCCAAACGGTAAGTGGGGTATTTTGGCTCTGGTCTTTGAGGATATAAGGCGATACGACCCGACGCGTCCATTGACCTCCCTCTTGCACGTCATAATGGTCAACTCCGGAAACTTTATCGGTTGTAGAGAACAGCAGGATCGCCTGTCCATTGTATAATGACGGCTCACTGGTTATAGCAGCTTGGATAGGCAGCGGCGGGCTGGTATCCACCATAACACGGCGTTGTCCGGCCAGCTGCCAGCTACTCTTTGGCTGCTGGTGGCTCAAAGTAAAATATGATACCCCATCACGAAGATTAGTAACGGTAGCAATGCCCTTAGTCTGCTGCTCCTTACCGGCAGGTAATTCCTCGGGGTCAGTGCTGACAATATATTTATAAACTGTATCCGCTTCAGTGCTCCATTCGGCAGTAAATACCGTACTGTTGTACCAGCTATTTTCGTCAGGATGGGTAGGAGAGGAAATTGCTACCATGGTTTCTGAAGATATCTTGCCAAACGCTGATTCGAAACTGGTTGCCACGGGCGTGCCTTGCCCGTCGTTGAGGTGGACACTGGAAGACGTCTCGTCAAAAGATATTTCTATGCCGCCTGGCACCATGGCTTTAAAGGTTACCGAGGCCACCAAACCATCAACCACAAAACTGCCGTCTGGTATGCCGCCGGTTAAGCTGATCACTCCGGCTGATTCTTCATAAGAAGGCTCTTCTGCCCATAATGTCAGGAAAGAACCGCCTTTTGATACTTCTACCACTTTCAGCATATCAGCGGGATACGTAATCGTAGCTTGTACCGCATTTATTACTTCCTGCTCACTGTTCAAACGCAATTCCAAAACAAACGTTTCTCCCAGTGAATATTCATCACTCCGCGGCACAATCGATAAGGTTGCGGCTTCAGTTTTATCGGCTAGCATGAAAAGTCCCAATAAAACCGTACCAATCAAAATTACTTGTTTGAATAGTTTCGACATAGCTTTTATCCAGTCCAATAATAAAGCATGATGCTAAAATCAATGATATTGACAATGCCATCGCTGTTGATGTCAGCGCGGGTATTAGCTGGATTGGTATTTTCCCAATAATAAAGCATGATGCTAAAATCAACCAGATTCACGTATCCATCGCAATTTATATCCCCCGGCACGGCATCAGCGCATTGGTCAGGCTCCTCTCCGGCGGTCACGGAAAAAGATACGTTCTTACTGTACTCTGAAACGGCCTGGTTAACCGGTTCAATAGCCTGCGCCTTGGCCTGATAGCTGTCCACCGCCAAATCATCAGCCTGAAATACCTGAATCCAACGGCCGTTGGTATCGGCGCTGGTAATATGTACGGCAATGTGAGGGTTGTCTGCGGCAGCCCCGACCCCCGTGGAAGTAAGCGTAACGTTGACATCGCTACTCGGTACCGTAGTGCCCGATAGTGTCGCGGCCTCTCCCGGCCCGATGCTCGTATTATCAACCGCAATCGTCGGGCCAAGAAATATTCCACTGATCGTCGTTGTCGTACCCTCTGAAAGCATTAAGGTAAAATTTGATTTTTTTCCCTCCAATCCGTCTTGATCAATACCTACTATAGAAAAAGTGTAGGTGCCCGGATCTATAGTAAGCGATACTTCAAATTGAGCCTGGGAATTGGTAGTAATCAATGATACTAAGGCATCGTCCTGGCTTATCGTTACTGTAGAGGAGGGATAGGCTATGCCACGGAAAACAACGATCGTATCCGGCTCTTCGATCGGTGGCAGCTCCGGCACCGTAGCTGTCACGGTAACTTGCTTTGAAACTTGCGCATCAACAACAGAATATCCCGCTATCAGGACGATGAGCGGGATACCTATGTAAATTAACTTAAAAGCTTTCGCGATTATCTGCATTCTATAATTTCGATATTTTTATTTTTGTGCTTTTTTAACAATCCAGGCGTTATATTTTTTCAAAACAAAGATGAGCAATAGGATCACGATAATAGCCGCCACTGCCCAAACGGTCAGTATATGCCATGGAATTACCCAGAAAGTCATAGCCGCAGTATCTTCGACACTCTCGGTGCTGCCAGCCGTAATGCTTAAGGTAGCGGTATATCTGCCGATGGCGAAATTATCTTTTTCATTGCTGTACTCTTGCCAAAAATTGGACCAAGCATTACCGGGCTTTTCGATCACCGCTGCCTTTTCCCAGACCGACTCGTATTTTCTGATTGTCTTCGGCAAGGTCGCGCCCTTGGTTGTATTGAAATCAATTTTATCAGTTTCGCTGCCAAACAGGTTGGCAATAGTAATGGCGCCGGTTGGTTTGAGATGCACGTTACCGGTATTTTGGAATCTCGCTTCAAAGGCAACAGGCAGTCGGCTGTACGTTTTCTTGCCGTTAGCGGTAGCCAACTCCAATATTGATCCCGCTTCGACAATATCACCGTCAACACTGGCCAAAACAAGCGTCCCTACTTTTGAAGATATTTTTACCTGGCCCGAATCAGGCGGAGCAGAGCTGAAAAATATAGAAGCGTAATGGCCGCCCGGATCTGCATTTTCCGGCGCAGTAATGGAAAGCGGTACGCTGTATCGCTCGCCTGGCTGGATGACGATAGGACCATCCTCGACTTGTATCCACTCACTAAGCCCTAGTTGCTCGTCATTGGCAAAATCAAAGGTAGGTTTCCCCGTCTCTCCCTGCGCTGTAAAAGCACGTACCTCGGTGTATAATTGCACCGTGTCGGCAGTTTCATTATACAGCTTGATTTCGGAAGAATAGGTATTACCCGGTTTCAGTCCGATCTCCATCGAGGGAGGTATCAGAGTGATAGCGCGAACTGCCGAGCCGCCCATAAAACAACCGGCCAGCACCAAAGCACTTAATAGAATTATTGGTTTGTATGAAAGCATTTTAGCCATAATAAGCTTTTGTATTGCGATAAATCATCAATTCGCCGTGTTTTATGCTTGCGGCATCTCTGGTTTTTTCTTGGTTAGCGCTTTGATAAGCAGCACCAGGACAACGATAATTACAATCACTACTACAATAGCGATAATCAATCCCGTAGTTGAAAAAACCCAAAAACTAACGCTAGCCGTGTCGCTAACCGTACCCGCACCTATAGTCAGGGTAGCGGTATATTTGCCAAAGGAGGTTCCGAGATCTTCCCAGTCAGCTACCTCAAACATGCGAGTTTTATCTGGCAATACAGCCAAGCTGTCTTCATTCACAGAAATTGTTTTGGTTTTTCCGCCAAAAGTATTGGTAATTTCGATATTGCCAGTTGGCTTTAGGTGGACATCACCGGTATTTTTGAATTCTACATTAAATTCCACAGGTCCTTGGGTATAACTTGTTTTTTTACCAACTGTATTGAAAGCGGCGATTGCCCCACTCTCGGTATAATTACCCGTTACAGTCAATAAAAGGGGAGTGGCCACTTTTGACTCAATAGTCAGCTGGCTGTCCGCTTCCTCGGCCGTTGACTGATTGAAATTGAAAAGAATGCCTACATAATGCCCGCCTGGAGTAGCGCTGGCCGGCACGTCAAAGGTTACCGCGACTTCTGATGTTTGTCCGGTCTGAATAACGATAGGCCCTTCATTAACTGTAACCCAAGTAGCCGCACCCGTAGGTGTTTCGTCTTCCAGATAAATCGGTTCGCCAGTCTTGGCTTTGGCGTCAAAATTTACCACCTCGGTGGTTAATTGCAAGGTATCGAGCTCATTATTTTCCAGTTCAATGAGCACTGTTTTTTCCTCTCCTGGAGTAAGGGTCACTTCACGTACCGCTGGGGTAACGTCAAGAGCACTAGCGACCTGCGGCGCCAGAACAAAAGCACAGAAAAGGATAGCGCTACATACGATGATAGTTTTTTTAAACATAAGCATGGGGGTTTTAATTTGTTATATTTACGATACTATCCTCCCTCCAAAATTTCACACACTACTCTATTAGGGGAGGTATTGCCCTACCATTAAAAGGTAGCGGTGGCAATATAGGTAATAGCTGTGGAATAATCACCCGCTTCAGTATTTCCCGAAATATTGGCTAAGTAAGAAACGCTGATCGTTTCTGTGGCCGTTGGGGCGCTTTCTGAAATTAAAGTGGTAGTAGTGCTGGCCACAAAAGTGAAATCAGCCGCATTATCACGCAAATACCCAGTAGCCACGGTGGAATCACCATCGGTGCTGGCACTGATGCCAAATTCTTCACTGCCTGGTGTGCCATCACTGTCTTCGTCTACTGAAGCAACGTCAATAGTATTACTGCCGCTGGTCAAGGTGGCTCCATAATACGTTATGGCCCAGCCGTTATCAGCGTTGGTGGCAACTGACAGGGTATGCGCTGCTGTAGGGGTGGCCGGATCAGAAGCATCGCCCCCGTTAGCATCGCCGGTGGCCCAGCGGCCGGTGGAGGCAGAAAGGTCTCCAAAACCGATGCTGGTATCGGAAATCGAAAAGGTAATTGTCGGATCAACTTGGCCGCTTACTGCCACGCTGTCATCAGCGATTGAGGTAACGGTCAATGAACCGGAATCAGCCATCGTACCAGCAATATCGATCTGTGAAGATTCCGCGCTAGCAGGATTAGTAATCTGGTTAGAACCAGTACCTGAAGCGGTTGCGTTATCACCGATCTCGATGGTGACCACGCTTGAAGCGGCGATATCACCGCCATCGCCAGTACAAATTTCGATAGTCAGCACATCAGCGGCGATACTCACACCCGCCTCTTCTGAACCAGAACAATCAGCCGCGGTGGTTAAATCAACGCTGTCGTCTTCCACGTCAACGTCATCCTCGGTAATCGAGGCGGTGTCAAAATCAGTGTCAAAGGTGACGGTAATAGTCTCCCCTGCCACAACACCTGTCGGAGTAGTAAACTGAATGGTGTGGTTTGCGTCAGTGTTTTCCGCTAATGTTGACAAAGTATCGGATAGGCTCGTCAACGAAGCCGCGTAAGCCGGCAAAGCCGGAAAGCTTAGCGCAAATACCACAAAAAACGCCACAATAAGGTACGTAATTTGTCGCAATTTTAGCATAATTTTGCTAATTAATGATTATTTTAATTAATTTTTATTATTATTGTTATTTTCCCCTCCCGCATGCCATTTCACAATAAATGTTGTTTTAAGTATATCACAACTTTTGTGAAATGTCAAAGAATAATGCTAGTTTTAGCTAAAAGGTTGGTGTAATAATATATGTAATGCTTGTGGAATAATTTCCCGCTTCTGTGCCAGTAGCAATATTCGATAAATAGTAGACAGAAATCGTTTCAGTAGCGGTAGAACCAGACTCTGAAACAATAGTTTCTGTTGAGTTTTCAACAAATTTCCAGTCTCTATTTGCTGGCGTGGCGTTATGGTCATAACCGGCCGTAATGACAGCATCGCCGTCAGTAGACAGTCCGATACCAAACTCCTCGGTACCCTGCGTGCCGTCAGCATCATTCGTTATGGTAGTATTGCCGCTGTCCGGGATTTTATTGGTGCCGCTCACCAAGGCAGTGCCATAATACGTAATAGCATACCCGCTATCAGCATTCGTAGCAACTTGCATGGTATGAGCCGCTACATCAGTAGCTGATCCATCCGCGTTATCCGCCCACCTGGCAGCTGCGGCATTCAAACTGCCAAATTCCACGTCAGTATCCGATATGGAAAACGATAAAGAATTAATCAGCCAGCAATCGTTATTAGTAGCGTCAAAGCTCGTTCCATCAGAAGCGTCCACCGTATCACCGCTACAAGCGTACGAATCGCGGACATTGGTATTTGAAACAGTCTGGCTGCCGCTGGAAATAAGGTTCCATTGGGTGCCGGTTGAAGATGAGCGGAGGAACACTCTTGTACCCTCTCCCTGGCCGTTTATGGCAATATTGGTAAAAGTATAGTCACTGCCGGCATTAAACTGGAGCTGGGTGCTGGCTGTAGTAGCGGTGAAATTATTCTCCGTTTCCGCGGCCGCAGAGAATAGCACATCAGGATCAGATCCTCCCGCATTGGTAACCGTAACGTTATAAAATCGGTCACTAGCCCCTGTCATTTGCCCTGATAATGTCTGCTGCGCACTGCCATCAAGCGTGACCGTACCCGTGCCGTCAGTGAAATTACCACTGTTTGACCAATTGCCGCTGACAAGAAAATCAGCCGTTGAAGAAGCTTGTAACGTCGTGCCAAATCCGATTGACAGGTTTTTTACATCGAGGACTCTGTCATTAGTTTCATTATCAACGGTTAATGCCGTGCCGTTGTTGGTCAGGCCGAAATTATTGGTCACAATGATGTCTCCGGTGCCAGTAGTATTGGTGGTAATAGTAGGTGAATTGGCCGAAGCGTCAAAAGTGAGGTTATAGAACGTCCAGTCAGTGGCCACGGCCACGTTGGTGCCGAAGCTTTGGTTGGCCGAGACTGATTGGGTGACGGTATTGGTACTGGTCATATTGATGGTGCCGCAGGTGGTATCACACTGGATAGTGCCATTGACTGTCACATCGGCGGTACCTGAAGAGGTATCAAAGGTACCGTTTTTCATGGTCAGATCCCCGGCAATGGTCATGGTATTGGTCAGGGGCGACCAGGCACCGCCTGACCCGTCGAAGGTAAGGTTATTGAAAGAGGAAGAACCGGGATTGATGGTTTGGCCGGAAGAGGTGGAGGTAAAGGATGTAGTATTCGAACCAGAAGTATAGGTACCCTCATTAAGCCAATAACCATTATCCGTTATATCATTGCCAGCCGCATTGAGCGTGGCTGAAGAATCAATATGGATATCTCCCCCGCCCTGCGTGGTAATAGTGCCGCCAGGCGCGTACGTATCCCCTCCCCAAACATGCAGGCTAAACCCTGAATCAAGCGTAACGTTTCCTCCCGCCACTGCGTATTTTATATCATCATCACCATCGTCACCGGTAGACAAATTGGCATTGGTCAATGAACCAGTATCAGCACGGGTGATCAGCCATCCATTATACACGTCAATATCTGACTGCGTTGTCCCGTCACTGACCAAAACCGTGGTGCCTTCTTCTGTTTCATCATCAATATAAACCGTAACAATGTCAGTTGAACTAGCGATAACATATGGAATCGACCACGAACCGTCAGCCGCCACGCATTCGTCGGTCTTCTTGCCAGAACCGTTTATGTCCAGCATAACGGTAGTGTCGTTTCCCCCAGAACAGTCAATAGCAGTCGATCCCTCATCATTATATAACGTGCCGGACAAGGTAAAGCCGCACGTATCTCCTGTATCTATGCTCCAGTTAATATTATTGCCGCTGTCAGTGGAATAGGTAGCGCAGAAATCGACGCCTGTATTGGTAGAACGCGACACATCGACATAGGTCACACTGGCAGCTGAAGGATTGACTGTCCAGTTATTCGTATCCGATGACTGCAGAGTAATAACCTGCCCGGAAGCACCGGTAACGGTCCAGGTGCCTTCAATGGTTTGCGTACTATTACCGGCAAAGGTAATTGTTTTGGCGGCGCCGATGCCGCTGACGTTTAAACTGTAAAATGTCGTATCACCGGTAATAGTGGCGGCCGTAGTACTGTCCAAATATACCGTACCGTCACGGTGCACGAAGGTATCGTTGTTAGTCCAACTGCCGCCCACGGTGATGCTGCTCCCCTTGCCAAAAACTGTATCAAGCGTGCCATCAGTAATAGTCAAATTATTATCAACATCAAGCGGATCCTGGACATCAACAACTAAACTACCGCCCCCGTCATCAACTACCAGATTGTACAATGAAAATGAACCGTCCGTAATCAAATCAACCGTCCCTGAACTGCCGTTGAAGCGTACGGTCGACTGATCCTGATAAAAAGTGGCGGTCGAGTTTATGGTGAAATCCCCACCTACCGTGATGAGCGTCTCGTCAGTTTCCACATCATCTTCGCAGTCAATATCATCATCAATAGTGATAAAATCACTGACCGTTGGATCGTATCCATTAGTAACTAATTTTCCAGTAGTAATAGTCAAATCAGTCATGTCCAGATCCGTGGCCATATCCACATTGATACTTGAGCCATCTACCTCAACTGACCCCAGGTCCTGTTTGGAGACTGCGTTGTCAGTTACACTCAAAGAGCCGTCAAAGACCAGATCGCCCGTACCAGAAGCTTTGGTAAATAAACCGCCTGAAGCAATGGTAAAGTCGCCACCTACGGTAATATCATAATTTGAACCGTGGGTAAAGGTGCCGTTGGTAATACCAAAAGTTCCGTTAACATCCATGGCCGCCGTGTTGCTCCAACCGCCGCCAGAACCATTAAAGACAATATTATTAAATGACGATGAGCCAGGAGCAATGGTCTTGCCCGTGGTCGTAGCGTTAAAAGTGACCGTGCCAGACCGGGCTGTAAAGGTATCACTATTCGACCAACTTCCCCCAACAACAATGGCATTATTCTCGCCCGAAACAACATCCAAGGTACCGTCGGTAATAGTCAGGTTGTTATCCAAATCCAAAGGATCTTCCACCTCCACAGTCAGGCTACTGCCATTATCATCAATCACTAAATTATATAAAGAAAATGAACCGTCAGTAATAAGATTATTTGATCCCGAGCTGCCGCTCATAGTAACGGTTGATTGGTCTTGGATAAACGTAGCGGTGGAATTGATAATAAAATCACCGCTCAACTGAATGAAAGTTTCGTCTGTCTCCACGTCATCAGTCGCGTCAAACACGCCGTCAATCTGAATATAATCCTCTACTTCCAAATCATACCCATTGGTATAAAATTCATCCGAATTACCTACCCGCAAATCCTTAGCTTTAAAATCACTGGACAGATTTGTGGTATCTGGGGAGGCACCGATTACCACCGAGCCGACATTCTGTAAACCGGCCGTTTGATCAGAAAATGCCAAATCACCGTTAAAAATTAATTGCCCAGTACCAGAAGCGGCCGTAAAAGTCGTATCAGAAGCTAATGAAAAATCACCGGCCACCAATAAATCAGCATCAGCGGTTTGGGTGAATGAACCGCTACTACTTACATCAAACGTACCTTCTATTATCAGTTCATCCGTGCTCGCAATACTACCACCTGATACTTCAAAATTATATATCTTTTCCGTATCAGCGGTAATAGTTTTGGAAGAACCGGTCATGACTATAGTGCCGTTATCCGTATCAGTAAAGACACCGCCGGTAAAATCAATATTCCCGCCAATAGTCCAAGTGCCTGTACCCGAGGCTAGGCTTTCGCTGCCATCTCCAGTGCCGGTAAAATCCAAATCGCCGCTAATATTCATAGTGGGATTGTTGGCTTCGCCATTAAACGTTACGTTCTGCGTATTATCAGCAATTAAATACAGATTGCCCGAAACAGTGTGCGATCCTGAAGCTGGAGTAATTGTCCTGGCTGAACTGCCTGAATTATTATAAATTTCCACCAGCCCTCCAAAAGTCCGGGCCGGCATAGTGCTCGTATCCCCATTTGTACCATCAAACCTGACAATAGAATCTAACGTACCGCTGGTAGGAATGGTCGTGGCAGAATCAATAGTCAAACGCCCGGCGCCATTGATAGTCCCATTGAGCGTAAAGCTGGAGCCTGTCCAGGTAGCAGTGCGGCTGCTATTTATAGTTAAGACGTCGCCAGTATCCACATACAATTCATCCGAGACGGCCAAATCTTCGTTTTGGACGGTAACCGTCAATGATTCTCCGTTTGAATCAACGATAAATTTATATAATGTCTGACCATTAGCCTCGACCGTACTGGATGAACTCGGCCCTCCGTCGCCGATCATCATAACACGCTCCGTGCTAGCGCCCACGATTGTAGAAATGGTTAAATCTCCGGTTATATAAACAAATGCGCCACTATCAAACGTGTAGGTAGGAGTGCCAGAACTTGGTATTAATTCCAGATTATGATAATGCCCATGTGGGATAGCTGTTGCTTCAATACCCGAAAAAGTTATCGTAGAGGTTTGTGGTGTCATAGATTCAACTTGATTTTCATGATTGACAAAAACTGTCCCGCTGTTAGTTAGTATCCAGTGCTTACTGCCGAATTCCAACTTGTGGACATAGTACGTATCCCCAACCAAATCCTCCTCCAAAGTTAAGACTCCGTTAACTGTAATATCGCCGGTTCCTGTGGTTGATGTGGTAGTGTGTCCACTTCCCTCATGGTCAAACGTCAGATTGTTAAACGTCCATCCAGTATCACCGCCAAAGGAATTCGAACCGTTGGCTACCGCGAACGTACCGCCGGACATGGTGATCGTCCCATTGCCGGTTACATTGTCATAAACCGTAACATCATCACTGCCGATTAACGTGCCGTTGGTCATGGTCAAATTGCCGTTAATTGCCATGGCGCTGGTATCCGCGTCCCATTGGCCGCCGACACCATCAAAAGTCAGATTATGGAAATCCGAAGGGGTCGTCATATACCCAAATAAGGTATTATCACCGTCCGTAGCGTCAAACTCAACCGTACCCGTACCGGAAGTAAAGGTACCGCTATTGCTCCAGTTGCCACCGACCGTGAAACCGGCCGTTGAAGAAGCCTGGAGCGTGGTATCAGCCCCGATAGTAACATTGCCGCCAACATCCAATATCCGATCATTAGTCTCATTATCAACGGTTAAGGAGGTACCGCTGTTGGAAAGGCTGAAGTTGTTGTTAACCTTGATTTCACCGGTGCCAGTAGTATTGGTGGTAATAGTAGGTGAATTGGCAGATGCGTCAAAAGTGAGGTTATAGAACGTCCAGTCAGTGGCGACGGCCACGTTGGTGCCGAAGCTTTGGTTGGCAGAGACTGATTGGGTAACAGTATTGGTACTAGTCATATTGATGGTGCCACAAGTAGTATCGCACTGGATGGTGCCGTTGACCGTGACATCGGCGGTGCCTGACGAGGTGTCAAAGGTACCGTTTTTCATAGTCAGATTCCCGGCTATGGTCAGGGTATTGGTCAGGGGCGACCAGGCACCGCCCGACCCGTCGAAAGTGAGATTGTTGAAACTATCACCGCCAGAATTAATTGTATGGCCTGAACCAGTGGCAGTAAAAAACACTGTCCCAGAACTATGGGTAAAAGTGCCACTATTTGCGAAATCTCCACCGATACTTAGCGTATTGGCGCTTGAGGCGGAAAAAGTCGCGTCATTCCCAATAGTTACATCGCTGGCTACTGAAATGGTAGGATCATTGGTATCAGTATCAAAGATAATATTGGTGCAGTTGGTATTATCAACTACTAATGTATTGTTCATGGTGATGGTGCTTGAAGCGGCAGTAACCGTACGTGTACCGACGTAACTGGACAAGTCATCTTGGCATTCAACTCGCACATCGCCACCGTAGGTACGGGCGGTCATTGTTTGATCCGCATCACGCGGATTATACCTGATATCAGCATTGATGGTGCCTGTCGCCGGTAGCGCCGTATCAGTCCGATAGTCAAAGATGCCATCACCATTTATAGAACCATTGAGAGTGATACTGCTTCCTTTATATGTAAATTTCAACCCGGAAGATACCGATAATATATTATCAGTCCCCAGATAAAAAGTGCCCTCAACTGTCAATCCGGAAGTTTGCAAAGTGGTTGTACCACTTACCGCCCAAATAGTTAGACTATAAATTGACTGGCCATCCCCCACAATAGAGCCCGAAGTTCCATACATAAAGATATGCGAAGATCCATTATCCAAGCTGCCATTAGTAAAATCAAACAGCAAGTCGTTTTGTACATACATGTAGGGAGCATTATCCAAAGTATACGTAGGGGTGCCAGAACTAGGCTGTAGGGTTAGATTATAATAATGAGTCGCGCCGACTGTTAAACTGCTGGAGCTGGTATAATGAAACGTCGAAGTTTGCGGCACCATCCCATTTCCTGATTGTGTATCTTTGTCATCGAGTACCGTATCTGAACCGGTTAAATACCAATCCTTACTGCCCGCCTCAAGCTGATGACTCTGCCATGTTTCAGAGGCTATGCGGTAAGTCGCATATAAGGTTAAGGTGCCTGCCACCGTAATATCGCCTGTTCCAGTGGCGGTAGTGGCGTATTCTGAAACACCCCCGTCATGCAAAAAGCCCAAATCATTGAACGTCCAAGCGGTATCCCCGCCAAAATTATTGCTCCCATTAACGATATTAAACGAACCCCCACTCATATTGATAGTGCCGTTACCGGTCACATCATCATCGACTTGGATATTCGAATCACCAATAATAGTACCGTTAGTTACGGTTAAATTGCCGTCGATTCCACAGCCGTTTTCAAATTCCCATTCACCGCCCACACCGTCAAAAGTCATATTATTATGCGTTGAACCAAAATAAAGCGTTTCCCCTGTCGAGGTTGAAGTAAACTTTGTTGTATTACTTCCTGGTATATATGCGTCAATCGTATCAGCTCTCCAAGATCCACCTATGGTGACATCGTGATCGGTCGCGTTAAATGTCGCGTCATTATCAATATGAATGTCCCCGCCCTGTTGCGTAGTTACTGTTCCTCCAGGGGCAAAAGCGTCTCCAGTCCAAATATGCAAACTAAAACCCGAGTCTATGGTTACATTACTATCTGATACATTATATTTAATATCATCATCACTGTCATCTCCACTATTTAAATCCGCATTGGTAATCGATCCTGAATCAGCCCGGACAATCACCCAATCTTGATAAATATCCGCGTCACTCTGCGAAGTACCGTCTGAAATAAAAATGGTTGTCCCCTCTTCTGTCTCATTATCCAGATACAGAGTAATAATATCATCTGAACTGGCATACACTTCAATACTATAATATCCGGTTGTCGGTGAATTGCTGCACTCTCCGGTGTCTGATCCAGAACCATTTACTCGGGCGTTTATAGTCCGACTGGTCGAACAATTTAATGGTGTAGAACCCTCGTCAGTATAAATCGTACCGCTTAGCGTTATAGGACATGTATCACCGCCGCCAATACTCCACCCTGTATTATTTCCCCCGTCATTAGAATGGGTAGCGCAGAAAGAGGTTCCCTGGTTGGTGGAGTAGGAAACGTCAACATAGGTGACCGAAGCCGCGGTGGGGTTGATATTCCAGGCGCTAGTAGTGGATGATTCGAGAGTAATAACTTTGCCGGAGTAGCCGGTAATAGTCCAGGTGCCTGATACTGTCTGGGTGGTGCCGGCGGTAAAGCGCAAGGTACGGCCGGCGCTGTTAGACGCGGTGGTGGCGGTAAAATCATAAAAGGTAGTACTGCCTGATAATGTTTGTGTGGTAGAATCACCGCCGTTGAATTCTACGGTACCTGAATTGTGGGTAAAGGTGCCGCTATTGCTAAAATCACCGACTACCTTAAGACTATTAGCACTGGAGGCTGATAGTACTGTACTGGCATCAATGGAAACGCTGCCGGTAACGGTCAGGGTGGGATCGTTGGTGTTGAGGTTAAAGGTGGTCGTGCCGGTACCGTCCTGGATGAGGTCGAGGTCGCCGGCTATGGAATAGGTACCACTAGCCGCGGCTACTGAATTGGATGAATTATTTCCATAGATCTCTACATTGTCCCCGTATGTCCTGGCCGGTAACACAGAAGTATTGCCATTCTGGGTATCAAAACGCACGACAGAGCTTAAAGTACCGCTCGTTGGAATGGTGGTGCTAGAATCTACAGTGAAACGCCCATCACCGCTGATAGCGCCGTTTAAAGTAAAGCTCGATCCAGTCCAAGTCAGCGTCCTTCCAGAATTGATTGATAAGGTATCATTGGTATTAATCGATAATGTTCCGCTAACCGTCAAATCTGAAGTTTGTAAAGTAGTGGTCCCAGTACCGCCGGAATTTATTATCAGATTATTAATCGTCTGCCCGTCGCCAATTATCGCAGCTGAAGTATCATTAACAGAAATTGTCGAAGAGTCGTCATCCAAACTGCCATTGGAAAAATCCATGGTCAAAGTACCAGCTATGTAAACTGGCGGTGAGCTGTCTAAAGTATAGGTTGGCGTGCCAGATGCCGGTTGCAAGATTAAATTATTATAACGGGCCGAACCAACGGTAAGGCTATTGGAACTAATATATTTGAAAGTTGACGTTTGAGGGTTGATTCCATCGCTGTAACTCGTATCCCTATCGTCCAATACCGTACCCGAACCAGTCAAATACCAATCCTTGCTGCCTGCTTCCAGTTCATGGCTATCATATTGTTCGCTTGCCATGTTAAACGTCGCGTCTATGGTCAAAACACCAGCAATAGTGATATCGCCAGTCCCCGTAGCCGACGTGGTAATAGTGCCTCCGCTTGAATGATTGAGTATGAGATTATAAAACGTCCAATTGGTATCCCCGCCAAATGAATTCGAACCGTTTTGAATAATAAAAGTATTGCTATTGTCATCAAAATCAATTGTGCCATTGCCCGTTACATTATCATCGACCGTTACATCAGTGCCAGTATCTGTTTTTATTGTTCCATTTGTTACCGTCAAACTACCATTAACGGCAAAATCAGCACCATCAAACGTCCATTCACCCCCCACCCCATTAAAAGTCAGATCAGCAAAATCAGATGTACCCATATCAATAGTCCGGCCGGTACTGGTGGAATTAAAAATAGTCGTATTTGAATTCGGCGTATACGTGCCGTCATTATCCATATCACCGTTTATTGTCAGCGTACTGCCGTTCATATCAAGCGTGGAACTGCCGCGAATATGCACGCCGCCTCCGCCTTGCGTGGTTACCGTGCCGCCTGGCGCGTAGGTATCCCCGTCCCAGACAAACAAGGTAAAACCCGAATCGATGGTAGCATTGCCGCCTGAAATATTGTACTTGACATCATTATCGCTATCATCGCCGGTAGACAAATGCGTATTGGTTATAGACCCAGTCTCGGCTCGGACGATCACCCGGTCCTGGTATAAATGCACGTTTGACCGATCATTTCCATCCGTTACAAAAACTGCCGTGGCTTCTTCGGTCTCATCGTCAATATAGACCGTGATGACATCACCCGATTCTATTGTTAAGCTTGAGATTTCCCAATAACCGCTTGATTCCGTACATTCAGTCGTATAGGCTCCAGCACCATTGATCCGCAGATCAACCGTAGTATCATTGCCCCCTGAACAATCAATCTTGGTTATTGCCTCATCTTGATACAAATAACCGGAAAAGGTTGCCCCGCATGAGTCGCCATCGGTGATACTCCACCCCGTATTATTTCCCCCGTCATTGGAATAGGTAGCACAGAAAGAGGTTCCCTGGTTGGTGGAATAGGATACGTCAACATAGGTGACCGAAGCCGCGGTGGGGTTAATATTCCAGGCGCTGGTGGTTGATGATTCGAGAGTAATAACTTTGCCGGAGTAGCCGGTAATAGTCCAGGTGCCTGATACTGTCTGGGTGGTGCCGGCGGTAAAGCGCAAGGTACGGCCGGCGCTATTGGCAGAGGTGCTGGCGGTAAAATCATAAAAGGTAGTACTGCCGGATAAGGTTTGGGTGGTGGAATCGCCGCCGTTAAACTCTATGGTACCTGAATTGTGGGTAAAGGTACCGCTATTGCTAAAATCACCGACTACTTTGAGGCTGCTAGCGCTGGAGGCAGAAAAGGTTGTACTCGCATCGATCGTAACATTGCCAGAAACTGTTAAAGTCGGATCATTGGCATTCAGATTAAACGTCGTCGTGCCCGTACCGTCCTGGATGAGGTCAAGATCATCAGTAACCTCATATGTGCCAGCTGCCGCGGTAACGGAATTTGAAGTATTGTTACCGTAAATTTCTAAGTATTTATATTCACGGGCCGCTAAGGTTTGGCTATTATCGGTAGTGTCATAACGGACAATCGTACCCGAACCCAAGCCAATAGTGGTCGGAAAACCGCTGGCTGGTTTAAAAATCGTCCGCCCATCACCGCTAATAGCGCCTGTTGTCGAAGCAATGTCTCCGGTGCTGGCAATGGTGATTGTCCGGCCAGAAGGAATATCCAGATACTCGCCGTTCGTTAGCGTTAAAGTTCCCGCCACAATAGGATCATCCGTCCCTCCGTCTTGCCCCAGCGAAACCGCGCAGCCCGTGCACGTATCAATCGTTAGATCATTAAACGTCGTATCTGTACTGCCGCTAACGCCACCCGAGCTGTCAGTTAAAGTCACGGCACTGGAACCGGCGGTAAACCCACCGTCATTATTCCAATAATTATCCACTTCATAACTTTCTGTGTTGGCTGTTAAAGTCGCGCCATTATTAATAGTTAAATCGTTTAATACATCAATGGCGGCCAAGCAACCACTCGATGAGGCGTTTTCTTCAATAGTTATGTTCCAAAACTGGGCTGCTTGGTCAATGTCCAGAAAACGTCCTGTATGGGCCGTGCCAATATTTATCGTGCCGCCAGTTACCGTTGATTGATTAAAAGTGCCGCTATCCCGTACATATAATTCGCGGGTAGTCACCTCCCCGCCAGTCATATTAAACTCTAAAGTAGCGCCGTTTGGATATAAATATAAATACCCATTAATACCAACATTGTGGTCGCCGCCATCAAGATTTAAAACGCCTCCGTACATTAACCAGTAGCCGCCGGTATCCAAACTGCCGCCGTTAAGATTTGTCGTACTGCCGGCTAAATTCTGCATTAAGCGGTCAACCACGTCAATATCCGCTCCGGCGTCAACATTCAGCGTACCGCCGTCAATATCAATATCATCGCCAACGTCCAAAGTATTAGAAACTGTGGTAGTGCCGCCATCCAAATCAAGAATGTCTTTTATATCAGTCGTACCGCCGCTTAAGGTAACTGAACCGCCGCTATTTACTCGTAAAATTTCATCGGTACTGTTACCCACGGTCAATGTGCCGGCACTATGATTTAAACTGCCAGTCACATCCAAAGCCACGCCCGTGCCATTAATATTAGTTGTGGTGGAAACGTTAAGTGTTGCCGCGCCATCAATAGTCGCTTCAGCGCTGATAGTCACCGTCCCCGTATCAAACGTACATGAGCCGCCGTCATCAACATGCAGATCACCGCCCGTGCCTTGCGTGGTCACACTGCCATCAGCATCAAAGGATGTCGAGCCGTCTATATGCAATTCAAAATCAGAATCTACCGTTAAATCCCCTGATGATACATCAAATTTTATGTCATTATCCCCGGCATCCCGGTCGCCTAATTCCAAATCAGCGTTATCTAGTGGTGTCCCTGTCTTAGACTGAACTTTTACCGCATTCTGGTAAAATAATATTAAAGCATCATTAGATCCATTGCTTTGATAAATTAACGTTCCTTCGTACGTACCATGATCGTCTAAATAAAAGGTGAGCATATCGCCATAAGAAGCTGGCACACTGCTGATAGAAAAATCACCGCTGGCACCGGTCGTATCAGTACCCGCATACACACCATTAACATTTACCTTGACTACCACGCCGGAACCCACATTTGAGCTCTCATTTTCCTGATACACAATACCGCTTAAATCAATGCTGGTAAATAGCCAGTTGGTATTGTTGCTGCAATTGGTATTGGTACCATCGGATGCGTCAATCTGGTCCCCGCTAGAGGCGTCTGACCGGGCCACGTCCACATAGGACACGGCCGTTTGCGTGCCAGAAACGTCGAGATTCCAGGTACCGGATGACAAACTGGAATTGCGGAAAATAATATCATTGCTCGAAGCGGCTGACCAATTAATATTAGTAAAGGTATAGGTGGAGCCGGAATTATACTCTACCTTTACGTTATTGGTGGTGATAGTGTAATTATTCTCTACCGTGGCCGAAGCAGCAAAATCAACTCCAGGAGTAAATGACGTATCGCATCCAGAATAGCTGCCGGAAGCATTGGTAATGGTCAAATCATAAAATGCTGACGAGCTGGTCATATTTCCCTGCATATTTTGCGTACTGGTGCCAGCCATCGTCACCGTGGCGTCAGTAGCATCAAACGTTCCGTTATTGATAAAATCTCCTTTTAATACCACATCGTGGCTTCGTGTATTAAAAGTAACGCCTGTTTCAACCTTGAAGTAGCCTAGAAAGGTAGGGGCGTACCAGGTGGGACTAACGCTATTTTTAAACTCCGAATTCATTTCAAATTCGATGTTATAAAATTCCGGCGAATCATCGCTCCACTGCACAAATTCTAGCGTTGTTGCCGACCCAGCGAGCCGCTCAATATGCAAGGTGCCGCCAGATACCGTGTCAGTATGGAAAGTACTGTCGTTGTATATAATAATCGCCCGGCCCGTCAGGTCACCGCCCGTCATATTGAAATAACAATTTTGCGAGGTCGTGTCGTATCGATTCAATTCTACTATGCCGTCTGTCCTTGTGCCGGCCCGGGCATTTGCCCCGGCCAAATTCGTCGTACCCTGATCAAAGCGCAAGTGGGTGCCTGCATCGAGCGAACCGTCATTCAAATTAACTTCAATAGAATCGCTGCCGCGCACCATCATTTGGTCGTAAATATCAATATCTGCTCCGGTATTAACATTCAAAGTGCCATCATCGATATCCAGATCACCGCCAATATCCAAATCGCCGGTTACCGTTACTGTACCGCCATACATTTGAAAAAAGTCTTCAATATCTGTCGTACCGCCGCTGATAGTAACTGTAGCTCCGCTTCGGACTACCAAATCCTCGTCAGTACTATTGCCGATATCAAAAGTGCCGCCGCTGACACTCAAAGTGCCATACACATCTACAGCTGAAGCGGCACCATTTACATTCGTGCTCTGCTGGACATTAAGGGTGGCGCTGGCATCAATAGTAATCTCCGCGGCAATAGTATTGGTGGCCGTATCAAGATACATGGTGGCGCTATCATCAACGTGCACATCGCCTCCCGTACCCTGCGTAGTTACCGTGCCGCCCGGATCATAGGTGTCGCCAGTCCAGACATGCAGCTCAAAGCCGGAATCAAAGGTGACATTACCGGAAGAAACATCAAATTTTATATCATTATCACCGGCGTCTCGATCCCCTGACTCCAAATTCGTATTGGTAATAGAAGTACCAGTATCATTGCGTACAATCACCGCGTTTTGGTATACATCGACGTTCGTCTGGTTGGTGCCATCACTTTTAAATACCGTCGTACCCTCATACGTACCGTGGTCATCCAGATAAACCGTGATGACATCTCCGCTGCTAGCTGATACGCCAGTAACCGACCAATCACCGCTAGCGCCGGTACTATCCGATCCAGCGCTGACTCCATTGACATCCACCTGTACGGTCACTCCCGAACCAACGTTGGAGCTTTCATTCTCTTGGTAAACGACTCCTGA
>CAZJUO010000002.1:0-53724 GCA_964549245.1 uncultured Gammaproteobacteria bacterium
CATGAGCAAACTTAGGTAGGGTAATACTTTTAAGCCGATGCTCCCTAAGTTAACGAACATTTGCACAAATGAATTCAGATCGCATGGCTTTTCGCCTGATCCTGTTTGCTGGCTGCCAAGACATTCGTCGGGGATGACGGTCCAGCCGCTTGGATAGTCGGCTGCTTGTGCCGGCAGGGGCAGTAACATAGCGATACTAGCCGCAATCAGTAATAGTAATGGGGTTGCTTTGGCGGGGTTCATTATTGTGTAGAATATTCTAATTGAATTTTACGGGCGGTGGTTTTTACCAGGTCGCTTGTATCGACCGTATGGGCGGTGGCATCAGTTATCATTTCGGCGAAGTACTCTTCGGCAGTTTCGGGCTTTAATCCGTGATACCAGCTTTGCGCGGTTAACGCCTGGCGCGCAAAGGTGCTCTGATCTGGATTGCCGAGCTGTTCATTGAGTACTGATCGGAGTACGCTGGTTTGGTTTGAAGCCTCTAGGTAAGGTTTGATACGATCTGGCTCGGAAGCAAACTGCAAAAAGTCCCAAGCTTCGTCAATTTTATTAGCGCTGGTCTGTTTGGCAACGGTATAGGTCCAGTAGTTGGCGAAATTTATTTCGTTTTCTGGATTTACCTGTGGAACAGGAGCAATAGCGTAGCGCAATCCCTGGCTTTTGGCTTGGATTTCTGATTCTTGGTATTTATAGCCGAAGAAAAAGGTAAGGTTTCCATCAGCGAAAAAATCAAGCGCATTGGGCATATTGCTATTCCAGGTATAAACGGATTTTACGGGCCAGGAAAAGTCCGTAAAGAAACGCAATGCCTCGACGCCAGGATAATATTCGCTGTCTGCGGCAGAAGCTTTGTCAAAGGCAACCGTGTCTCCCGAAACCATGGTGGCGCCGTTCTGCATCATCAGCAGGGAAACGATATCATGCGCTCGAGGAACATTTTTATAGGCACCAAGGGCGGTAGCGGCCCGCAAAACATTATCCTGCCCGTCAACTACAGCGATATTCGCTACAGTAGTGGCAAAATCAGCCCAGGTTGAGGGGGGTTGGGCCAGGTGGGCTTGGTCGAGCAGATCCTTGTTGTAGTACAAAACGAGCGTGTCGACTCCGAATGGCAGGGCGTAAACCGATTCATCAAAGACAACGTCGTCGTATACTACGTCGATATAGTCACGACTGATATCGTTTGGGGTAAGGCCCGGTTCAGTGATATTTTTAAATTTAGTTTCAGTTTTAAATAAAATCTTCTCGGTACGGAAGTAGGTTACCGTTGTATTGGCCGGCATAGGCGTGATATAGCCCTTGTGTTTGAATTTGTTGATCCAAGAATTTGGTAGGGCATAAATATCGGGCCCGGCATTGGGTTGTTGTGCCCATCCCTCAACCAGCAGGCGCTCATATTCTTCGTAACGTTTTTTTGCATAGTTTATCGTTACGTAAGGGTGTGACCGTTCATAGGCGTCAATGATGCCCTGCCAATCTGTTGTTTCGTCCCAAACACCCCACATGGTTAGGGTGATTTTTTGGGGCGGACTTTCTTTTGGACTGACTAGAATGAAGAGTACAATAACGAAAATTAAAACAATGCAACCCAAAATTATTATGATAAAGAATTTGGAAAGTCCCTGTTGTGAAGGCCAAGGAAATAACATGTATTTAGAGTGAAAGATTTTTTAAATAAGCGCGCAAATCTTTTCCCAGATCATCCCGCTGAAGCGCGAATTCGATATTGGCCTTGAGGTACTCAAGCTTGTTGCCGGTATCGTAATATTTGCTATTTTTTATTTCACAGGCATAAACCGGTTCTTGCTTCATGAGCTCTAGTATAGCGTCGACAAGCCACAGTTCACCGTCTTTGCCGGGCTTGATATTATTTAAGCAGCGAATGGCCGCGGGCGTCATGATGTAGGCCCCGTGGGTAGCGAGGGTAGAAGGGGCTTCTTCGGGTTTTGGCTTTTCTACCAAGGACAGGATTTGATAGACGTTATCTTTAATGTTTTTAATTTCCGCAATGCCGTAGCGCGAAACATCTTCTCGAGCTACCGAAACGGCACTGATGACGGAATGGCCGTATGTTTCATAGACCTCTATCATTTGCTGCAGGCGAGGCGGATGGCTGTCAAAAAATTCATCTCCCCACAATACCGCAAAAGGCTCATTGTCATCCAGGAGATGTTGAGCTGATAATACGGGCGTGGCGTTGCCGTAGGGCCCCTTTTGCCGTACATAGACAAAGTTGGCCATGGTGGCGATTTTTTTTATTTCTTCCAGCTTTTCCAGTTTTCCGCTTTCTTCCAATTGGCGTTCAAGTTCTGCCGAGTGGTCAAAATGGTCTTCCAGCGATCGTTTTTGCCAGCTGGTTACTATGATAATGTCTTCAATGCCGGAATTAACCGCTTCTTCAACGACATATTGAATAACGGGTTTATCGACAATAGGCAGCATTTCTTTGGGTTGCGCCTTGGTGACTGGCAGAAAGCGCGTGCCAAAGCCAGCGGCGGGGATAATTACTTTTTTTATTTTTTTTTGCATAGGCCAGAAAATATGCTTCAGATGTACTTTATTATATCATAAATCGGACAAAAAGTGAAGCCCTAAAAGCTTTGTTTGGTGGGCAGGGTATTTATTTCTGGCACCAGGCGCGGTTGCGCATACTCAAAAATTTTAATTGGAATAAGGGCAATATCAGTAACATCCCTATTCGTAAAGGTAATTTTGGCAATGACGCCTTCACGAGTCGGCTCGGACCACATTTGGTCAAAGACAAAATTACCTAAACTGTAAAAAATATATCCGTGTTTATATTGTTCATAGGGTTGAAGCACGTGAGGATGGTGGCCGAGAACCAGTGTGGCGCCATGATCGATGGCAGTGTGGGCAAAGGTGATTTGCTCCTGGCTGGGTTGGTGACTATATTCAATGCCAGCATGCATGGAGACGACAATTATATCAACTTTGTTTTGGAGCTTTTCAATATCACGTATAAGCTTGTCGGTATCCATAAAATAAACACCGCTTCGTTGATCGGTGGCTTGGTAGGCGCCAGGGGTAAAACCGCTTTGTGTGTAAGCCAGAAAGCCAAAGGTGGTCTTGTTGACCGTAAGTATGGCCGGTTGTGCTGCCTTATCCAAATTCATGCCCGCTCCGGTATGGGCAATGCCAGCCTGGTTTAAGGCTGTGATGGTAGTCTGTATGCCTTCAGCGCCCTGGTTGTTGAGGTGGTTATTAGCAAGTGACAGTATTGAAAAACCCGCGTATTGCAAACCAGTGACCGCTGTTGGGTCAGCGCGGAAGCTCATGCCGTATGGTTCGACCACAGCGCCTTTGATCAGGGGCGTTTCCAAGTTTCCAAAAACGATATCACCCTGTCTAGTATTGTCTGCCGTTTCCCTGAATGGATAGAGCCAGTCGTTATGATTTATCATTTTCTGTTCCACGGTGCGGGCCAGCATGATATCGCCCACAGCAATCAGGGTGGTGGTTTTTGTTTGTGGTACGGCTATTTGGTAATCAGCTACCAACGGCCACGGAGCGGTGATGGCAATAATAAAAATGGTTATTGCGACAACACTAAACAAACCCACCAGCAGCCACCCAAGGAATGTATTTTTATTGAAGAGAAAGTTAGACATTGCTTACGTATCAAAGCCTAGTAATTGTATTTCAGTTTGCAGATCAATGGAAAATTGTTGCCTGACCTTATCGTGGCATAATTGCAGCAATTGGTAAGCTTGGCCGGCCGTACCGTGGCCGAGGTTTATAAAGTAGTTAGGATGCATCGCGCTGGTAGTTATCTCGCCAATAGCAGCGTTTCGCAAACCCGCCTTATCGATCAGCCAGCCGGCGGGTATTCTGCCCCCACGGCTTTTTGTTTGAGCTTCTTTTTCAAAAACATTCCGCAGTCGCTCGTCGCTGGCGACGGGATTAATAAACATCGAGCCAGCGCTTTTGATATTTTGAATCTGTTTTTTGTTGCGCTTGTTGACGGTGGCTTCTATGCGCTGTTGTATTTTTTTTGGCTCATCGTTGGATAAAGCTAGGTGCCCTTGGAGTATCAGCCATTCAGGATGGTGCTTAAAAAAGCTGCCACGATAGCCGTACTGGCAATCTTGCTTAGAAAACGTTTTGTATTGCTTAGTGGTAGCGTTGAAAGCGGCAACTTCCTGCAGGCAGTCTTTTATTTCAGTGCCAAAAGCCCCAGCATTGCCTCGTATGGCGCCGCCCATAGTACCGGGGATACCCGCCAAAGACTCAAGACCACTTAGTGCGTTTTGTTGCGCCATGGCAATAACATCAGCCAGGGCGGCGCCAGCATCCGCAATGAGAGTGTTTTTTTGAACCTGAATACCGCTGGCAGCCAGTTTAATAACCAAGCCGTTATAGCCCTGGTCGGCTACTAAAATATTGCTGCCCCCGCCAAGCAAAAAATACGGCACGCTGTGCTGGTTGGCCCAGTTTATCGCCTGTTCGAGATCCGCGCGATCCTTGGCCTCATAAAAATATTTAGCCGGTCCGCCCAAATAAAAGGTAGTTTTGGGAGCCAAGGGGATATTGTTTGTAATCGGTAGCATGATTGTATTTTATGAAAGCGGCAGAATAAAGTCCAGCACTATCCCGGTTATCAGGGCCAATCCAGAGAGGACAAAAATAAAAATATAATTCCACTTCTCTTTGGAGGTACGCAGGGTTCTAAAAATGTATTGCATGGCCTGGCGGTCATTTTTTTCCAGGGGCAGTGATTCTACTTTAGCCAGCAGTTGGTGCTCGGTGATAATCTTGGCGCGTTTTTCTGAAATCTGGAAACGGTGAATAAAGTAGATGATAAAACCAACTGTACCGACGTACCAGGCGATTTGCACCCAGAGCGGACTGTAAAAATTGAGAACCACGATTACGCGGTAGGCAAAGGTGGCAATAATGCCAGACCAGAAAAAGAAGAGGCGAAGCATTGGTGAGTGTGCTTTGGTTTGTTCCATAGAAAAGTATATTAGTTGGTTATTTGCTACTGTATATTATTCCCCAATTTGTTTAATTGGGCAAACCGGGCAATTGGTAATATTGACTTTTCTGACCATATGTAATAAGGTATATGCGGCTCTTTTTATATTAGAAATACAGATAATGCATAATAAACATCCAAGGAGGACAGAATGCAAGGCATTGAAAAAGAATATGCCACCGTATGCATACGTGCGGTAATCAGCGCATATCGCGCTTTATTTGAAGCAACAGCCGCTGAAGCTTTGAGCTTTACCGGACAGAGCGGGCGATATGGCAAAAGAGACACCATTGGCTTTGATGCCATACCTGAAATAATTATTGCGGATCGGCTTAAAGCTTTTGATCGGCACAGCATTTTGATCACTGAAGAGCTGGATGAGGCGGCCAAGAAACGCTGGCCCACCGATTCTGATCCGGTTCGACAGCCGCTAATGTTTTTTTCTGATCCGGTTGACCGATCAAAACAATTACGCCGGCTTATCGAAGGTTTATCAAAAGACAAGCCGCTCCAACGGCTAGGAACATTGATGGGCCGAAAGAAGTGTATAGGTCTATGGGAAGAAATGTTTGAACCTCCCGCGGCCATTACCGGCGCTACTACGTCCATTACCTGTGTTCGAAAGGGCGGCGTGATTTTCTCTGTCGTACTGAATCTGATTTCCCAGACGATATTTCTCGCCTCCGGTGATGGAATTTTCCGCATGAAATTACCTGCCTTTACCAATGAGAAGCTTGACCAGATCGATTTTGACTACATTATAAAACATGGTCGGTCATTGAACTTTCCATTGGCCAAAGATACCTGTTTTAGCCCCGGTGATTATAAACGTTTTGTAACTTTTTTGGGCAAATCCGGGTATAAAGAGTGTTTCAATGATAGCATGATATTTGTCACCGAGCCTGACGATTATCTGCATCATACTGAACCGGGAGGACCGGCGCGAATACTGTATTTATCCGAACTGCAAAAAGGCTACGGGTCCATTGGTTTTATTCTCGCCAATGGCGAAAAGATCGGGGAATGGATACACTGGCTGGCTTTTGTAAAATTCTGCCGTAAGCAAGGCGGCCAGAAGCTTCGGGTTTTTGAAATTTTCATTGAGCGGCCATGGACCAAAGAAGGCATTCTTATGTCAACCTCGCCCGCCTACAGCATTTTTTGCGAGGATGAACGAGGTGTTTACCTTGACGTCAGCCGTTTGAGAAATTTCAATAAGCCCAGCAAATTCCGCTCCATGCTGGTAGTTACTACCTCGGATAATGAGCGGATTATCCACGTCATGAAGCAGCACGGCTATCGGGAAATTCACTTTATTAAATGAGTACACACTCCTCATCTGTCAGCAGATGGGGAGTTTTTTGACATCTTGGGCCAAACGCGATATATATACAGGCATGATGAATAAAATAGTCCTGGACATTGAGACAAAAAATTCTTTTTCAGAAGCGGAGAGCAGGGAGGCTACGGCGCTGGATATATCCTTGTTGGTTATTTATGAGTATGCTACTGATACGTATCATAGTTATACGGAAAAAGAATTTAAAAAGTTATGGCCGCTTTTAGAGCGAACGGATTTGATAATTGGCTATAATTCAGATTATTTCGATATCCCCCTGCTCAATAAATATTATCCGGGCGACCTCCAGCAGATACCCAGCCTTGATTTACTGGCCGAAATATATAAAACATTGGGCCGCCGCGTTTCTCTTGATATGGTGGCTTCCGGAACCCTCGGTGCCAAAAAAATCGGCAAAGGGTTGGAGGCCATACGCTGGTGGCGGGATGGCGAGATAGACAAAGTGCGCCGCTACTGCCAGGAAGACGTGCGCTTAACCAAAGAATTGTATGAGTACGCGCTGGCTAACAATAAGCTGCGCTTCAAATTGGTAAATGATATTGTTGACGTACCGCTGGATACGAAAGATTGGGAAAAACGCGGCCGATCGGCTTTGAATTACACACTGCCTATTTAGGTTGGTGGGACGGAAGCACAATAAAAAATCCACGAATTCATTTGTTTGGGGATTACCGCTATTAGGCGGTTTTTAAATTGGAAGGACAGAATGGCTGCTGGTAAAAAGCATCAAGGTATTTGCCATCAGAGGTAAATAGTTTTTAACTGCCGTTGCTTGAACAGCCGGCGTTTACCTCTCCGGTTAATTTTTTGGTTATATCATCGTAAATAAATGGCGTGTGCCGTCCCTGCGGAAAAGTGTAGTAGCATTTCGGCAGGTATTCAAAGGATTGGTTAAAATACGTATTGAAAACAAGCCGGAAGATATTGGCTGGGTCGGCCGCAGTACTAAGCATGTCCTGGTTAACTTCTGGCAGGTGATAGGCGGCCAGAATACCATACTTCATTTCCAAATATTGCTGTGACCATTCTCTCATGTCAGCTTCATCAAGGGTGTCCAATACGTTCTCCACGACCAATTCCTCTGATAGCAATTCTATTGGATAGGGGCCCTCGTCAGATTGTATTACAATAATTGCTTGATTATTACTATTGGCATTGATTTTTTGGATTAATTTTTTGAACTGCTGGTTTAAAAAAAGTATTTGGTCGGTATATTTCTCTTTTATGGAAGTGTCTATGTTATTATTGCCAATATTGTCTGATAACGACCCGTCAGGATTGAAATAGTATGGGGGGTGCGGCGACATAATGTGCGCAAAGATAAAACGATTTCCTGATGGCCCGTCAGCAATTTGGTCCAATGTTTTGAATTGCTCCAGTATGTAGTCCGCCCCGCCTTGTGCGCGATCAAGGCCAGCTATGGTGTAGCTGCCGATTTTTAAGGACCGCTTTTTGATAATAGACCAGAAAATACTGTGGGAAAGGCTTTTCTTTTCCGAACCAGTAGGTATATACGTTTTATTAAAGAGGGTCAATTGAAAGGGCGTTAGCAGTTCATCGGCCAGCGGAGCTTGGCTGGTTGCTTCATACCAATTACCGATATGATAATACGTATAGCCCAGATTTTTAAGCTCTCTAATGACTGGAGAATAATGTATTGAGCGGTGGTAGGGCTGAACGGTTTGCAAGGAGGCCTTTTGGAATTTTGTAACCACATCAGAGTTGTAGTCGGCCATCAAGGTGGAGGCCACTGACATGGCAGTAAAAGGGTAGTTGCTTTTGGCGTCAGGCGGCACATAAAAATTATTTTCGGTAAGAAAATTAATAAACTCTGAATTATCAAAATCAAAGTCCTGGCGGAGGATGTCTTGGCTGGTATAGCGGTCAGGGACAATATAATAAATATCAGGCTTAGTAGTATCCTGGTCAGTTGGAGAGGCCGTAACCAGCGAATCTGGTTGATAAAAAAATTGCGGCCATTGGACAATTACCGCTTTGACAAAAGGATAAAACTGGATAATAAAGGCAACGACAACGCCAATGCATATTGACCGATAAAGAATTTTGCTTTCAAAAGCGATTTTTTTCGTTACTTTCTGGATAATAAGGGCAAGTAACAAGCCGATAATAACGGTGGAAAAAAACAAAATGAGAGCAAAGTAAAATTCTTCAGTTTGGTTAAATTGATTTTGAAATTCAAAAAGGGGGCCGTTGTATTGGTGGCCAATAATAAAAACGGTAAAAATTCCCCCGACTATACCAGCCAGCCGATTTTTATTAAAAGGGAAGACAAAGAGGGCGGCTATCAGCACGGTGAGGATAGCATTCAATAGTACAGGCAGGATAATGTCCTGGAGAGTGATTGACGGGCGGTCCCGCAGCCAAGTACTGATAACTGGCAAGAGGCCAAACAAGAAGAGGATAAAAAATAACAGCAGCCAGTTTTTAATGTATTCTAAAAATATTGATAGTCTTTTTCCCATTGCTCTATTTTATTTTAGTCTGCATGAGGTATAGAATCCTTTTACTATCGGACAGGGCAATTTTTTCCCGTATCTGAAAATATTTTGAAAACTCGGATTCAAAAGAAGCTTGGTGGTAATTGGGAAAGATATCTTCCCGGCTGACGAGCAGGCGCTGGGCATTGGAATCTTCCTTGGGCACGAATTCGATGCATAAATACTCCAGCTGTGAGCTGAAGAAACGCGCGATATTGGCCAGCGGCAGGTTATTTGAAATAGCCAAGTGGTGGATGAAAGCCAGACACAATCCCATGGAAAATTTATAGCGGCCCAAAAAAGCCTTTCTTTCTTTATTGGACCAGCCGATAGCGGGGCTGGGGCTGGTCAGATCTATAATAAGCGGCAGCAGGAATTCATCTTTTTCTTTTTTGGCTGTTTGGTAGCAGTGCTCAATGGCCAGCGGGTCGATGTCGGTGGCCAGGGTAAATATTTTTTTCTGCGAAGCCAATGCGCTGAAACTGCCGTCATTAGCACCGGCGTCCCAAACAGAATCAGGCTGGCAGGCGGTGATCCATCGGGAAATCACCTCTTTTTTTTGCCGAAAAGCACGAGAGGAATAATTGGTTTGCTGGTAATAATCACCCCATTCGGTTTTATGCTTTGAAATATTTAATGCTTCCACGGTGGATTGGAGGCTATTGATAATACCCAGTAGCCTGGATTTGCTTAAATGCAGCTTCGATTTTTTATCCATATTATTTGTAGAAGCGTGCTTGGCCAGGCTTCGCGCGTGGAGGTGTATGTGGGTAGCCAAGCCCATCGATAGCCTTGTTTTGCCAGGCAGCAGCTTGGCGGCTAAGCCTAATGGTATCCCATCAAGATATAACTGCGTTAGCTTGCCCATGGTGATATCCGTATGGGCCAGGAGGGCCAAGGGCGCCAAAAAGTGCTGGCAAAATTGGCGGTAGGCTACCCAGGGACGGTTTTCTTTATACCGTTCAAAGGAAAGCGTGTCGATAAGCGTTGGTGCGCCCCGTAAAAATTGGATATTATAAGCACTAGCGTCTTTTAAGCTAAGGCCGTGCTGCAGGGCCAGGGATTGTATTTTTAGCGTTACCAAAGCCGCATCCTTGAGCCGGCCAAAACTCCATTCATAAGGATAGGAAATAAACGGTATTTGTTCCGGTTGGATGACTTTATAGGCCAGATCAGGAAGCTTAACAGTATCCAGCTCCCGATGGCCAATCATCAGCCGTAAGTCAGTTAAGATTTTTAATAATCCAGAACTAACCAGCCGGTCATAGTCGGCTTGGTAGATTTTGTTTATTTGACGGCAATAAAGACCGTCTTTTTTAAACACAAAGCCGCTCGGATCCCTAAACGATGAGTCAACGGCGGCGTAGGGTGAATCGGTCATTACGATTGCTTATTTTTTTTGATCTTATTTTTAATTTTCAGCAGAACGCCTCTCCAAAGGTTCTTGGTGGCGTAGAGAATGCCAAAAAGCGCACCCAGGATAATTTGAATGAGATAACTGCCGGTGCCCGGGTCAACGTAGGCGTGGGTCATTTTTACCGGAAATACTAACAGTACGACTATCAATATGATTATTTTTATTGAATCGGGCGCTGTTTTTTTTATGGTACCTCCGGATTCTGGTGTTGGCATAAGCTGTTAAGATATTACATAAAGTTAAACATTCCCCTCTACTTTTATTATCTGCTTTAATTTTACATTATTTTACCATAAATTGAAAATAAAAATGAGCAGGAGGGGCTGGTGATGCGTTTTTATACTGCTATATCGAGCCTTGGTAATGGTAAAGATGACGTGGGAAAATTGTTTTTTTATTTTCGTTGCGGTATAATAATATGCACAAGACATTGTTAGTAAACAAATACAAACATGGCCCTTGCGGAATTTCATAATTTTTATCCTTACCAACGATTTGTTTTTTGGCCGCTATGGATTTTATCCGTACTATTAACAGCTATTATTAGCGGTGTTTTGTATTTTGTTTTCTCGTCTATTACTTTGCACGATGTGCAAAACGACCTGGAGCAAATTGCCATAAAGACAGCCGCTTTTATCCCGACTGAAGTGCATGAGCGCTTAGAAAAGCCCAGTGACCAAAGCTCCGACGATTATCGTTTGCTAGAGCTCTATTTACAGTCCATCATGTCCGGCAATCCCAGTATTGACGATATTTATACCCTGCGCCCGACTGAAGATCCTGATACCATGCAGTTTGTGGTCAGCGGCGAGGAGACTGAAGACGAGAACCGTGACGGCATCATCGATGAAAGCGAGCAAAAAGCCATGCTGGGGGAAGAATATGACATAACGCAGGCGCCAAAGATCAAAGAAGCCCTTTCCCAACCGACACATGACGATAGCATTACCTATGATAAGTGGGGAGCCTGGATATCCGGTTACGCACCATTACGAAATGATCAGGGTGAGGCTGTGGGAGTAGTGGGGGTTGACTATGAAGCTGGACTGCTTAGTGAAGAACGGCGGCAAATATTATTACCGCTGTTTTATATCAATCTGGCGCTCATCTTGCCCTACGCTTTGTTATCATGGTATACAACCCGGAGGATAGGGAAACCGTATCGAACCTTGATCCAAGCTATGGATCGTGTAGTGCATGGCGATATTAATTATAAAATGACCTCCAGGAAAAAAGGCGAAGAATTCTTATTGGCCAGACTTTTTAACAATATGCGGGACACGTTATTGCATGTCTGCCAGCATGAGGCGAAGAAAAAATACAAACCCGACGAAGAGTAAGAAATTATTGGATAAAAAACCCGTCATTAATCTGACGAGTTTTTTATGTTATGTAGTGGTAATTAATAGTTCATCAATCCGGCCCAACCGTCGCTTGATGGCTTTACGGTTTCTGGCATAGTGCCTTTGAATTTTGAATAGCCATCATGCAATTCATACGTTTCGATGCTGAATCCCGGAATAGTATTGATCAGATGATTTGCCTGGTCTTCAAAATAGTCTTCAGCCTGCTGGAGGTATTTATCCGGTACGTTGAACATGCCCACTTTTCCTTGTTCTAAATCCAGAGCAACGGTTTGCCGGTCAATCAAGCGTACGCTCACTTTGGCGTAAACTGGCGCTTTGATATATTTATTGAGCATACCGGAAAGCTCGAGACCTCCCTCGTACTGCCTGACCTGTAAGTCTTGGATAATCGGATCGGGATTTTGGTAGCGGTGCAGCCAGGAAGTGATTTCTTCTGCAGTTATTTGGGTGTCAACAGCTACTTCACCGGCGAATATATCTTGATTGCCCGATGAATAATCAGCCGTTTCACCGGTAATCTGCAAGGGGATTTTCATTTTTAGGCTATCGAGCGCTTGATCGCTGGTTTGCACTTTGAGGTCGCGCGGTTTATTGGTGCCAAATAAAGCTGACAGCCCGGGGATGCTATACAAGCCAGTGGCTGTTACGGCTACGGCCAATACTACAACCACGATCAATAGGACGATGAAGAAGTTTCTCCAACCATGCCTTTTTTTAGGCTGATTGATATTTTGATTCTGGTCAGGTTTTAGCGCCTGCAAATTTTGGGCGGACAGGGGTTTTTGGGGCGCGGGGTTGTTGTTTTTTTGTTGGGCCATGGTTTATTTATGTAAACGAATAAATTACCAAACCAATGCCTAGGATTATTCCAGCAATCCCGAGCACTTTCATGATGGTTGCGGAGCGTGCTGTTCTTTTCTCGACTTCCTCTTCGGTGCGGTAGCTGATGAGGAATTTTTTATCGTGCTTCTGCATACAGTATCCTTCCGCAGTTTTTGTAACATAACCGAAAACATAAGCATTTTCATTGGCCATTAAGGCTCGTTCGCTGACGCGGGCATTAAAATTTGTTAGGCCGGAAAAAATGTTTTCTAAAAGGCTGTTATTGAAACGTTGGCCTCGTTGCCATCGTTTTTCGCCAAGATCACGGGGTTCTATGGTGGCCCCGTCCGGATTGATTTTTATTTTTCCCGACCCATCATCGATATAAAAAGGGATTTGCTTTTTGTCTTCCTCGACCGTCTCCCAGTTTGTTTCCATACGCCCGTCATTGTCGCGCTCCCAAACTTCTTTTTCCACCTCATATTCATAGTAAACACACGGTTGATTGCTAAAAGGAGTTTGCAAGGGAGACTGGCAAACAACTTTGCCGTAAATTTCAGCTTGAGTATCTGGCTGCACTTTTTGTATGGGCGACACTGATGATTGTTTCATGCTGGTACTGGTAGCTTTTTGTTTTTTGGCCAGCCACAGAAAGAGACCGCCCAATCCTGCGGCAAATATTCCTACAATAAGCATAAGCGAATGTCGTTAATAGTCATGGTATTTAATTATTAATAATGGATATTTTTTCCAAGGCCGAATTTAACGCTGCGTACGATAATGCCTATGACGCTGCCTGCCATACCCAGCCAAAAGGCTAGACGGGCAACAATATTTAGCCAGTTAATATTGACAGCTGAAAAGTCGAGGGGGAATATTGTCACCAAATTGTACAAAACTATGATGGTAATAATATCAAGAATGGTCCGTCCCAAAAAGTAGAAGCGCCGCTCGTCGTACAATAAAAAGATGATATTGATAATAATGGTGACAATTAAGCTAAAGTTAAAAATATCTACCATTTTTTCCCAGTCATCGGTGATGAATGCCAGATTCCAGTCAGCGATTTTGTTGACAACAAACAACATAGCCCCGCTGATGACAGCGGTAGCCAGGTAAGAGCTATAGCGGCTAACTTTTTTTGAAATTTTCGGGGGAGATTGTTTGGGCAGGCTGGCAGTTGATTGCGTCACGGGTTTGGTGTGGTTATTCTTCATAGTTGGCGTTTATTTCGTTATTATTTTCTGGGAATATAGAAAATTCTGCGAAGTCAATTTCATTCATTTGTTCGGTGGCAGCAGCCCTGATTTTTACTTTAGCTCCGCGGCATTGGTCAGGCTGGTCATAGCGCCATTCCATAGATCGGGGCGCGGCACTGACTGCTTGGCCGATGTTTTGCTCTTTGTACCAAAAATAGCCACAATCAACTTCCCACTGGTAGTAAAGCGAATCGGTCTTCCCCAGCTCACTGCCCTGAAAAGCGCCTTGAGCGGACAATTGGTAGTGGTAGGGTGTGGTGTCATCAATAGTATCAAGCAGGGGATCGGCTTTGATGCCGGAGATGGTTGCAGGGGCTGCAGTTTCCGCGGCTTGATTAGCGTTATTCTTTTGTTGCTGCGCTTTTTTTTGAAAAAACTCCTTGGTGCAACCGCTCGTTACGGCAGCCATAATGATAAGTGGAATGACTAGTATGATTGTTTTTATGGCAATTTTCATAAACCACAAGCTTACTACTTATGCATAGTAAGTATAGCAGATTTTTCAGATTTTACTTAATGTAAATTTTATCGGTGAGCGCAGGCTTATCTGGTGTGGTATGCGACATGACAAAGCTTCACCAGGCGGTTATGTGGCTAGATTCTTATGCTTATTTGAGCGCTGGTTAATTTTTGAATTTAAATAATTTCCAGGCAATTGCAAAGGAAATAACTATCCAGGCTCCCATAAAAGCCAGTTGGGTATAAATATCTGACAAACTGCCGCCATTAATCGAAACTTCCCGCAGGGCTTCGATTACCGGAGTTAACGGTAAAAAATCCACAATACTGGCTACTACTTTTGGCAGTGTTTCTGATGGAAAAAACACCCCGGAAAAGAACATCATGGGCATGGCAACAACCTGGGAGAGGGCTTCAGCTGTCTTGGTATTTTTTGAATAACCGGCGATGGCAAAGCCGATATTCAAGAAAATCAAACTTGCTAGAATACTAATAGTATAAATCAATACGTAATTACCCTGTACTACCACTCCGAAAGCAAGGCGAGCCAGACCGATAATTAAGGTGATTTGAATTATATTTAGAAATAAGTACGAGCCAACTTCAGCCATCAGAAAATCGCGTACTTTGAGGGGAGTGGCCGATAACCGTTTCAATAATTTTTGTTCACGGTATCGGCTGATGCCGGTAGAGATGCCAATGATAGCTGACATCATCAGGGCCATGCCGAGGATACCGGGCATGATAATATCAATATATTCAATGTCGTTGGATTGGATGTTTTCCGTGGTATAGGAAAAAACAGCCGGAGCTTGGGCTATCTGCATATTCATTTGGTCAACAAATTTATCGACGATGCTTAAAGCGACCTGGTTGACGGTAAGATTACTTTCGTCATAAAAAACCTGAATGGGCGAGGGTTGGGGCACCTCCTGCGGGGCGGGCGGTTCCATTCCTGCCGGGAGTTCAGCCGGCAACTTGGCAGCGGCAGGTGCCGTGAAATCTTCCGGAATTAGTATGACAATTTCAACATCACCATCTGTTAACTGCTGTTTTGCTTCTTCAAGCGTGGCGGGCGCTTCTTGTTTTTTTAAAATTTCGATTTTTTCCAAGCCGCCGCAGAACTGCTGTGAAAGTTCTGATTGGGCATTGTCGATTATGACGTATTTGGCGTTGCCCATTTTGGTAAAGTCAAACAACCCAAAGATCACGATAAACATCAAGGGAAACGCCAGAGACCAGAAAATCGCTTGTTTGTCCCGAAACGTCATTTTGATATTGGCCCAAAGGAGTTGTAGCATAGAAAGTAATAGGAATTAGTAATCAGTAGTTACTAAAAAGGTTATTCACGTAGTTTTTTACCAGTCAGCTCTAAAAATACGTCTTCCAAATTGGATGAAATTACTTCCAAATCCTGCATAAAAACGTTATTTGTTTCAGCCCATTTATATAGTTTGGGCAGTGCTTCATTGCTCTTGGTAACTTGGAGATGGTAGATGTGATTTGGTTTTTTGTCTACTTTTAGAATTCCTTCAACTTGTTCTAAAGAATTTACGGAAAGTTGGTCTTCGGTATGGAAATAAATACGAGCAGAAGATTGTAGCTTTCTGACTAGGTTTTTGGGCGTGTCAATGGCGATAATTTTCCCTTGGTCCATAATACCAACCCGATCGCATAAATACTCGGCCTCTTCCATATAGTGGGTTGTCAGAATAATGGTTTTGCCCTGTTCATTTATTTTTTTAATAAAACCCCACATATGGTGCCTGGCTTGCGGGTCAAGCCCGGTAGTTGGTTCGTCAAGAAATACAATTTCCGGGTCATTAACCAGGGCGGCACAGATAGAGAAACGCTGTTGTTGGCCGCCGGATAATTGCTTGATCATAGCTTTCCTCTTGGAATTTAAGCCGACAATTTCCAATAGTTTGTCCGCCTCCACGGAAGTTTTGTAAAATGTTCCGAAGAGCGCCAGTATTTCCCCTAAGCGCAAATATTCATAGTAAGCCGAAGACTGTAGCTGGATACCAATGAGGTTTTTTACTTGTTCGAGGTTTTTTTGCGTGCTGATGTTTTTAATCAACGTTTCGCCGCTGGTTGGTTCTTGCAAACCCTCGATGATTTCCAGCGTGGTGGTTTTGCCAGCGCCATTAGGGCCCAGCAAGCCGAAGATTTCTCCTTTATCCACTGAAAAAGAGGTATCGTTGACCGCTATGAGATCGGATTTGTCTGGTTCTTTGAATTTTTTTGTTAAATTTTTTACTTCGATGACAGGCATACTATATATTGTAGATTGATTGGTAGTATATCAGAATAATGCAATCCAAACAATAGAGCGGTGCAAGTTGTCATTGAGCCATTAATGCACGATTTGTTTTATAAGGGCGGTAACGCTATACTAATAATATAATACGTAATATAATAGGAATATGAAAGACAATAAAACACCAGACAAAAACGAAGCCCATAAGGCGTTTGATACGCTTTCCCAAAAGGCCAAGGACATGAAAGAAAAGTTTGAGGAAATGGATGAGAGCACTAAGAAGAAAGTTATGGCCGGGGTAGGCGGCGCCTTAGCTCTCTTGGCCACTATCGGGTTGGCCAAAAAAATACACCGCAAGAAAAAGAACAAAGATACGGAATAAGGTTTAAAAAAGGGTGCTGCGAGAGCGCTCTTTTTTAATTGGTTGTTGACAGGCAAGCTATTAACGGATAAGCTGTAATAATTGTTTTTAATGTTCCTTAGAAAAATATAAAACGGTCCACCTACGCCAAGGCTACGGCGGACAAGGAGGAAAATAACATGGCAGAAAAACAAAGCGCAGTACCGAGTAATGATGCAGGCGCTTCAAGATTCAAGGGTTGCTATATTGTACAGGTGATAACCGCCAAGCAGTTGACCGAGTCCGGGTGCCCGCATTGTAAAAGTATTTATGGGGTTTCGGACCGGGTTTTTACAATGGACCAGTTGAGCCCTGAACACAAGGTTTGCGAATTTGTTGTGCACCATAAGTGCAGTACATGTCAGCGTTCCATAGTAGTGGTTGGTGAGTTGCCGCCGGCAGACTCTATTGAGAGCCTGAAATTGGCTGTGTTTATGGCAGTGAATAACGTTAGTGTCTTCCAGGTACATAGTGCCCTTAGTAGCGCTTTGTCTAAATCAGCGGTGCGCGGCGGAAAGGCATTTTAATTGTATAACGATTTCTGGCCGTTTAAAACAGCTCCTAAGAGCTGTTTTATTATTGACAAAAAACAACAGCAGTATAAACTTAGGAAAACAAATAAAGCACTTTAATAAGAAGGAGTAAATTGATGATACAGATAATTCCGGCGATTTTATCGGATAATATTTTTGAAATTCAGGGTAAGCTAGAACAGCTTCACGGGCTAAGTGAATGGGTACAATTTGATGTATGCGATGGAACTTTTGTTAAAAACAGGACTGTAGCAGTGGCTGATTTAGCAAACATACAAACCAAGGCGCGCAAAGAAGTTCATTTAATGGTTGAAGACCCTTTGAAGTATTTGGATGAATGTCAGTCAATAGGCGCTGAACGGGTGTATGTGCATGTCGAAGCCCTAAAAGATCGTCACAATTTTGCCCAACTCATAAGTTATAGTAACCAAAGATCGATGACTATCGGAGTGGCGATAAATCCTGATACGGATTTTGATGTGCTGGGCCCTTGTTTGCGCGTGGTGCATCACGTGCTGGTCATGGGGGTACAGCCTGGCTGGCAAGGAGCTACCTTTATTCCCAAAGTACTTACTACCGTGAAAAAGCTAGCCGAGTTAGCGCCTCGGATAACCATCGGCATTGATGGCGGTATCAAGCTGGGCAATATCCAGTCAGTAGCCCAAGCAGGGGCAGAAAATATCTATGTCGGCAGTGCGTTATTTAAGAATGACAATCCGGCTAAAGCAATCAAAAAATTTAAAACCAAAATAGCTTGTTTTTAGACAAGAGGAGGGTTTATGAAAGAGAATATGCCGGTGGCGGCTCAAGTAGCAGTATTATGCGACCAAAAATTACTCCCTAAAATACTGGCGGAGCGGGTAGCCAAGGGCGCTGCGCTGTTGGACGAGCATTTCGGCGGACCGGGGTGGATTGGAAAAGTCGATTGGGCTGCATTGGATTTTGTTGGTGTGGTTGATGGCAAGAACAACGATATTTTAGCCCAATTATTTCGCGATCCTTATGCTACTGGAGCTTTATTAGGCGTTGATAACCAAGAGTCTTATTACGGCTTTCGGCCGCCGTTGCTTGATCAAGGCGAAGCGCTCGTCGAAGCATGGAAAGCCTATATACGTATGCGTTTGACCAGCGGAGAAATAGATATTGCGCAGTATCTCGCCTAGTTAAAAAAGGCTAAACAGCCATTTAATGTACGTGAATGGCTGTTTTTTAATTTATTGAACTATGGCAAACTATGGCAGGGAATATTTGGCGTGTTCGCGGTAGTGGAGCACATAATCAAGAGCTACCTTGGCAGTTATGACCATGATTGTGAAAATAGTGTTAAAGCCCACAAAGGTCATAATAAAACCACTGCCAAGCAGAACCAAGTGCATTACGATTACTCGCCCGTAGGGAGCCATCATTGCTTTGCTTGGAGAGGTTTGCAGGTATTCTTTTTTACCGATAAAGTTGGATTTATATGATATGCCGTGGCTAATGAGCAGAGACAGCGCGAGCGTGAAAAAACCAACTACGGAAAAATCTATTTGGTTCAATAGTTCCGGAATGGGAGTGCTGGTTCCGAGGGTATTATCGGGGAGGCTAGGCAGGCCGAAAAGAGCCACCACAAAAACGCCATGCACAATGGTAAATATCCCAAAATGCATGATAAAAAAAGGTATCATGAAAAATTTTCCCGAACCCTTGATGGGCAGGTTATTAATTTTCGCGGAGGAAGGATTCGGCGCCTCTGCTTTGGCAATTTTTAGTACCGTGTAAAACCCAATGATAACGTTTTCCATCCAGTAGGCCAGCATAATAGAGAATAAGCTCCAGTCGAACAACACAACACTAGCTAGGGCTATACAGTTGGCAATGATCAGGGAATACGCGGACATTTTTTTTGGCACCGAGGGAAGCATGGTTTAATTGTAGCACACCCGAAAGCATATATGGTAGATATTCATAGGCATTTATTTATTGACAAAAAATAATAATATTGTAAGCTGTAGTAATTATCAAGGCAGGATATATCAAAACGCGGAGGAACCATGAACCTTAAACAAAGAATCAGCCAGTTAAGAGAAACTGGCGATGTAACAGTTGAATTTCGTTTACCGCATAGTACAGCGGGCAGCCCCTATGAGATGGCGGAGGAGCCGCCGCCCGATCCAATGGTGGATATCAACGTGGCTCTAGCTCGCGCTACTGAAGATGATCGGTTTGAGCTATTTAAGGAGTTGTACCAGCTGTGGGTTAGCTACGCGGCTCATGGTAATAATGCACACCGAGCAGAAGCAGAACAAATATTTGGGCCGCACATGGGCGCGGTCACCAATAATATGGTTTATTACCAGTATGGTGAGCAACAGAACGGCGAAGCAATATTCCATATCAGGTGTTGGCTACATATATCGGAGCGGCAGTGCATGCAGGGCGCGTATGTGGTTACCGTACGGGGTGTAGCTGCGGTGGTTGAACAGTATTACAAGGCAGCACAAACGATCTTGAGCTGTTCTCATGAAGCAGCCATGGTCTAAATTTTTTTAAGTCAGAGAATATACCTCTGGCTTTTTTATTTTGACTTGTTGCTGTTGGCAATGAATACAGGATAAGCGAAGCTTTGGCTATAATACGTTATTCAATATCGTTTCCAAACCGCCAAAAAAAGGTAGTGATATTGGGATTACCTTCCATATAACCGATGGCACGCTCAAGCTGGAGTTGGGATAAGGTGCTGCTTAAATTTACTGGAAAGGTATCCTCGCCCGTGTGGTATTTTTTTAAAACCGGCAAAGCCGCTTCATCTCCCAGTTGGCCTAAGGCCCAGGTGGCCGTATTGCGGTTGCGCATGTTATTGGTTGGATCGTCGAGATAGGCTATCAATGCTGTGACACAACTGCCGCTATATTTGTCTTTAGCCATCTGGCAGGCGTCTTTTACCCCATAGCCTATGGTGGTTACGCTGATCAGAAAAATCAGCGCCAGGGTCATTAAACTTACCGCACCGCCATAGACTAGTATATCTTTCCATGAAATATTTTTTAACAAGGTAGGCATAGTTATTGATACATAAAAATTTGTTCTATTGGTTGATCGAATGTTTTAGAGATTTTTAACGCTAGTCGCAGTGAGGGCACATACTTGTTCTGTTCAACAGCGATGATCGTTTGGCGGGTAACGCCCACGGCGCGAGCTAAGTCCTCCTGGGTCATGGAATGCTGGGCACGGAATTGCCTTATTTTGTTATCGATGGCCGCCATGTTTTTTATTAAAGTAATGAAAGAAAATAGCGTATAGGGCAATATTAAAAATCGCCAAATAACTAAAGATTACGCCCAACGATTCATTAAATGCGTTTTCTTGATGCTGTCCGGGGAAAATCAGCAAAATTGCAAAGACGCTGAAAATAAGCGTAGTGTATAAATATGTCCAGCGGGCTGCCTGGCCGCTGATGGTAAGTACGCGTTCGTCAATTATTTCCTGTTTATATTTATTTCGGACCGCGAAGATAAACAGAATGCCGATCAAAAAACCGAAAATAGCCAAGTACAGATTGTTGATCAAGAAGGCGGCCAATATTATTATCCCAATAGCCAGTAATATCAGCAGACGAATAATAGAAAATTGTTTAAGGCCCATAATGATAATGTTAAGTATACATTACATAATGTAAAGCATACTTTACATATTGTCAAGCCAAGTTATCCACAGCAGTAAAAAACCCTGTTCAAAAGTTATGTTGCGTTTCGTGGTTGTTGACCGTATGATATTTAACTAGTTTATAGCTGACAACAATCCTTTAGCTCGTTTTTTTACCGTCGGTCTAGTGTTTTTTATCTGCCGCTTAAGCCAAGCGATGATAGCTTTATTCCCCTTAATCGTTTCTTTGAAATCAGCCAGCACATTGATGACATGACCAATGATGATAGTGCGGCATTCCGGCGAGGGTTTACCTTTATTGTAGTAGGTGATTTTTTCTACCCCGAGCAGAGCGTGGAATATTTTATTGCGTAGTCGTGGTTTTTGCCGGGCAATTTTACCAAGTGCTTTGCTGGCATTACCAGCAGTGATCAGACTGGGATCTTTTGTGTAGGCAATCAGACGCGGCACTAGTTTTGTAATAGTGCCTTTGGCGTCTACCGCAGCCAGGTTGCCGATAACTATCAATGACGTCCATTTCAGTACGTTATTCTCGCTGTCGAGTAAATTAATAAAGGTTTTAAGTTTTGGGTATAGTTTTCTGGGATTCTTTTCCGACTGGGCGATAGCCTGCTTAGCGCAGTGGTATTTGACGTGCGGGTTGTCGGATTGGAGATCTTTGAGATTAAGTTGCTTCATAGTATTTATGATGATGGACGCAATAAATTTTGTCGCCTTTGGTCCAGCGTCGCTGCTCCCGTTTAACAAATCGTCTGATGCCGTGGTCGCGGATGTATTCGAGGTTGGCGATCATACTCATCTCGTATTTAGTACGGTAGCGTTTGTCCAATTGTTTTAATCTAGCACACGGGAAGGTATCGCACTGGAAGCAGTACTGCCATTTGTTTTTTTGCCGTTTGGTACAGGTTTTGATGCGGCAGGTGAGGCAGCTCTTCGCTTTTGCCTTGTCGCTGCCGCGGCATCCAGGACAGGGAATGTTTTGCCGGTCTGGCAACTTTCCTAGTTTTTTGAAATAAGCCATACAGAGATGGCAGTTCATGCCGCAGGGAGCGATGTGGTATTTAGTGATAGCCACGTTAGTTTATTTTAGTTTTTTTGAGCAGACCAATAACCTCTTTTTCGCTAATAGCTTTCACTGATTTAAATTCCAAGCATTTAAACGTTTTGCCGCCGCCGGAGAGTTTGGCGTGCTCTGATTTTGGCAAATGCTTTAGTGAAAAACCAAGGTTAACGTGATCTTTCGGCCCGACAATATAAAAGTGACCACTGTAGTAGGGTACACCTAACTTAAATTCCTCGACAATCTCCGGATACGTTTTCAAAATTAATTTCCGCAGCTTGTTGCAGATTTGTTTTTGGGGGGAGGGTTGCTTATTGATGTAGTCAGTGACGGTTTTATTCATAAGGTTAGCCATTAATTTCCTGTACCCTACCCACTTCGCCCGTAGTCAGGCGCACCTTGATACCATGCGGGTGCGTGGGCGAATTAGTCAGGATATCCTGGACAATACCGTAGGTTAGTCTGCCGGATCGCTGGTTATGTTTGAGGATAATAGCTACCTCCAAGCCTGGTTTAATGTCGTCTCGATTTGTTCCGTTCATGCTATGGTTATTTAGTTACTAATATTTGTCGTGATATATCAATCACCGTCCGTTTCCAAAACCTCGCCTGTTTCGCCTTGCGAAGCACCTCCTGCCTCTGCAAGGCACGAGCGGGCTGGTGGTGGGCGGGCAATTTCCAAACAAATTCCAATAATTAATATTCAAAAGCTCAAATTGTGAGATTGCCGCGTTGTCCCGCTAGCACGCGGCTCCTCGCAATGACAAGAGTAGCGTTTTTATTTTACGCTGATGTTGGCGGAAAATCAAATACCCAAGTTATTCTCATTTGGATACATTAAAACCGCCAAACTTTACTACAGCAGGTCGGTGGCCTAGCTATATATGTGCGTGAAAATTACTTAATGAGGAGAAATTATCTCCCCGGAAAGGAATATAATTACAAAAGCGCCGATGGCTATGGCCAGGAAAACCAAGATAGTCCGTTCTCGTTTCATGAGGACAGCCAAAATCCCGGTGATAAAAGCGGCTATGCCGCAGAGGCCGGCCAGGGTAAAGGGGATGGCCAAAATCAGGTTGTCAAAATATTTTTCGCCGCCGCGCTGCCCGGAGAGAACTAGCCCGTAAAATACCAAGAGCAGGACAATAAATCCGATAATGAGCCCGACTGACCATTTTCCTAATTTTGTATGAGGCATAGGGGTTGGTTAGCAACTAATTAATTGATTAAAGTAGTAAAGGGGATTTCTAGGCTTGGCTTTTCAGCCATTCGATAACTGGTGCCACTTCTTCTTTAGCCAGGCCGCCCGTTTTGATAGTGCCTTTTTTGACGGCTGCTGCGAATATTTTTTTCAGCACCAGGTTTAGTTTGTCAAGATCGATAACGCCGGTCACTTTTTTATAACCGGCCAAGCCGTTTCGGATGTGCTCGGGTATCATTTCGTATTGGGTGCGGCTGTCTTTGTCTCCTTCCGGCGAGACACCGACTACCAGCAGGTACACCTTCTTATCTTTTAAGATATCCCATTTGCTGGCAAGGAAGGAGTTGGCAGCGATTTTGCCCATAAAAACCCGTGAAGCAATAATTATCACGTCGTATGGCGACGGATTAGGATCGGCACGATTGGCGTCAATGAGGTCAATATTAGGCAGGGCCTCGGCGATCCACTCAGCGTACTGTCTGGTGGCGCCCCATTTGGTGAAATATATAATGGCAGGTTTCATGTGGTGTACTGGATGAGTAATTGTAACGCTTTTTATTTTACGCTTTTATTAGTTAATAATCAACTAAGTTGCCTTGACAAAAGGCTATGTATGGTATATAGTAGGTTGTTACATAAGGTAATTTGCTATTTAAAAAACAAATGGAGGTTATACCTATGAAAAAAGGTAATCTGCTTTTTACTATTTTTGTTGTTGTCCTGCTGGCTGTTGGCACCACTGTGCCGGCGCATGCACAGGCGGGCTGGTTCGTGGCTGGCTGGCTGCTTGGATCCTCTTCAGGGGATAATATCCAGGGTGGTGCTTCTGGCGAGGTATTGTATGTTGTTGACAGTGTTGTTGCCAAGGTTATAAATCCGCTGGAGGTGCGGACTACCACGCTGAAAGTTGACTATGATTACGGCCACGTTAAAAGAGGCATTTCTCTTGGGGAAATCTTTGAACAAGCCATGAATGAATTATTCTATGAATATGCCGAAAAGAAAGAGTATATCCCTTTGCGCATCAGCCGGGTAGTCAGTTTCAAGCCAGGGGAACAGTGCGTCTACTGGATCGAGTTTACCGCGCGAAGTAATTTTTCGAAATGATAAGCCCAGAAAGCATCGGGGTATCTATGGAACAAGTATTTGAAATCATCGCCTTATCCGGATTGATACTCGGGGTTATTGGCGGCCATCGGCTCAACACGTGGTGGGGCAAGCTTATTGGCTGGGGAGGCCTCCTCATGTGTTATGGCGGCTGTACCGTTTTGTACTTAGCCCGCTAAAATAATTTACGCTAGCAATTTTGGTTGCTGGCGTTTTTTGTATTTCCATGGCGACCGGTGGGAGTTTTGTTATTTGAGTAAAGCGGTATAGGAGAGTCTAATCTTGGGTTGTGCAATGATAGTAAAGCCAGTTCGCTCCGCTGTTTTCAGTGACTGGTTGAATTCTTTTTCTGAAACATGGTGCTTGGGTTCGGCAATAAAGACCCGTGCGTTGGGCTTGAGGATGTTTTTAATCTGTTGCAGGAAACTGGCCTGGTCAGGCAGTTCATGAAGCACATGGAACAACAATACAAAATCAACAGGCGTAGAAACGCCGAGACTGCCTGGCGGAGTGAGGCGCAGTTCAATACGCTCTGCCAGAGGGGTGCTTTGTATTTTTTCTTGTACCTTATCCAGCATTCCTTGCTGCATGTCAGTAGCGATGACTTTGCCGTTTGGGCCAATCATGGTTGCCAAGGGGACAGTAAAAAATCCCGGTCCGCAGCCAAGGTCAAGGACGGTCATGCCGAGAGTAATGTAGGGGGCTAAAATTTTTTTTGGGTTGTTGATCAGTTTGCGCAGCCAGCTATCCAGGGAACCGGCTTTTTCCATGGGGCAGACTGAATGTCGGGGGGTGTTTTCCATTAAAAATAATTTATTTTAATTGTTTATTGTCTGGCGAAGAATCTGAATTTTTGTTCTTTTTGCGCAGGAAAAAATACCAGGAGGCAATGGCCAGGACCACTAAGGTGATTATTGTTATCGCTCCGCCGATAAAGTCTCCCCGCGCAAAGTAACGGACTATTTGTATTAGTTCTGCGATGAGCACCAGCGGTATTATTATCAGAAAAAAGATTTTTAGTATTTTTTCCACAGCAAGGCTATATAATTGTTTATAAAACTGTACTGTTTTTGAGATTACTCCCCCCGGACTCACTATGGCGAGGCAGGCGGACTAGTAGTCGTCTTTTTTCATTTTATTACTATATTCGGGTTGATACTTACAATGGGAAACAATTTTTCTTGTCATTGCGAGGAATGAAATGACGAAGCAATCTCACCCCTCCTTATTATACCAACCTTCACTCAAGTCTTCCCATTCCGGATTAATTCTTTCAATCAGATTGATTTTCTTCTGCCGCGAGCCTCCCTTGATTTGCTTTTCTCTGGCAATGGCATCATTAATGTACTGGAATTCCTCGTAGTAAACCAATTTGTTGATATTGTATCTCTTGGTAAATCCATCCACTTCTCTACGCTTATGCTGAAGGACACGGCCCATCAGTTCGCCAGTGACACCAGTATAGAGCGTAGTGTTTACTTTATTTGTCATGATGTAAACGTAGTAGTGGCGCTCTTTTCGCATAGTGGCTTTTTGAGATTGCTTCGCTTCGCTCGCAATGACAGTGGTGTGCGAATTGGAGTTGTCACAATAACAAGAGAAAGTGGGCTTTAAACACTATTTAGGAAGCTCCGTTAAAACAGAACTCTTTTTTCATGACAAAAAGGTGAAGCTTATCATAGCGAGGAAAAAACTGAAATTAATCTTTTTGCACTTTATACAGCATCAGATAGCTCCCGTCATTGAGTTTAACTACCGATGGGTCGGCCGTTACATGTGAATTTGGGTCATAAAAATCGTAGCCTGACGATTCAAAAATATTTGCGTCAACTCCCGTGGCAATGTTAATGCCGGCAGTATACAAATACCAGGTATCGCCTTCCACAAATACGTCGGGTACCGCGCCGCCTTGATATACGGGGCCTATATATTCAAATGCCAGTCCGTCGGACGCAGTAGCCAGGTTAACCATATTGCCCGCCAAATCACCGACAAACATGTACCACGTACCGTCAGCATACTCCACGTCCGGATCAAAAGCGCCGTTATGCTCAAAACGCATGCCTTGTTCCTGCGTAAAATTAATTCCATCATCAGAGATAGCAGAATAAATTTTTTGCGGGGGTTCAATGCCGCTAGCCGGTTTATTAAGGCGCGGTTCATTGATATCAAAATAGTATAAGCGTATTCGGCCATCGGCCAGGAGTACCGGAGCAGGATCGGCGGTGGCTTTATCTCCCAGTCCGTCAATGGTTAGAATTTCTGGTTCTGACCAGGTTTGGCCTTGGTCTTCAGACTTTACCATGCCCAGCTGTTCTTTTAGGCCGTTAGTGGAAACATCTACGAAATAGACGAAAATCGTACCGTTTTTTACCACTGCACCCGGCACCGAAGCGTGTTCAGCCAGGATAACGTTCGATGGCGTCCAGTTTAGTAAATCAGTACTGGTAGCATACGTTACTTTATCGCGGTAGGGTCCTTCATTCATGGCAGACCAGTTAAACATATTAGAATCTTGTTGGACGGTTTTTTGGTTGGTGTTGCTGTTACTTGTAGTGATTTGCTCGGTAGTGCAATTGTAAGGGATGCCATAACAGGTTACGTCGACCGGTCCGATGGCGAGCATACTGTGTTCAAAGCCCAAGCAATCGCACGATTTTATTTCGCACCCAGCGCAGGTACCGCCCGAACCGCTTTTTCGGGGGAAGAAAAAAATTCCTGCCCCAATGATGATTATAACTACCAGAATAATAATTGTTTTTTTATTCATAGTTTTTATATAGTTTGTAAAAATTTTTCAATTGTATTGTACCGTTCCTGGAAAATCAGGTAAAGGCTTTCGGCTTTTTCAGGACGGCCAATGAGAATTAATTTTTTTCCTAAGCCATAGGCTATTCCCGCTTCGATATGAGTAGAAGTACCGGCCGGCAGAAGCACAATTACCGCTTTGGCATTTTTTAATCCCTGGAGGTCTTTTTGAAAAACGTATTTGAAGTAGGAATCATTATAAAAATCCTGAACCTGTTCGAATTTTTTCATCTGTTCTTCCGGAGGTGCGGTTGGCCGATCAGGATCAGCCGGGGTATCACAAAAACTATAACACGTTTTGCCGCGCTGTTTTAGTTGCTCAATAAGATATTCGCACTGCTTTTTGTTGCGGAAGCGGGAGATGATGGTATAGTCGGTCATGCGTTTGGCGGGCTTTACAAAATGATAATAATACTATAAGCTAGGTATACCCTTTCATGTGATATATATCACATACTTGGCGATAAATGCGTATTGTATTGATTATGAATTAAGCTATGTGGGCTTATTCAGGCGGTGAGGGTTACTAACGAGGTGGGGATACTACGCATTTTATCGCCTTTTTTATTTTGGCTGTAATATAGTTTGCTCCCAATCAGGAAAATACTGCCCAATGCTTTCAATATCAAATTTCGGCAGAATGGATTCTTTTGGCTCGTGGGCTAACAAGAATTCAAACGAATGGATCACCAAATCGTCAGGATCATCATCATTGCCGGTTAGGCGCTGGGCAGTGGTTAACGGCACGCTTACTAGGTGCTCGGTATGACGCTCTTTTTCCGTTAATCGCACCGTGTATTCCCAGCCAAAGTCGTTTTTTATTTTTTTATAAATGCTTATTTCCGGCATAATTATTGTTAGTTTGGCTGTTTACATTGTATCATATTTTAAAAGATAAAAAGAACCCTGTGTAAAAGGCATAACGGGTTTCGGCTATATTGTTGTTGCTTATGATTCTTTCGGAAAAAGCGGTTGCTTTTTGACACTTAAACATTATAGTGCTATGGTAAAGTAATTTTAAAACAAACACAGCTTCTTTGAAAGGAGAAATAATGCTGAAAGGATTACGGAAATTGAAGTTTTTGCCGTCAAATAACCGTGAATTCTCTGCTTTGTTCAGAGAACAAGTACAGAAAATTGAAGAAATTGCCCAACTGTTTCAGCAGCTGATCGACTGCCATGAAACGGAAACGCAACAACAATTGCATAAAAAAATTAAACGAATTGAATCTGAAGCTGACGATATCCTGACCAGGATTAAAAGTGCCTGCGAAGATTCTTTAATTCCTCCTTTTATTTCAGCGGACATACTTGATATTTCACGGCTACTCGATGATATTGTTGACGGGATAGAAGGGGCTGCGGACGACTTCATAGAATATAAAATCGAAATGCCGCCTTCAGAAATTATTAGCATTACGGAGATCGTGGTCAAAGCCAGTATGAAAATTCATGCTATCGTTCCGGCGCTGGAAAAATTTGAACACCCAATTGATTTATATGGAGAGATGAGGGAATTGGAACATTTGGCGGACGTGATTAACAAAAAAGGCATTCCCAAGTTTTACCTTGAGGTTGAAGAAGCGGCGCGACAGTTAAGTAAAATGGGATCCGTACTCAAAACTCTTAAAGGCGCGCAGAGAGTAATTGATCTCATCAGTCAGACGATCCAGATGCAGAATCGAGCGATAGCAATCGATAAAGTAATCACTAGATTGGAAAAGACAACGGATACATTACGCCAAGTTACCTTTTTGGTGAGGGGGGTGATTTCAAAAAATGTCTGATCTTCTATTGCTCTTATTGGTTATCGCAGCAGCCTTAAGCTATGATTTCATTAACGGTTTCCATGATGCCGCTAATGCAATCGGGACAAGCATCGCCAGCCATGCCCTGTCACCACGCAGCGCGATTGTCTTGGCGACGGTTTTTAACTTCATCGGGGCGCTGTCGCACACGGCTGTTGCTTATACTATAGGCAAGGGGGTAGTGCATTCAGGAATAGTGACTATACCGATGCTGATTTTCGCGCTGCTGGGGGCGATTATCTGGAATCTTATCACCTGGTGGAAAGGACTGCCTTCTTCGTCAACGCATGCTTTGGTTGGGGGGTTGATCGGCAGCGCGCTGGTGGCCAGCAATATTAATACCGGAGTGCTAATTTTTTCGGGTATTGCGAAAATCGTCGTGGCGATGTTTTTGGCGCCTATCGCCGGATTTTTGGCCGGCTTGGTATTGATCGTGCTTATTGTTTGGCCGTTACAATGGTTGCGGGTAAAAAAGCGGCCGATCAACCGCCATTTTAAAAAACTGCAGATTATTTCCGCCGGTTGGATGAGTTTCTCGCATGGGATGAACGATGCCCAAAATGCCATGGGCATCATTACCATTGCGCTACTTAGTTATGGCGCCATAGACTCTTTTCACGTGCCGATGACTATCAGAATTTTGTGCGCGGGGGCAATGGGCCTGGGTACTGTTTTTGGGGGCTGGCGCATCATCCGCACTATTGTAAACAAGCTTTCCAGCCAAGAGCCCATGCCTGTGAAAGGATTTTCCGCACAAACCGCAGCAGGCGGTGTTATTTTTTTCATGTCACTACTGGGAGTGCCTATTAGTACTTCACATGCGATTTCCAGTACGGTCATGGGCACTACCGCCGCTGAAAGGGTTAGTGCCGCCAACTGGGAAGTGGGAAAAAATATGGTCGGCGCTTGGATCATAACTATACCGATCAGCGCCTTTATTGCCGGATTCTTACAGTGGATTTTTCATGTTCTTTAAGCAATACGATCAAAAAACCGTACTTACCAAAAGTACGGTTTTATTATTTCGAAAGCTCGACCTTAACCTTTATTCGTTACAGAAAAGTAATGATAGTTGTAGGCCAATCAAAATGTTTTTCAGGTTGTGGTAGTTAGTAATGATAATCCCAGCCTGGTTGCCAGCTGCCTGTCGTTCGCCAGTCTTCGGCTATAGCTTGGGGCCATGTTTTTTTATGGCAAATTACCTCCAGGGCAAGCTGCGGAGCCTGGTGGGCGACAATAGCGATGTTGTTATTACCGAATTGCTGTTTTGTTTGTTCGAGATAACTTTTTATTCGCCTTTCGACATCCCGGTAGGATTCACCTTGGGGAAACGGTTGGCCGATAAAGCGCTCCAGGTGGTTTTTAAAGTGGTATGATTTGCCGTTCCATAGGCCGTAATTAACTTCTCGTAGACGTTTGTCTGGAATAACTTTTTTGCCAAACGCCAAAGTCGCGGAGTCAACGGCTCGTTTTAGATCAGAACAAAAGATAGCGGAAAATTGTTTTACATCAACCAGTTGGCCCAACTCTTTTGATTGTTGAATGCCGAGAAATGATAATTTGCCAGGTAGCCAGCCGGTGGCTAGATCTTTTTTATTATCAGTGGTGGTGCCGTGGACAAAATAAGTAATTTTCATTAAACAAAAAGCGAGTTATTAAATTTTTATTTATTCACCATAAAAAAAGCGATAATCCCAATAGCCAGCAAAACCAGCCCGGCAATGGTAATTCCCAGCAATACTTTATTGTTCGTGCGCAATGATTCCCGTTTGGTGCGGCTGGCAAAAGCCGGAATGAAAATAGCCGCCCAAATAGGAGCAAATATAACCACGCTCGAACCGACATCTTGCGCCGCTTCCGGGTCATCAGCTATTTGAATAATGATAATTACTACCGACAAGGCTACTACGGCAATACCGATCAGCCAGACCAGCCAGCGCGTTTTTTTGGGCAGGGGTTGGGCAGCTTGCTCTGCAGACGAGGGCTCGGCAGGTGATTGTTTTTTCTTTAAGGTTAAAGCTACCAGTAGAATGCTTAGTAATACCAGTATGGCAACGGCAATAAATAAAGTAATAGACATATAATTTTATTACTTATTATTCAGTATAGGTAAGGGTGTATTGGGCAACGATATTCCCTTGACTGACCACCGTATCCAAATCAGCTCCCCAGCCGCCTGTTTCTGCGTCGGCTATATAAAAATCGCCTTCATCAAAAACCGCTAAAGTGTCCTTGTCCGTGATGGCTTGATAATCAAAGGTGTCGCTGTTTAAGTATGTAGCGTAGATATAATAGAAAGTGCCGATTTCATGCCAGGGGTCATACTGGGCGTCACACCCTTCGTACAGGTCCAGCATAATACTGCGGGTGTCGGCTACAGCCAACACGTCCGGCATAGCGTCCGTGTTGCAAAAGGCCATGGACAAAGCTCCGGCACTGCCCGTATCCCGAATCGTATCCGCATTGCCGTGGCTGGCCACGTAATAATAATCATCACTTAATTCGCTGGTAGCTGGCGCCACTTTTGGCAGTGGGTCGTTTACTTTCATGAAATAGAGTACATAAATCGGGTATTCCTCATTGGTATCGATCTGGATAGCTACCGATCCTTCCACTTTGCCGTCGGTAGAGGCGATGGAAATTTCAGTTCCGTCGTACTTCATCAGGTCAGCGTATGAATCTTCTTCGGCAGGGCCGCTGGTGTTGGACGAGGCTGTATTGGTTGTGCTGGCGGCAGTATTCGTATCAGTGGCAGTTTGGTTGGTGTTCGTATTTTCGTCTCCGCTCATCACAAAATAAACCACCGCCGCTCCACCGACCAGCAGTATAACTACTACGGCGATCCAGATCAGGGGCGATTTTTTCTTTGCGGGTTGTTGATTTTCCATAGTTATAGTTTTTAATTATTATAATAAATATTGCTTTTGTATAAAGGGGAGCAGTGAATCGATGGTATGGTAAGAGCCTGCCTCGCTGCGCCACTCATTAAAAAATCCCCATTGGTTCCATTGCCAAATTGCCACATGCGTTCCATGGCAGTTATCTGAGTCAGCGTATGACCCCTCAATAACGAGGAGTTCTTGCTGGCCATCCTGGTCGATGTCGTTGAAAGCTATCTCGCAGTTTGGTCGCGACAAGTTCGACGAACCCCAGACTTGCTGTAGCTGATGATTGCTATATTCATACACAAAGAGATGGTTTTTTATACTAGTATCGTTTTCCGTTTCCCAGAATGGCTGTGAGGGGCCGTAGTCACCTTTTTTCCAAAGGGATAAAACCAGGTTTAGTTGGCCGTCATAGGTGGCATCGGCTATGGTAAAAGCATCGATCCACCAGTTATCAGGCGATTGCCACAGTCGCGCACCGCGGTCATATACGCTAAGCCGGCCATTGTGCAGAGAAAGGTGTTCGGGGTTGGCGTCCTGTGTCAGATCAATTGACTGCTCTTGATGGTTAGTGCGCTGTGAAGCAAAGGTTATAAATGCAGTGTCTGCGTTATTAAATTTTGCATTTGCGTAGGTAACCGCTGAACAGAGCAGCGCTAGGGTACTAATAGTTACGGTCACTGGAATAAAATACTTGATCACGGATACTTAGTTATTTGCTAAAAACGAGGCGGTCCAGTCGGGACGTTCTGGAGCGTCATCCGAGAGCAACAGTTCACGCCATTTTTCATCAGTCAGGCGGTCTGATAGCTGCCAGGGAAATTCGTAGTAGGAAAAAACACCACCCTGGGCTATTTTTACCACTCCTTCTACTTCAACCAATACATAGATAGTATCAATTTTTCCTACCCCTTCTTCCAATACGGTGCCGTTAGGATCAGTGGCTACGTCCGCTACGATAGCCGCCGGGTTGTTGTGCAGGTATTCATCTTGGTATTGCCCGCTTTGTTCCATGTCCTCCTGGTGGACGTCGAGCCAAAAATGTTCCAGTTGACCGCCATACGAACGGATCAGTTCGTATTCTTCTTCAGTGCGGGATTCGTTATTCAATTCTTTTTCGGCAATGGTTTTCAGCTGGGTAGCCAGGGTTTCCATATTGGACAAGCTGGTTGCCATATCTTCAGAAATGAGGTCGCGTATGGATAAGCCTTCTTTGGTCATTTTAATAAGCGCAGCCAACCGGGCAAAGACTTCGGGGCGCGGCTCTACATAGCCTCGGTCATCGAATTGGGGCGGCGGGCCGGCTCCCAGTTCGGCGTAGACCTGCTTGGCATAGAGAATGGTATCGTGTTTTAATTCGGTCCAGCTTCCTAAATACGAATTAAGGTCTTTGCGTACCCAGGCGGTATTTTGCATAAAAGTGGGGTAGCCGTCGGTAGCCGGGGTGGTCAATGGCTTGAGTGCGTACAGCCAACCCCAGTACAGATTTTGGGTCCAGACGGAGGTGTCCAGTTCATCGACATAGTCTTGGAGAAGCTTCATATTTTCAGGGTAGCGCAGGTATTTTGTTTCGCCATCCGCGTCAAGGATAGCATATGCCTCTTGTGAGCCCATAGCGGCGGTAATATCCAGGCCTTTGGGCAGCATGCGCGAATCAGGCACCGTGCCGCCGCAATCCATAGTGCCGTGCAAATTCCCAACGTCCCGGCAAACGAGGCGCTGCATTATCGAAGCGTCGATGGTGAAGCGCTGGCCCATAAATCGAAAACCTTTTATTTCCGTCTCACGGTCAGGCTGGATGGATGGCTGAAAAATGGGGATTGAGTTGATTTGCGGCGGATCGAGCTTTCGCGCGGCGGCATAAAAACTGTCAAAAGCGGCAGTATTTTGTGCCAGTTCCAAAGCGGTGGGCGCATCTCCATATGCATTGGTTAATAACGTTTTCAAATCATAGTAGGTGATATCGTCACTTTTGCCGACAAAAAAGTTTGTCGGTTCGTAAATAGCGTCCCAAAGCGCCGCTCGGGTATCATCCATGAGCAGTCGGGTGATCAAAGCCGCTGAAGCTGTTTCGTCAGCACTTTTTAAGCGGAACGTCATCCGTCCAAGCCACATCATTGATTTGAAATAGTCGGATAGCTCTTCAGAGCGGTCATAGTGGCCGCGCGGAATATACTGGGAGTAATCTTCTTTGAGCAATTCTACTGACAGCATGCCTTGGGGAGTGGGCAGCTGTACGCCGGCATCCTGGCCCATATTAATCACTACTGCGTCGTGGAGCGTGTCGTGAGCTTCAATATATTCTAATTCTTGTTCCACTTCTGTTTTTACAATTTCAGGAATGGTTACCGTGTCATCGAGCAGCACGCTGGCGATTGTAAAAAAGGCTATATTTCTACGCGCCGCATTTTCCCATTCCGTATTTTTTAATGCTACATATTGTTCCTGGGCGGCAGCTAGCATAGAGGAATTTAGTTCCTGTAATGTATCGATAAGATAATTTTCCTCCGCTTTCCGTAGCAGATGATCGAATAAGAGGTGGTAATTATGCAAAAATGAATCAACCGTAATAAAGCTGGGCGTGTAATTGTAGCGGTGCCCTTCGTATAATGGGTAGAATTCGTCGTACGATCCGCTCTGCACTATGAAATTATTTTGCAGTAGTTTTTGTTTTGCTTCAGCGTTGGAAAGCAGGTAAGTAACCTGATCCTTGTTGTCTACATTGGCAAAATCAGCCGCCACGGTGAAAGACGGCACTTGGGGGGTCGTGCTTACCGAGACCGGTTGATATTCGGCAAACGTAGCGGCCAGCGCAGTTGGTATAGTAATAGAGTCTACAAAATCATTGTTATCAGCTGTTGTGGTATTGGTGTTAGTTACTTGCTTATTCGCATTTTCGCTGACTGATGGTTGGCCGTTGGCCATGATTAGATATACGGCCACTACCGCAGTTACCAGAATGATAATGCCAAATATCCAGAGCACGATCGGCAGGGCTGGTTTTAATGTAGTGTTCATATTGTTTGTTTATAATAATAATTACTATCTATTGTATATTTTAGCTTAAAATTGGCTAAAAAGAAATAAAAAACCGGTATTGTATAAACAATACCGGTATATCGATAGGAAATGCCGATTTATTCGTAGCCAATATCAAGCATCGGCATTTTGATTTTATCGTCGTGTGCGCGAGCGGTATTAATAGCCGCTTCATATCCGGCATCAGCGTGGCGGATCACCCCAATTCCCGGATCGTTGGTAAAGACGCGTCTGGCTCTATCCAGGCAGGAAGTATCATCAGTAATGACAAAACATTGTCCGGCGTGAAGCGCTTTACCAATTCCGACGCCACCGCCATCATGGACACTAACCCAGGTAGCGCCGCTTACCGCATTGAGCAGAGCATTGAGCACGGCCCAGTCAGCAACAGGGTCACTGCCGTCCTTCATGCCTTCTGTTTCACGGCCCGGCGAAGCTACTGATCCGCAATCAAGGTGATCACGGCCAACCCAGATAGGCGCTGATATATCACCGTCCACGATAGCTTGCCAGATCTCCTTTACCGCTTGGGCGCGTTCACCCATGCCCAGCCAGCAGACCCGCGCGGGCAAGCCCGGTAGTTTAGAAAAATCGATAAATGACTGCGCTTTGGTGATCCAGTTACGGAGCATCTCATTTTCCGAAAACAGCCGGAGAAGGATTTTGTCAACGACAGCAATATCGGCAGGATCGCCGGATAAAGCGGCAACCCGGAACGGTCCACGGCCCTGGCAGAAAAGCGGACGGATATAGAGCGGGACAAAACCTTTGATATTAAAGGCGTTGGCTACTCCCTGATCCTGGGCATGGAAACGGATGCCGTTGCCATAGTCAAAGACGGTAGCACCACGATTTTGCATTTCCAGTAAATAGTTGACATGCACAGCGGTGGATTCCTGGCATAGCTTGAGGAATTCTTCCGGATCGTCTTCCCGCAAAGCGAGTGCCTTTTCAAAGCTTATGCCTTCGGGGAAATAGCCTTTCATCAAATCATGGGCCGCGGTTTGGTCGGTAACAATATCCGGTATGATATTATTGGTCAGTAAGTGGTCAAGCACATCTACCATGTTTGCCTGGAGGGCAATGGCGATCGCTTCCTTTCCGCCTTTCGCTTGATAGGCCCGCTGTACCGCTTGTTCAATGTCGGTGTAAGCTTCGTCAATCCATCCTTCATCCTGACAGCGTTTGATTTTTGAGGGGTTAATTTCAACGATTAATGTAGCGGCTCCGCACATTTTTCCTGCTGGTGCTTGAGCCCCGCCCATATTCCCGAGCCCTGATGATAATAGCCAAGTGCCCGGTTTAGCTCCGGCCGCGGCAAAGGTTTCATAGGTGCCTTGCATGATGCCCTGCTGTCCGATGAAAGCCCAGGAGCCGGCAGTCATCTGCCCGTACATAGTCATGCCCGCTTCTTCAAGGGGCCAGAACGTTTCATCGTTGGCCCAGCGGGGGACCAGCATGGAATTGACGATAAGTACGCGCGGTGCGTTTTGGTGGGTTTGTACTACCCCGACCGGTTTCCCGCTCTGAATTAAAAGCGTTTCATACGCTTTTAAGCTTTTCAGCGCTTTGACAATGGCGTGGTAGCAGGCCCAATTGCGAGCCGCTTTGCCCCGGCCGCCGTAAATAATCAGTTCTTCGGGTACCGCGCCCTGGACGATGTTGTTGGTCAGCATGCGTAGGGCACCCTCGATTTGCCAGTTGGCGCAATGCTTCAGATCGGTTCCTGTGATAAGTTGTATGCTCAAAGTTTACCTCCGTTGTGTAATAATGGTTATTTTGTTAGGTACTGTTTTTATTTTTAGTTAAGTTATTAATAGTAGCTAAGATTAGCCCAGCTGTCAATAAAAAAACCGCACCATCTATAGTGCGGCGGAAAGGGCAAACAAAGTTATAGTTGCTGAATGTTATTGATCATTTGATAATGATTCAAACGAATAGCATCAATGCCAAGCCGTTTCAGCAGTTCATATTCCTGGCCATAAAATAGCGGATCGGGCTGTACGTCAAAATAACGGCCGAGGAGCTCAATTTTGTCCCAAAGCGGAACATTAAAAACAAAAAGCTCGCGAAATTCATAACAATAGCAAGTCAAATATCCCCAGGTAACCTGGATTACCACAATCATTTCATCGTGGTTTCGTTGCGCCATAAAAATATTTGATCCGTCAGACCAGCGAAAGGTTGGATTTGGATCATCGAAGCACCAGGAGTCCCCGTCCGGATTTCGGACCGTAAGCGGCTCAACGTGGTGGTAGCCAGGCAAGTATTCAAACCCTTGCGTTTTTACATATTCACGGGCCATGTGAGCCGGGTTTATCTTTTCATCAAAATGCAGTTCAAAGGCACACCCGGTATTGGGATAATGTGTCCAGGCCACTGTATCGATTCGGTCCGGCGCCAAGGGTTCGAGCTCTTTGTATCTCTTCAGCTCATTCGTTACCACTATCGGGATGCTGTCTTTAGAAAAATTAAAACAAATCCGTATCCCATGCAAACTTACTGGTGCCACTGGATAAACGTCATGGACAAAAAGTTTTTTATGGCCGCCGATAGGAATAGTATACGTTCCTGTCCGATCGCTGTTAATAAGAAATGAGTCCAACCTCCCCAAGACGTAATCATACTTATGGATTAGCTGCGTATCTGGGTGCGTGCCGTTACTATTCATCGTAGCCAGAATACTGGCCGGCTCCAAAAAACAAATTGGCATGTCCTTATCACGCGGTCCTGTGGGATTGCAGCAATTGCTGATAAACAATGCCAATATTAGCAAGAGCAAGATGCTTAGTGCCCCTTTCATAAATTCCTCCTTATGGTAAGGTGCGTTGTTTAGGTTTTTTAGTGGGCTGTTTTGCAGATTTGCCCAGAAAGAACCTTGTTTTAAAATAGTATATATCGGTAAAAAGGGCAATAGCGGGGGATCGGCTCTTGCGCCCTAGGGAAGTTTGACATATATAGAACACCTGTTCTATAATTATTATATAATCTAGAACAAGCGTTCTATGGCTAAACAGGAAAAAATAACCAGGCAAAAAATAGTCGATTCAGCTTTCCAAATCCTGGAGCAGGGGGGGTATCAAGCTCTGTCCATGAGAAATATTGCCAAAAAGGCCGGCATTGCCCAGTCGGTAATTTATTATTATTTTCAGAACAAAAAAGAAATTATCGCCAGCCTACTGCTGAAATTATCCGACGATATCAATAAAAAATCCCAAACTAGTATTAAGGGTTTGGACACGAAAAAGGCCCTGGAAAAAATTATTTACATAACTTTCAAAAACGGACGGCATTTTGCTACTTCTTTCTGGGGTGACTTTGAAAACGAAATCAAGCTAGACAAGACATTGATGAAGATTTATGAAATCAGGAATGAAATACTCAATAAATACTTTAGTACCATCACCCACGTTATTCAGCAAGGCATTCGCCATCAAGAAATTAGGCGAGTAGATCCGCGGCAGATCTGCCTGACTATCGCCTACCAAATCAAGGGGTATGGGGTTATCCGCTGGAAAGACAACATTACCGATAAAGAAATGAGAGATTTTGCAAAACACTTCACCAATCTATTATTTAATGGTATAAAGAATAAATAATTATTTTTAACAAAGATATGAGCGTTATTGAAGTAAAAAATCTAAAAAAATATTTTGGCAAGACCAAGGCGGTCGACGACGTCTCTTTTTCCGTGGAACAAGGCGAGATATTCGGCTTTCTGGGTCCCAACGGAGCGGGCAAAACTACCACTATCCGCTGCATGATGGATTTTATCCGGCCGACCGGCGGCAGTATCGCCATACTGGGGAAAGACGCCCAAAAAGATTCTGTGGAACTGAAGAAAAAAATCGGCTATCTTTCCGGCGAATTAAAACTCTATAAAAAGTGGACCGGACAAGACCATATTGACTTTGTCAAAAGCTTGAATGGAGACCACGATATGGCCAAGGAAATATGCGATCGGTTTGGTTTTAATCCCGCGCTAAAGGTAAAATCACTCTCTTCTGGCAACCGCCAAAAGCTGGGCATTGTCATGGCTTTTATGACCAAGCCCGCAGTGCTGATCATGGACGAGCCGACCAATGCCCTGGATCCGCTGTTGCAAAACACTATGTATGAGCTGATTGAGGAGGTGGCTAAGCAGGGCACTACGGTTTTTATGTCCTCGCACAACCTGGCTGAAGTAGACCGGGTTTGCAGCCGGGTAGGTATTATTAAAAAAGGCAAGATGGTTGCCACGGAGAGCATAAAAAACCTTAAGGAAAAGCGCCTCTATACCATTACTGCTTTTTTCAAAGGTGCATTCGACAGGCAAGCTTTTGCTATGGATAATGTGCAGGTCACCAAGGAAATTAATGAGGGGCTGATCTTGAGCGCCAAGGGCGATATAAACCCCCTGGTTAAAAAGCTTAGCGAATTTAATTTGAGAGATCTGCAAATAGAGCACGCTTCGCTCGAGGATATATTCTTAGAATTTTACGAATAAATATATGCTAAAAATATTTTGGAGACAAATTAAAGACAGAAAATACTCAATAATTATTTTTAGTGCGGCCGGCGTAGCACTGCTCTGGCTGTATATATTGATGTTTCCCTCCATGCAGGATCTGGGAGAAAGTATCTTGACGCTGATGGAAGGCTACCCCGATGCCTTTATGGAAATGTTTCCCATTTCCCAGGCTAGCTTTTCCAATATTGAAAATTTTCTGGCTATTGAACAGTATAGCCTGATGGTGCCCATACTCATCACCTTTATGCTGGTAGCCATTGCCGGTGTAGGCCTGGCCGGTGAAGTGGAGCGCGGTACAGCGGAAATTCTGCTGTCCCGACCGGTATCCCGTATAGGGATATTTTTCTCAAGATATCTCACCGGATTATTTGGTTTGGTGGTTTTTATTATTGCTTCAACGCTGATGATTGTACCCTTGGGAGAACTGCATGGTGTTGACTATAACCTGGCCAATTTTGTGTCAATTTCTGCACTCTGCTTGGTTTTTGGCTGGGCTATCTTCAGCATGGCTTTGATGCTCTCGGCCATCTTTACAGAACGCAGCCGGGTCTATATGATCATGGGCGGTATGATGGTGGGTATGTATGTATTGCAGATAATTTCCTCCATCAGTGACAAGTGGGAAAATGTAAAGTATTTTTCATTTTTCTATTATTACGATTATAACCAGGCTTTGTTGGAAAATACCCTGGACACTACCAATATTATTCTTTTTGTCGCGGTAGCGGTACTGTGTACAGCAGTCGGTGCATATTGGTTTAATAGGCGTGACATGGCTATCTAAAAATATGGGCACTATCTTTTTAAGAATCCTAAAAGACCGAAAAATATCCCTGGTGGTTTATTGCCTGACTGGCTTGCTGCTGTTGTGGATTTTCATCGCTATGTATCCGTTGATCCAGGAGCAGGCCGAGGGCATGATGGCTTTGGTGGAAGGGTTGCCTGAAAATTTTATGAACGCTTTTGGGGTAGATAGCGAAAGCTTTACTACCGTGGAAGGTTTTTTAGCAGCCAAACAATATAGCGCCACCTGGCCCTTGATGGTTATTCTCCTGCTGGTAGCCATTGCCGGTACGGTAATCGCCGGAGAAATAGAAAAAGGTTCGATCGAGATAACATTGTCCCGGCCCGTTTCGAGGTTAAAGATATTCTTTGGGCGCTATCTTGTCGGTCTGGTCAGCTTATTCTTTTTTACTGTATTCTCCGTTTTTTCGGTTTTTCCGTTGGCCGCTCTGTATGATATAAATATTGATTTTTCCAACGTGGTAAAGCTGTCGATCATTACTTTTTTGTTTGGTATGGCCATCCTTAGCGTGGCCCTGTTTTTCTCGGCCATCTTTTCAGAACGCAGCCGGGTTTATATGATTATTGGCAGTTTAATGGTCGGTATGTATATAATGAACACTATTGCCCTGATCAAAGAAAGCATTGACTATATCAAATTCGCTTCCTTTTTCCACTATTTGGATACTACAGGGGCATTAATTTTTAACACTATTGGCACTACTTCGATTATTGTGTTTTGCTGCTGTGCGATAGCGTTTGCCATTGCCGGAGCCTGGTGGTTTAACAAGCGTGATATCGCGGTGTGAGTGTTGGTGACTAGCAACTAATAATCAGCAATTGGTAGTGCGGAATTAGCTTCATATAAAAAACCCCAGCTGCTGACTACTACGCCAGGCTGGAGTTTTATCCGCGCTTGCAGTTTTTACAAAATTCATGGGGTGGTGCTGTCTGCTTCAGCTACGCCATTTTTCCGCTGACCCGGGTATAGCGCGAAACAATACTCCGGCAGGTTCTCGCGATCATTGCTTTAGGCGAAGACCACCAAGAAATGTACAGATTTCATAATGCCCTACTTATCCTCCTTTTTTATGGAAATAAGATCTTGGCATTAGCAATATATTGCCTGGTAAACAGTGACCAAGCTCTTTTATGATACAATACTATTATCTATGGAGCAAACAATGGCAAATAAACCTCGAAACGTAAAACTTATGTATTGGTCGTTCATTTTCGGCGGCATGCTGTTTTTTTTGCCGGTGTTGGCTTTGTACTATGAGCAAAGTCTTTTTTCCTTGACCAATGTAGCCATTATTTATTCGGTGGAGGCATTGGGCATTGTGCTGTTTGAAGTGCCATCGGGGGCTTTGGCAGATTTATTTGGCCGCAAGAAAACCATAGTATTAGGCAATGCCGTCGTACTGCTCGGTTTGGTCTTTTTAGCAATTGGGGGAAACATGTTGATGTTTATAGTATATGCCCTGCTGTCATCCTTTGCCCGGAGTTTGGTTAGCGGCTCGGACAGCGCTTTGATATATGATTCGTTGCAGGAAGCTGGCCAGGAACAAAAATACGAAAAAACCATTGGCACGTATTATGCTATGTGGACTATCGGAGCAACTGTAGGGTCATTAATTGGCGGGCATACGGCGGCCATGGATTTACGATTTCCTATTTGGTTAAGTTTTGTGCCGTTAGTCATATCCACGATTATCGTTTTGTTTTTACAAGAGCCCGTTTACCAAAAAGCAACACACAAAAACATATTCCGCCATATGGTGCAGACTGCCCGCTTTGCTTTTTCGGTGAGGAACTTTGTGTTATTATTTGTTTCTGCTTTTATTGTTTTTGGTTTTGGTGAAAATGTTTTAATGATGGGCGCGTTATTTCTAGAATTTAAAAAAGTTCCCATTGAAGTTATCGGCTATGCCACCGCGGCGGTTACGGCTTTGATTGCCTTGGGGGAATTTTACGGGCATGAAATCGGTTTAAAGATCGGCCGAAAGAAAATTTTACTCGTGATTGGCGCTGTAACTCCGGTATTATTTTTTGCGGCTACGCAGGTTTGGCAGTATTGGGCTGCCCTGTTGTATGCGGTGCCAGCCTTGTTTTTTGGCGTCCGTCACGTGGTTATCAACGCCTTGCTCAACCAGGGCGTTGGTTCTAGCCAGCGGGCGACTATGGTTTCGTTATGGAGTTTTTTCGGGGAGTTGGGGATTTTTGCCGCGGCCCCTTTTATCGGTTGGCTGGCGGATATATACGATATTAACGCAGCTTTCAAAATATCGGCGGGGCTATTGCTTGTAGCGCCGGTATTGTATAGCTTTTTACGGCTTAATAAAAAGGCAGCGGATCAAGGCAGCCGTTAGTCTTTGGTAGAGGATATAAGAGTGCGGCCACGCATCAGGAACATTTATGCTTCCCTTAAATATCCCCAGTTGTGAAGCTTGTCGCTATTTTCCATCCATAGGTCACCAATGTCAGTCCGGTAATACATATTGGGAATTAGTATGTTTTTAATGCGATGGTAAGCTTGCTCTTTGGCTTGCTTCATAGTTACGCCTTGCCCAACCACGATCAGGGCCACGCCGGCCAGGCCAGTTAAGGTCCACTCGCCGTTTACCAGCTTGACATCTTCGATGTGGATGCCGTCGTAGTTTTTACCTTTGAAAACAATAACTACGTCTTTGGAGTACACGTCAAAGGTTTTTTTGTCGTGAAACGGGTAGGGCGGGACGACCACGCGCACCCCCACTTGGAAGCCCTTGCGTACTTTAAAATCAAACGCTTCGCCCGAAGCCAGTTTATATAGAAATTCGCCAATCGGGGTGATCATGCTTTCTTGCTGGATGCTGATAGTGGGGTAGCCAAAACGGGCGGTAAATTCCAAAGGATAGATGCCATAGCCATTGACGATGCAGTTTAAGTCGATATAGCCAACGTATTTTTCTTGGGCTAGCCGCGGTTCCAGTTTTTTTAGCGTACTGTTAAAAAGCTTATTGGGCCCTGACCAGAACATACTGGTGCCCATTTCGCCGGTAGCGGGGCCGATATTGCCTGGAAATAATTTTTTGTGCTCAAAGTTGATGTTGATCGGATAAATGAATTGCCGCCCATTAAAAAAAGCGCCGACAGCCACTTCCACACCGGTGACTTTACGCTGCAGCTGAAAAACCTTGATTTTATTTGACCAGACCCGACGGTAAGCCTCCAGAACTCTTAATACGTCACCGCCGTCTTTTTCCATGCCCACAAACAGCAGGTTTTTCAAATTCTGCGCCTCGCCGCTGGGCTTGATAACGTATTCATCCGGACGGCCTTTGACGTATTCTATAGCCTGGTCAAAATCGGTAAACTCTTTGTAGTTTAAAATATTGATCCCGTTTTTTTTAAGCTCCTCCTGGCCAAAGGAACGCTCGTCTTCCAGCTGATCAGTGTATGGAGTCCCGCCAATCACCAGCTTTCCCTGCTGGCGCAGTTTGTGGGCCTTGGCGCCCATGCCCAGCACATCATCAAAAACAATAATGTCGGCCCAGTCCGTTTCTTTTCGCCAGTCGTCTGTTTTTGGCACAAATCCGTCGGCAATATCAGCTTGAGTTTTATCGCCGATGTAATATTTAGCTTCGTGCCCTTCTTTGGTGACCTGCCAGGCGATATCAGAAATCAGCGCGCCGTCTGACACGAAGAGGAATTTTTTCTTTTGCATGGAAGTAGGGTTAATGCTTAATAGCCAGCTACCAGTATATCCCGTGCTGGTTTGGTTGTCCAGAGGGTGTTTTTATTTGAGGTATTGTTGAAATGTTTTTCTGAATTTTGCCAGCTTTGGGCTAATGACTGCCTGGCAATACGGTTGTTCGCCATTTTTTATAAAGTAGTCACGGTGATAATCCTCGGCCGGGAAAAAATGCTCCAGCGGTTTTATTTGCGTGACTATCGGTTCGGAATATATTTTTTCTTTTTTTAATTGAGCGATAATATTTTCTGCTGTTTTCCGTTGCTGATCATCATGGAAAAAGATGACCGAACGGTATTGTTCGCCAATATCATTGCCCTGGCGGTTGAGCTGGGTAGGGTCGTGCGTTGCGAAAAAGATTTGCACGAGGGTTTGGTAAGGAATAATATTCGGATCATATTCAATTTGCACTATTTCGGCATGGCCCGTGGTGCCCGTACATACCTGTTCATAGGTGGGGTTTGGGGCAGTACCGCCAGCATAGCCGGGGGTAACCTGTGTTACGCCTTTAGCTTGCTTGAAAATTGCTTCAGTACACCAAAAGCATCCTCCACCAAAGGTAGCTTTTTCTAGCGTTGCATTCATAAAGCGATAATAAAAAGAATAATAAAGATAAGCAAGGCTTCGATTACTAGCCAGCTGATAGTATAAAGTGTGAACTGTACTGCTTCCTTTTTCAGGCCGTTGAGATACCACATCACCGGCCGGCCAAAGACCAACAGGCCGACGATAGCCGCGGAGATGGTGAAGAGCATGAGCATGGAGATAGCTGTCAATAGCGTATCTGTTTCTCCAAACAACCGACTGCCGTTATTCATCAGCATGGCAACTAGGCTGATATAGACGACCACGCCGAGCGAATGGAGCAGGCTGTGGCTAATTAATTTATTTTTTTCCATGGGGTTTAGTAAATAATAATGAATAAAAAGTCTGCCTGAATTTTTTATCCAGTCGGGCTTTGTATAAATAATTTTTTATATGCGGATCACGGAAATCATCCTCATCTGACAGCATAAGCAATTCGTCAAAGCTGACTGGTTTGAGGGTGATTTTTTCTCCAGCATCTGGTTTTATGTCTTGCTTACGCTCACAACCGCGGGCTATATAGGTAAAGATAGTCCAGATTATTTTTTCGTAAGGGCTGTTTTTGTTCCAGAGCCGCCAGTCGCTAGCCGTATAGCCAGTTTCTTCGAGCAGTTCACGCTTGGCGGCAGTCAATTTATCTTCGCCTGTATCTGCGCGACCGCCAGGTAGTGATATACAGGGTTTGTGCCAGTCGGGTTGCTGCTGTATTTGCAAAATAATTTTATCTCCTGATACCGGCAGAATTTGTACTGTATCAGGCCGCTGCAGCCGCTCGAATGTTTGTATGGTGCCGTCAAACTGTTTTTGAGGCCAGTGAAAGACGTCAAAGATTTGGCCGTGGAAAACTCGCGTGGCGTTTTTTGGAAGTTTTTTAGGCATATTATATAGTCTATAGATAGTGTGGTTATTGTATGATTTTTGTCGCTCAATGGCAAACGGTAATTTGCCGAATAATTGTAAGTAGTATATTATAGAGGTAAGAAGCCTCCCCACATTTTTGGGGATTTTTTGTTTCGGAAGTGGGGGTTAGTTGTGAGAGGCGTGTCGGGAAGTGAGGTTTTGGGAGGTGAGTATTCTAATTTAAAATAATATAACTACTATGCCAATAAAAAGTTATTCGGATTTAATTGTTTATCAGAATTTATACAAGGCGATGGCACTCGTCCTAACTATAATAGTTCCGAATTTACCCAAAGAGGAAAAAAATGATTTAGCTAGCCAGTTGCGCCGCGCTTGTAAAAGCCCCCAGCTTTGCTTGCCGAAGGGTATGCTAAGAAAAACTACAAACGAAGTTGGAAAAAATATATAGATGACGCAATTGGGGAGTGTAATGAGATGATTCACCATTTGAGTGTTTGTCGAGACGTCTATTTTCAATACGTTCCCAAGGGCTTAAGCGACCGCTTAATAGAAGTATATAACATTTCCGGAAAGCAACTCTATAATTTAGTAAAAAACTGGATAAGTAATTAATCTCACTTCTTATCCCACACAATTCGACTCACATCTCACTTCTAAATCCCACCACCCAAGGTGGGCACAGCGGGGATTAGTTTTTTTCAAGGTATTCCTGGCGTGAATTGTTGTCTCTTTTTTTCTCATGCGAGAAAATAATAGTTGTTAGTATGGCATTCACATAATCCATCGGAGCATCATTGGCCAGTATGACGTTGTACGTTTTTTTATATTGTTCGAGTAGTAATTCGATATTATCATTCAAAAATCCGATGGTAATGAGATGGTTATATTTAAATCCAGTGACCATGTCAACGTCGGCCAAATTATCGCCCAGCAGAATAACATTGGGCCGGTTTTTAATTTTTTGGTAGACAGGAAAGTCTTTTATGAGCGTTTCGTTTTTATTCAAGCTATGGATAATCGGCTCTTGGACACCGACCATTTTTCCCTTTTGGTCCCAATTATAACGGTTGGAGATAATAAAAATATTGTCTAATAAACACCGATTATGTTTTAGAAATACCTCTATGGAGTAGTCGCCGATGCCGCTGGAGGACATAATAACTAGAGGAATATTGTTTTGCTGTAATATGGTAAAAAACTCACGTGCCCCGGGCCGCAATTGGATTTTTCCAGCGGTCATAGCTCGCTCAATATCTTGTTTGGTCAGGCCAGACTGTTTGAATAGCGTGAAGTGCTTGTCCCACCACTCACGCATAGCCTGGCGTTTTTGTTGGTCAGTCAAGCGGGGGTCGATTTCCATGGCATGATATTTTTTATACAAAGCCTTGGCTTTAGCCGGGTAATTGGGGGTTAAATAGTTATGGTCACGCAGAATGGAGATGAGGGAGGGGATTTTTTTGCCGTTGACGAATGTCTTAGTCAAGGTGCGGTCAAAATCAGCTATAACGTGTAGCTTGTCCATTCCATCGTCTTTGATGGCCTGAATTAGTTTTTTATTATCTCGGGGGTTTTGTTGTTCGATAACGTTTTTCATGGGAATGTAATGGCGGCGCACTTAATCAGTCAGCAGTGACTTCATTTGTTTGGTGATCAGTCGAGCGGCGAAGCCGGGGCTTAAGCGGTAAAGAAAATTCATCATTTTTGAGTCATTACCCACAAATACCCGTGCCTTATTCTTAGCTATGCCGCGGATTATTATCTGGGCAGCTTTTTCTGGTGATAAGGTTTTGTAACTTTTGGCGGCTGTACTGCCATTTGCTACGGGGTTTTTCACACCGGAATTCGCGGTAATATTGGTATTGGTAGCTCCGGGAAAGACGACGGTTACGTGTACGTTGGTATCTGCTAATTCAGCATGTAATCCCTCGGTCAGTAATTTGACGGCTGCTTTTGAAGCGCCATAGACGCTTTGGCCGGGCACGGGTAAAAAGCCGCCCATACTGGAAACGTTGACGATATGGGCTGCGGGCCGTTTAAGCAAGTACGGTAAAAATGCTTTGGTCATATAGAGTGTGCCGTAGAAATTGACATTCATTACCCGATTGATGGCTGTTTCGTCCAGATCATTGATTTTGACAAATGGTTGAATAATGCCAGCATTATTAACGAGGCCGTCCACTGCCTTGTGCGCAGCTATAATTTTTTCCGGAAGTTTTTCTACTGCTTGCTTGTCGGTTATATTAACGATGTGTGTGGACAGACGGCTGGCGCGTTTACTAGCTAGTGTTTTAGTCTCCTGTAGAGTTTGTGCGTTGATATCGACCGCGGCCACGCTGGCCCCCTGTTTGAGTAAGGTTAACGTTAGAGCACGGCCGATACCGCTGCCGCCGCCGGTGACGACTATGGTTTTGTTATGTATATTCATAGGATAATAACTTAATAATTATCTTTATATGCCTTGAGCAGGCGCATTAATTTTTAGCGAAAATATAAATACCTCGTTCCACCTTACCGATTTTTGCTGACATACCTTTTAATAGTGTGGGTAACAGTACTTGATAAAATTTCGGGGAAAAGAAATCAGGATCTCCAACGGTTACTTTTGGTTTTATTCCATTTGATATTTTACTGACTAACAAAGCATGACCGAATTTTTTCTTTTTATCAAGCGCGGACATAAAGGTAATGATCATTACGTCATGCCCCTTTTTTAGGCTCGTACGGATTAAGTTAGCCGGGTCTTCTGTGGCAGAGCGTTTATAATAGGTTACATGCAGGGGGATTTTTTTATTCCGAAAAAAACGGTTAAACGGCCCGGCTTTATCAGAGTCCTGGCAGCCGTAACCGAGTAACGGTTTTTTGGCTGACACCTTGATGCCTTTTGGAAAGAGGTGTTTGTATTTCGGCGGTACAACCAGTTTTAAGGCCCGGCCGATTTCCTCCTGGGTAAAGATCGGCAATTTTCTGCGCAGTAAAATCCATTGGACGGCACACGGCACGCAACACAGCCTTTGCTGGGTTAGGGGGAGATAGGAGGGGGTGACTTTTATTGATGGTTTTTTCATGTGTAGTAATACGCGTTTTAAATTGGCGAAGGTCTTTGGTACCTTGGTAAGCTCGATGTTTAGGTGGAGTTTACGCTTACTGCGTTCACTTCATGATTCGCACAGACAATTTCCCAGAGCGGAGGAGGTGAGATTCGCCCAGTCATCCGACTGGGCGCCATGCCGGATGGCATGGCAAACCCCAAGCAGAAGGGGCGAGAGCGGCTAATTAATTCAACGGAAGGGGTGGGATTCGAACCCACGGTACCCTTGCAGGTACATCGCTTTTCGAGAGCGACCCGATCGACCACTCCGGCACCCTTCCATCTATTCCTCATATTTAATTTGCTTGTACTTTCCTATTGATTTTAAAAAACTTGATAATTGTCTATTTAGGAATTTTTTACAATCACTTGTCTTTAGGAATTTCTCTCGCCGCCTGGCATCTTCCTCGAGAATATATGCTTCATAGTGAATCAGTCGTAACGGCCGTAAGTGTTTAGTTGATTTTACCTCACCATCATGGTGTTGTTTAACCCTTTGTTTGAGTGCTGTCGTAAAGCCAGTATATAGTGTATTGTTTTTTAGGAGTAGTAGATATACAAAGTACATATTGTTATGTGAATGCGTTTTCGCCACGGGATGAACCCGTGGCGCCCCGAGTTAATCTCGGGGCGAGAGCGGCCCGTTCAACCACTCCGGCACTCCTCCGCTCTGGGGTTTTGATAATTAACGTTTATAAATGTATACGATACTACTGTTGGGATTTTGGGGTTTGATCTGTACAGTTTTGATAGGCTGCCATTGGGGAATTTTGAAAGCATACGAGAGGACCATAGTTCCCGGCTTCAAATCAGCCTTGAGTTTTTCTCCTACTTTTTTCATAACGCTGTCTATTAAAAAACAAAAAACTACCGTAGCTTCACTTAGATTTTCATGATAAAAATTTTTATAATATACAGTTGTTTTAGCCTGTTGTTTTTTAATGTTCATTTTGGCCCGCCAGTAAGCCAGGGGGGTTATTTCAAAGCCGACCGTGGTAGCGCCGGCAGCCTTTTCAATAGCGATTAAAGTGCCAGCATCACCGCATCCAAGGTCATAGACGCGATCCTTGGCAGTAATGTTCGCTTCTTTGATAATGATAGGAACTAGGTTTTTTGGGCTGCGCACAAACGGCACTTTAGTATATAATAAGACGAATAAAATTACCAGCGACAGTATGGAGACAGAGACCGTGAGTATTAGAATAATAATGAGGAGAGTAAGCAGCATATGGTTTTTAAAATAGGGTTGTTTGCTTTTTTTCCGCTTGCCGCAGTTCTTGATCAGAGAAAATGGATATGGTGCCGTATTCGCCGTCGTAGCCGGGCAGTGCGGAAATAGTACCCTGACGCACGCGCCGTATGCCTTCGGCAATTGTTGGAGTTGTCATTTTTTGCAGTTCTTCCAAGGGGATGTTCAATAGTATGTTGAATTCATTTTGGCCCTTTTTTATCAGGGATTCATATTCACCTACAACGGTTTTTGTATTCACGCCTTTTTGCATGACCGCGGCGATGATTTCTTGGAGCGGCACTAGGCTTTTGAACCCCGGACGGTTTTTGGGCTGGTACCCTTCCGGCCGGTCGGCTAATTCATTAACGCGATAGAGGACGCCGACGGTCAATTTTTTCTTGCACTTGGGGCACACCCCTTTATGCTTATTGGTCTCGTTTGGTGAGAGCCGAACTTCGCATTTGCGGTGGCCGTCAAAATGGTACCGACCTTCCTCCGGAAAAAACTCAACTGTATAGTCAATTTTATTTTTGTCATTAGTGTGCTTGATAGCTTCGAGTATTGCATCATACGTTAACGATTCTAAATTAAATACCGTGGCTTCCCGCCCCATTTTGGCTGGTGAGTGCGCGTCTGAAAAGGAGACGATTGACATGCGGTCAAGCTGGGAAAGGCGCCAGTTCATGGGAGGATCGGAGGAAAGGCCTGTTTCAATAGCATGAATATGCTTTGCCATGCCGCCAAAACATTCTTCTAACGTGTCAAAGCCGGACTTAGAGCCAAACATGGAAAACCAGGGCGTCCAGATGTGCGCTGGTATGAGCATAGCCCGGGGAGAAGTATCCATAACAATTTTTACCAGTTCTTCCGAGTCGAGACCGAGAATAGGACGACCGTCTGATTTGATATTCCCAATTGTGGCTAGCTGCGAATTAAATTTTTTCACACTGGCCAAATCAGGCATAATGATGACGTGGTGGATACGGCGAGCTACGTCATTTTTTTTGTAGATACAGCTTAACTCGGTAGTCAGCATGAAATGGCAGGCATGCTTGCGGTTTGTAAGCCGATAGAGGCCGTTATCCTGCTGCTGCAATTTTTTAGTTAGCTGCCCAAACCAGGCAGGGTGCGTAAAATCAGATACGGTAATAACGTCGATGCCTTTAATATCAGCCCAGCGGGCCATTATAGGCAGTTCCATTTGCTGGGAAACGGCCCGTGAATATTTTGAGTGGAAATGTAAATCGGTAAAATAGCTTGGCATAGGTGTAATAAATGTACATATAGTCTACCATTGCTATTTTCTTTTCTCAAATAAAAAACTGCCGATTGAATAATCAGCAGTTTGTCGAAAGGATCAGTGGTTGCGGTTTTTTACCAAAATGCCCGGTTGAGCGCTGTTGATGAGGTCATCTGCAGAAATCCCCATATCTTCATATACGGCAATAAGCGCGGCAAAAGCTTCCATAAAGCGGTGTAACTTTTTATCTAAATCTTCTTGGTCGTACTGCTGGGCACGGCGGTCATTGCCGTGACCGCGATAAAGAGCTGGATGAGGAAGCTCGAGTCGCAAGGCCTGGGGGTTATTTTGCCAGATGCGTAAAACGATTTCCATAGGAATTCCGTACCCCTTGGTGATGAGCTTTGGTGTAATTTTTTCGGCTAGCCAGACGGGTATTCCGAAATAACCTGATCGGGCATCGGTAATCTGCATTCCGGTTGTTTTTTGCAGTTCTCTGGCAAACAGGTTGTTCAGTACTACGCGGTCTAATGGCGTTCCTTGGTGGATTGATTGGGGGTGAAATCTGGAACATACCGCTATACTGGCGCCAGCCTGCAGTAAACGTATCAGTTGGATGATAAACTCCGGCCGATGTTGTCCGTCAGCGTCGATTTTAATAAGATACTCATATCGGCCATGATTAATAATAGCTTCAAAGCCAGCCTTATACGCCGCTCCCACGCCTTGGTTAGCGGCCAGCGTAACTGCTGTACAATTTCTTTGTTTAATAATGTCGGCGGTATGATCGGTAGAACCGTCGTTGACTACCCAGACGTCAGCATAGGCGCAATGATGCTGCTGTACTAATGTAATCATAGGACCCAAGGTTTGCGCGTCGTTAAATGCCGTGAACATGACCGCTGTTTTTGCTTTCATTGCCCACCTCTTTTTTATTATTTGTGATAGTGCTTTTTTCGTTTTGTGTGATTGTTGTTTATAGCAGTGTATGGTATTTATTGGCTCATGTCAAGAAATATTTTTTTGTGATTTATCCCGCGGCAATAAGCGTTTCCGCTAACCGTAGCTGTATTTGGTTGTTGACGCCCAATCCCTCGATAGGTTCAGCCGCTATGGAGGTAATTTTTACACCTTGCTGGCAGGCTCTGTGTATAAGGTCAGTTAAGTAATACTCTTTTTGGGCGTTGTTGTTTTGTAAAGCGGGGATGTTGCCCCAGAGCCATGAAGCATTAAAGCATAAATAGGTAGGGTTTAATTCCTTGATTTTTTTCTCTTGGGCGGAGGCATCTTTCACTTCAATAATTTTATTAATATTGCCTTGTTCGTCTCTGACTATTCTGCCCAAATCATAGTAGTTTTTTCTCCAACCCCTGAAGTGCGGTACGGTAATGGTGGCCATGGTCAGTGTGGCTTTGGTTTTGGCATGATGCGAGATAATTGTTTTAATGGTTTTTGGACTGATACACGGTTTGTCGCCATATAAGATTAGTATGTATTTTTTTTGTTTATCAACCGCGTTTTGGGCGCAGGCTACAGCGTGGCCGGTGCCTAATTGTTTCGTTTGGTATGCATAGGTAAATTTTTCCCCCAGATGGTTTTTTACTCGATTAGCCTGATGGCCCACAACAATGCAGGGCTGATGTGGGTAGCCTGCTTTAGTAATTGCCCCGATGACATGGTCGATGATTGGTTTTTGGTTTAGGGGAACAAGAACCTTGGGTAGGGAATTATTATTCATCCTAGTCCCTTGGCCGGCCGCCAAGATAATTATCTGCGTATGTTCCATGATTTTATGATTGTTGGTAGTTTGTATAAAAAATGATAAATGTAGTGTATCATTAAGTAATAGTAACAGCAATGCGATACTGCCTGCGGCATTATTATCATATAATGACTGATTTTTAAATTTTGTCCGGGCAAGCTTTCCCACGGGCGATCACGCACTTCGCCCTCCGCACCCATGACCGAGTCATGTTTGCTTCAGGCTCCATGCGTGTCTCCCTTTTCCTCGTCCGCCCATTGGCGGACTCGGATTTCGAGTAAAGGAACAACACTCTTCTAGTTGAAGAGCGTCTTTCATATAAACTGGCGATGGCCTACCCCTCGGCTCGTTTTACTCGCTCGGGGCAAGCTTTCCCAAATCAAAAAACGTCTCTAGTGGTTAGAAACGCTTTTTGTTATAAACTGGCGATGGCCTACTTTCCCCGCGGTGTGCCCCGCAGTATCATCGGCGCAGGCAGGCTTAACTGCTGAGTTCGGAATGGGATCAGGTGTGACCCTGCCGCTTGAAGCACCAGAGGTTAAAAAATAAATGATTATTTCTTATACCTCCAGTCTCAAGCTTAATACGGTTTGATCGGCGTAAGATACAGAATGATGCTGACAAAAGCGATAACCAGAATAAACACAAAAATAAGTTGTATGTTTATTTTTTTATTCATATTTTGTTTAATAATTTGGGAAAACACGTAGCAAGCAATTGCAGTCTTTTAGTGGTTGCAATGATGGCTTGATTAGTACTCCTCCGCTAAAACCCTTACGGGTCTTACACGTAGAGCCTATCAACCTGGTAGTCTTCCAGGAAGCTCATAACGAAACCTTATCTTGAGGACGGCTTCACGCTTCGATGCTTTCAGCGTTTATCCGTACCGAACGTAGCTACCGAGCTTTTGCCCCAGACAGGACAACTCGTTGACTAGAGGTTCGTCCATCCCGGTCCTCTCGTACTAGGGATGAGCCCTCGCAAGTTTCAACGCCCACGGCAGA
>CAZJUO010000003.1:0-33591 GCA_964549245.1 uncultured Gammaproteobacteria bacterium
AACTCCTAATGAAGCCCTTAAGTTGGGGGTGCAAAATGTCCATGCCTAAAACACTCTCCTCCTATTATACTGCTTTGATGCCCTATTGACCCTCATATAAAAAAAGGTATAAAATTAACGCATACAATAAAATGGCTAACAAAAAAACAAGCTCACTAGTCGCCATCCTCCTTATTTGCATCGGGGGGATTTTAGGATGGGTAGTGCATGACCAATGGAGCGATTCTTATTTTGATATGTCAGCGGCGGCAGTGCGCCAAGGAGGATATACCTACATAAATCCGCTTCTTGAATGTGAAATTGACGGTAGTCTGGAAAATAAATCACTGGAGAAAATTAAAAACTCTATTAATAAAATTGTCACCAATACTGAAAAAGAAAAGCCTATCAATCACATATCAGTATACTTCCGTGATTTAAACAACGGACCGTGGTTTGGTATCAATGAAAAAGAAAATTTTTCACCGGCCAGCTTACTGAAAATGCCGGTCATGCTAACCTACTACAAAGCAGCGGAAACAGAAACCGACCTGCTAAGCACTGAACTGCGTTTCACCGCTCAAAGTCCCAGTAATGACACGGCATTAGCAGATGGTGCGTCATATACAATCGATGAGCTCATACGATACATGATCGTTGACTCGGATAATGACTCGTTTAATTTGCTAGTAAATAATATTGATTACTCATTGATCGAACAAACGCACCGCGACCTGGGGCTGACCGTGCCGACAGAAGATACGCCAGAAGATTTCATCAATGTAAAAGATTACGCCTCCTTATTCAGAGTTCTTTATAACTCCTCATACCTTAATCGAAGTATGTCAGAACGGGCTTTAGCACTCTTGAGTGAGGTGACGTTTAATGACGGCATCGCCGCCGGCGTCCCACCATCTCTCAAAATAGCTAATAAATACGGCGTCACCGGTTCATTTCAAAATAACTCCCGCCAGCTCCATGACTGCGGCATCGTCTATTATCCCGACCATCCTTATCTTCTTTGCATCATGACCCGCGGCGATAATACGCAGGAATTACGAAATGTCATTTCAGAAATCTCAAGTACTGTATACAAAAATATTTCAGAAAGTTATACTGAATAATATGCAGCATTCACTACAAGTCGGCTTTAGCTTCGGTCTAACTTCCGCCATCATAACAACCTTGGGTTTAATGGTCGGTCTGGAAGCTGGAACTAGTTCGCGTTTAGCCGTTATCGGCGGGGTAATTACTATTGCCATCGCTGATGCCTTTTCCGACGCCTTGGGCATCCATATTTCTGAAGAGTCTGAAAACGTACACACTACTAAAGAGGTCTGGACTTCCACTATCTCGACTTTTGGCTTCAAGGCTGTCTTCGCTCTGTTATTTATCATCCCCATCGTTATTTTTGAACTCAATATGGCCATAATTGTTTGCGTAATTATTGGCCTGCTGATGCTGTGCGTTCTAAGCTATGTGCTAGCCAGGCAACAAAAAGAACCGCCCTGGAAAATCGTTGGTGAGCATTTATTGATTGCGGTGGTAGTTATCGTGATTACCCACTACTTGGGCATCTGGATAAAAAATACATTTAGTTAGCCGCTTCCCTGGCAGTTTAGTATTAAACCATAAGTTAATACAATATTAGAAATAAAAAACGCCACTTATAAAAAAATAAGTGGGGAACATTTTTACTTAGGAAAATAAAATGAACATGGCCAAAAATGCACCTTAAGGGCATACCGGCCAATATGCTGAAAAAATGGTTCAACTAGTTCGTCATATGAAGTATCAATAAAACATTGCCATCCGCCGGATTGAGCGTATTTCCGCATAGCAGCCATTTGAAACGCCAACGTAGCAAAACCGCAAAATACCCCGGTGGCCAATGATAAGCTTAAAAGCAATAGCTTATCCGATGCGGGCAATACCCCTAACAACGAATATGCCAAAGCGCTTACCGCCGTCATTGCCAGACAGACGAATAAACCCAGCCAATAATCGCCTTTTTTCAAACTTTTCGCATCACGTAGCATGAGCTTGGCTGCTGATACTGGCACAACGACTGCCAGACATACTGCCAAAGCATACGTTAGACCATAAAGTCCATAGACAATCATATCAAACCAAGCTAATAGCCAACTCCATAAAAAGGTAACTAACGCCCATACCGTAAAGAGAAATAGTCCTCTTTCGCGGCATATTTTGAATGCTTGCTTTTGGTTATGAACAATCCACGTTCTACTCATTGAGGCAAATAATACAGAGACGCTCGCCAATATTACCCCCAAACCAGCTATGGAAAAATAAAAAGCATTGACATCAGCACCAAGTTTACTGGCTATCTCTATCACCGCAACCGCAGCTCCGATCATCGACGGATACACTATCGATGATATAATAATATGAACCTGGTCTTCGATAGGCTTCCTTTTCAAATATGCCAAACTTCTGAATATAAAGCTCCAGAAAATAATAAGAGCTATGCCCAGCCCGATATTTTTCAAAACCGAAACAACCGTACCGTCATAAGCGAACGTTACCGTTTGCCAAAGACTCTGGCCTATGGATGTCCAGTGAATAAAACAAAACAACCCGGCCAGTACGGTTAATGCGCTTATACAATATCGGGGCCTGCTGAACAATACGGAAAAGGGTGCATGCAGCCAGAAAAAAATTTGCCTGATCAGACAAGCTATAGACAGATACAAAAAGCCGACAGTAAAACCAATAACGCAAGCGATTAGTAACCACCAGAAATCAAAGCTATTGAAAACAAAAATGCCCGCTCCTCCGCCGAGCAAACCACCCACAAAGCACTGCCACTTTCTCTTTGGTAGCATGGCTACCTCCTTGTTTTTAAGTTATTAACGTTCAATTATTTTAACTAAAATTACAACGTACGTCATTTTTTGTCAATTAAAAAACCGCTGTACCAACCGATACAGCGGAATAACTATCTTAGCCTTGGCGTATTATGCAAAGCTTATCAAGGGCATACGGCGAAATTGCCTCCCATACTTCTTTCATTCCAGCTCGGCTACCGGCTCCTTTTATTGCTCTTTTAACGTCTTTTCGGTCTAAAATATCCTTTGGTATACCGTAAATATCATACAAATCACCAATGAGCATTGGAAGCTTTACTCTGCTCTCTTTATTGAGCAGATTACGAAAAAGGTAAACCGAACCGCACTCCTGGCAAGCAACTAGCATGATACGCAACTTTTTTAAAAAACTTACCGGAAAACTAAACATCACCTGGTCACAGCAGGACAACAGCGGATGGCACCGATGAAATTTAAACATGTCCGGCTTCCCCGTAAGTACCAAGTTTACCTGACGGCCATTAATGAACCGGATAAGCACCCTGCATGACCCGATAGTTCTACCACTCGGATCTTTTACTTCAACATAAATTGGCTCGTTGGGTTTCCTGGTAAGACACAGATTTCCATCATTTGAACTTTGTTTCTTCATTTGCCCCTCCTTCCTTGGCTAGTAATTTTCACTAAATTATTCCTATAGCATAAAAAGAGCAATATCTTCATATATAAACATACGATATGCTTTCTGTCAAGGCTTTATTAACAGGCTTTATTAACAAATACTAGCAGCAAAAAAACTCCACCTCCACTGAGGAATAAATGCCCCTTTCTTGTCATACTGAACTTGTTTCAGTATCTAAGAAAGGGGCATGTAAACTCTGAATAGACCCTGGCGTTCGTCAGGATTTCGATTCAGGGCGACAAATGCGGGTATGGTAGCACAATACTACAACCTCTTCATCATATAGGTACTATCTAACCAATACCCCAGCTTACGATAATACTCCCTCACTCCTACGCCAGAGATAACAGCCATCTTTTTATAGCCTTGTTTTTCAGCTAAGCTTTCCGCCTGCTTCATCAGCCGTTTGCCGAGGCCTATATGCTGAACTGCTTTCCCTTTTTTACCAACTGGAATCAGCTCCCCATAGGTATGCAATTCCCGTATTAAAGCTGTTTCACTATCAAACGGCACCGAGGCTGCTAATTTCCTAGTCTTATTTGGTAAGCGCAGGCGCACAAAAGCAAAAAGTTTTTTCTTGTCCTTACTTTCAAAGCTAATAAAATATTCAGTGCCCTGCCCAGCCTTATACCGGCGTTTAACTAAAACAATTTCCTTCAGTTTAACTTGCGCTTGTCTGGCCTCACGGCAGCGGATACAGCGGCACGCCACCCCCTCGTTGTGCAGCACCTGGCGTAAATTAGTAACTATATTGCCGGCCACAATCTCCGGCCCCGGAATATCACGGATCAATCGATTAATACGCACGTATGGGGGCACTGCCTGCTTTATTTTTTTAATTACAGTAACCAAAACCTTATCAGAATATGACTTGTATTTCCCTTGCTTATACCATTGATACAAAAGAGAATTTTTTATCACTACACAGGGATAAATTTTGAGCATATCCGGCTGCCACCTTGGATCTGAAAACACTTTTTTAAATACCTGTACATCCTTAGCGGGCGTAGAGCCAGGTAGGCCAGGCATTAAGTGGTAGGTAATTTTAATACCAAAATCACGCAGCAATGCCGTGGCACGGGCCATATTGTCTAACGTATCGTCCCGCTTAACTAAATCCAAAACGTCTTGATGAATTGACTGGATGCCAATTTGCACATGTGTACAGCCTAAAGCGCGCATATGAAGTAATTCCTCTGCAGTTACATAATCAGGTCGCGTTTCTAAAGACAGGCCGATAATTCTATGTTTAGCTTTTTCATTGAGACGCTGGGCTTGAATCAGCGTTTTGGATTTTCTTCCATTGGCCCCTTCAAAACAGCGCTTGATAAACCATTCCCGGTAGCGCTTTTTATAAAACGACCACGTCCCTCCCAAAACTATCAGTTCGATTTTATCGGCATTATGGCCGTTGTCTTCTAAGACCTTGATGCGCCGGGCGACCTGCTGGTAGGGATCAAACCGCAGACGGAAAGCCCGCTGGGCGGCCGGTTCGGAAACAATATAGCTTTTGGGCATGCCTTTGGGTGCCGGGCAGTAAACACAGCGGCCAGGGCAGGGATACGGCTTGGTCAGCACCGTAACTGGAGCAATACCGGACATGGTCCGTATCTCACGTTTTCGCAATAACCGCAATAGGCTCTGATCAAGCCGGCCCTTGAACATTTGCCGGTATTTTTTTAATATTGCAGAATTGGCTATAATAGTAGTATGGTGCTTTTTTGCCAACCTCCGCTTATACTCCAAAAGCTCAGTACCAGTTTGGGGACGAAGCACTACTAAATCATTAATATACTTATTAGTAATATTGATATCCATATGCGTGAGACGATTGCCAGGGCAATAGTAGCAAAAACTAAAAAAGATTATAACCACATCGTATCAAAATTTTCCGCTACCCGCCAGTATCCCTGGACCGAACTGGAACCGCTCAAACGCTATGTAGCCAGCGGTGATCATATACTCGATGTGGGTTGTGGTAATGGCAGGCTTTTAAAAATTGCTTTCAAGCGGAATGTTTCCTATACCGGCTTTGACATTAGCGATAAGCTGATCAACCAGGCTAAAATCAATTTTCCCCACCACACTTTCGTTGAAGGAGACCTCACCCGAAAGTTGCCCTTTTCTGATAATGCCTTTGATGTCATCTTTTGCGTCGCTACCATGCACCATATTCCCAGCGCCTCCTTGCGCCACCAATCATTGCAGGAAATGTATCGCGTACTCAAGCCGAAAGGCTGCCTCATATTCTCAAACTGGAACTTGTGGCAACAGCGTTGGTGGCCGCTCCACCTGCGATTTTACGCGAAAAAACTAATCGGCCGCAATAAGCTCGACTTGCACGATGTCTTCAAGCCCTGGAAAGATGAGCAAGGGCGCTTGGTCACGGAGCGGTACCTTCACGCCTTTTCAAAAAAAGAATTGGCCAGTCTTTTTAGAAAAAACGGCTTTTCAGTAGCCCAGCAGTATTACACCAAAAAAGGCTCCCGTACCAATTGGCTGCAAGGGTACAACCTAATTTCTATTGCCCATAAACCTTGATTGGCAAGGATTTTTGGGTTATAGTATACACATAAATAATAAATGTATTACTATGCGCAAGCTGTTTTTTTTAATCTCGATAGTGGCCCTAGCCAGCTTCGGCTTGCTGGCAATGACGCCAGTAGCCGCAGCTACTGATGAACCCTATCCTCAAACCGTTACGGTCAACAATGCTGAAATAATCGAAGATAACTTTTTTAGAATCGGCAACACCGTCACTATTGATGGAGACGTAAACGGTGACGTGCTCGTGGCTGGAAGTACGATAACGGTAAATGGAGCAGTAGCCGGAGACGTTATCGCCCTTGGCGACACCGTTTCTATCAATGGTCCGGTGGCTGGTAATGTCCGCGTCGGCGGTACATACGTTCAAATTAACAATGCCGTCAGCAAAAATGTTAATATTGCCGCCACCACGGCTACCATCTCTAGCAACGCTTCCGTTGGTTGGACGCTTTCTTTTCTTACCAAAGATATTACGGTTAGCGGATCGGTAAACGGCTCTATATATGGTTTTACAAAAACAGCCTATATCAACGCGGAAGTGGGCAACAATACCACCGTTCGGCTTTTAGAGGACGGAACTATTTCACTTGGCCCAAAAGCCGCTATTAACGGTTTTTTTGAATATACCAGCGGCCAGGAGGCGAGCATGGACTCCGCTGCTGTTATCACTGGCACTACCCTGCATAAACTGCCTCCGTCGGAGGTCACTTCTTACAAACAGTTTTTAAAAAGTTCTTGGATATTTAGTAAATTGATTAACCTTTTTAGTTTATTGCTCGTCGGTGTAATACTGATCAGCATTTGGAAAAAATTCTCACAAAATACTATTGGACAGATGCAACAAAATATCGGCAGCACTATGCTCTGGGGTTTACTATACTTGCTGATTATTCCGATCGCCGTCATTATTATCTGCCTGACCATTATTGGCATCCCGCTCGGCTTGATAGTGCTGGTCGCCTACCTTATAACTATTTACTGCAGTCCTATCTTTGTTGGACTGATGCTGGGCCAAAAAATGATCAGCGGTTTTACAAAAAAGAACCTGCCCATAATTTGGTCCATGATGTTAGGTACAACGCTTTACCTGCTGCTTGCAGCCATCCCCTGGGTTGGGTTTATTATTGGCTTGGTCGGTACTGCATGGGCTATTGGTTCCCTCGGTGAACTTATTAAAAATTATTTAAGCAATAAAAACAATGCCAAACCTCAACAAAAAAATATTTAAATCCTATGATATCCGGGGCATCTATCCTGATGACCTCAACGAAGAAACAGCTTTTGTGGTCGGGCAAGCTTTGGCCCAGAAAATCAAAGCGAAAAAAATGGTAGTCGGACGTGACATGAGAAACGGCTCCCCTTCATTGGCGAAAAAAGTAACGGACGGACTGGTCAGCCAGGGCGTTGATGTGGACGATATCGGTATGGTTTCGATTGACGCCGTATACTACACGGTAGGCACCTTTGAGTATGACGGCGGGGTCATGATCACCGCTTCACACAACCCCAAAGAGTATAATGGCATGAAAATGGTTTTCAAAACCAGCCAAGGTATCGACTGGATCCGCGGTGCAGAGCTGTATGATTTCTTGGCTGATAAATCCTTTGCTGCCGCGCAAACCCAAGGTACTATTGCCCAGCGCGATATTATAGACAGCTACCTAAAGCACGTTCTGTCATTTGCCGATCGTAATAAAATTAAGCCTTTTAAAGTAGTAGTTGACGCCGGAAACGGGATGGCCGGAAAAATTGCTCCACTGATTTTTGAAAAGCTTCCCTGCCAGCTTATACCATTAAATTTTGAACTGGATGGTAATTTCCCGGCTCACCCCTCCAATCCCTTGCTGCCAGAATCGCGAGTGCAGATAAAAAAAACTGTAATCGAACAACAAGCCGACTTTGGGGCAATTCTTGACGGTGATACGGACCGCCTTTTTTTCGTTACCGAAAAAGGTAATTTTATCCGGGCAGACGCGACCCTGCTGGTCTTGGCAAAATACTTTTTGGAGCATAACCCCGGCATGGGCGTAGCCTATAATGTAATCTGCAGCAAAGCCGTGCCCCAGCGCATTAAAGAATGGGGGGGCGTGCCGTTGCGCAGTGCAGTCGGCTTTGTGAATTTGGCCAAAGAAATGAAAAAACACAACGGCATCATGAGCGGCGAACTGTCAGCCCACTACGCTTTTCGTGATAACTACTATGCCGACTCCGGCTTTATCGCTCTAGTCATCCTGCTCATGCTTATTTCCGAACACAATAAACCCCTCTCTGAAATAGTAAATGGGCTTATTCCTTATGCCAAAGGAGATGAAATAAACATCGAGGTAAATGATCGGCAAGCAGTTATTGATAAAGTTAAGGAAAAATATTCTGACGGACGGCAGGACGAGCTAGACGGTGTCACCGTAGAATACCAAGACTGGTGGTTCAATGTCCGCCCTTCCAACACGGAACCGCTGCTTCGTATAACGGTCGAGGGGGATACTCCAAAAATTCTGCAAGACAAACAAAAAGAACTCGTTGATTTTGTAAAAAGCGTGGCCTAAATGATCAAGGCAGTAATATTTGATATGGACGGAGTTATTGTCGACTCTGAACCGCTATGGGAAGAGGCCGCTTTCACCTATCTGGCCCGTCAAAATATAACCGCCGTACAGGACGAGGCAACCCAACGCTATATCAATAATGAAGTGCGGGGTAGAAAGTGGTCGGAAGTGGTCAGCAAACTTAAGCAATATTTTCATCTTCCAGCCAGCGAACGGATTATTTCGAAACAGTGCCTGAAAATCCTATTTTCTATTTTTGACAAAAGATTACAAGCCATACCCGGCGCAGTTACTCTCATTCAAACGCTTCACGCTAATAATTACCCTTTAGCCCTGGCTTCATCAGCGCCCAAAAAGGTTGTAACCTATATTACGCAAAAACTCGATATTTCTAATTTCTTTACCGCTATCATTACTGGTAATGAGGTCAGGCGGGGCAAGCCCAATCCGGAAATTTTCTTGACTACGGCAGAGAAGCTCCAACAGCCGCCTTCATATATCATGGTTATTGAAGATTCTATATCCGGCATCAGAGCCGCGAAAAACGCCCAGATGAAATGTGTTGCCGTAAAACATCCCTATACTGATAATACTGCCTTGCAGCTGGCTGATCTGGCGGTTACAAATTTGAACCAATTAACGCTTGATGCAATAAAAAAACTATGATCGGCATCTTTGATTCTGGCATTGGCGGACTTACCGTGGTGCGTGAACTGCAAAAAAAACTTCCGCAACACCAATTAGTTTATTTTGGCGATACGGCCCGCACCCCCTATGGCAATAAAAGCGAATCAACTATTATTCGGTATGCTCTCCAGGATACTAAGTTTTTGTTGGATAAAGGGGCGCAAATAATCGTAGTGGCTTGTAACACCGCCTCGGCCGTAGCAGCCGATCACCTCAAAAAAGAATTCGACGGCGTGCCAATCTTTGAAGTTATCACGCCGGCGGTGCAAAAAGCTATAACAACGACAACAAACAACCGTATCGGCGTCATCGGCACGCGTGCCACGGTGCACAGCCGCGTGTACCAAGAAAAAATTAACCTTATCAATAAGAAATATAAAATATTCGACAAAGCCTGTCCGCTGTTTGTACCCTTAGCCGAAGAGGGCTGGATACAGAAACCAGCTACCAAAAATATCGCCCGCAGTTATCTGCAACCATTAAAGATGAAAAATATTGACACCCTGATTCTGGGTTGTACCCATTATCCATTATTAAAAAACGTAATCCAACTAAAAATGGGCCGGAGCGTAACACTGGTTGATCCCGCTGAAGAAATAGCTGGACAACTAAAAAAATATTTAGCGCAGCATATTGACACGGAAAAAAAATTAGCAAAAAACAACAACCACCAGTATTACTTTTCTGACCTCCCAGCCCATCTCAAAGAGCTGGCCAGTATTTGGCTAGGCACTTCTATTACGCCGCAACCCTACCGCATTGCCTAAACAACCAAATAAAAAACCTATGATATACATATCATAGGTTGTTGTTTTGGTTGTTTTGGTTCAGATTATTTTTTACCATGTCATTGATTTCTTGCTGGATACGGTCGTTAGTACGCTGCCCGATAAAACGCAAACTTTGCCTGATAACGCTGACGATCGCCTTTGGACCGGATCGGCCATGGCATATCATCACGCAACCATTAATGCCAAGCAGGGGCGCCCCGCCGAATTCACGGCGATCAAAGCGCTTCTTGATATATCGCATAGCTGGAATAAACGACAACAGTAAAATTATCCAAGACGGCACAAAACCGAGCAAAAAATATGAAGGATCAAAAAGCAACATTAGGAGCGGCGGCGTTAAAACGGAAAATATACCAAGAATAAGCAATATTTTATTCCAACTTGGCATTAATTTTATTACTTGCTGAACAGCCCGTAAAATACTTTCACCAAACTTAACAGACACGTTCCCGGTATGCCCGTCTGTTACTGCCACGTCAAACGGCTGTATCGTATCATCCTTACGTTTGGCCGTTCCGAAGATAACATCACCGCCTTCTACATTACCGATAAAATCGCCTCCTAAAACTTTTCGCAATAAATCAAACGATTTTCGAGCTAGACTGTTGCCTTTCTTTTCCTCTTCACCGATATTCAGTAAGCCGACCTGGGGATGCTTTTTTTGCTGTACGCTTCTCATAAAAGCAAGTCCCATGATGGCAAACTTGAGCAAATGGCGCGGGCGGCAGTCCGCATTAGCCCCTACATCAAGCAGCAGCACCGAACCGTTATTGACGGTCGGCAGTAAGGCGCTTATGGCTGGCCGTGTAATATTATCAAGACAACCCAGTGTTTTAACCGAACAATAAGTTACCGCGGCCGTACTAGCAGCGCTGATAAAAGCAGACGCCTCATTGGCCGCTAGTAATTTCAAACCCTCGACTAAAGATGAATCCTCTTGCTTACTGGCCTCTTCGGCTGCTATTTCCGCGGTAATGACGCTCGTCGTATATTTGAATCGGCAGCGATGTAAAACTGAACCATACTTTCTTTTTGTTTTCCGTTTCCGGATATACGGCTTGATACTCCCGAGTCGCCCAACAAAAATGATGCCGAAATCTTTTTGCGGTAACTGCATCAAGGCATCCAAACCGCCTTTTATCAGCGCTGCCGGTTGTTTATCTGAACCCTCAACATCGAGAACAATCCATTTATTGATAGTTTTCAAGGTACCTCCTTATTCAAAATAAAGGGCGTTTTTATTATCCCAATGGTATCATAATCAGATAATAAAACAATCCCCCTGACGACTATCAGGGGGATCGCGGTAAAATTAAGCGTTTGTTCTACCTACCCGTAGTAACTTCCACGCCGCCTCTAAATGACTCGTCATAAGCCATAAATCCATTAGTCACAGCAAAATTATTATCCGCATAATCGAAAATTCTGACATTTGGGCCTCCTTGGGTAAGTGGTGAGGTAATGATTTCTGAATCACCGTTACCGTCAAGATCAGCCACCTTGGCCATTATTTCACCCCGGAACGTTTCTTGGTATGCCATGGTCCAATCAAGCAGTGCCATTTCTCCAGTAGCCGTGTTATATTCATAAAGGCGCACATTCGGCCCGCCATTTTCTTGCGGTATCGTTACTATTTCCGTATACTCGTCCCCGTCAACATTGGCCACAGAAACAGTAGTGCCTCCTCGAAAATCTTCCGCATAAGCCCAGAACCAATCAAGTAAAGTAAATTGACTCGATGCTGTATCATATGAAAATATCCTGACATTGGTACTGCCATTCTTGGGCGCAGTAATAATATCGGATAATCCGCTATTATTCATGTCCGCCGCTTTTATGGTTAAACCATCCCGATAGGTTAGCTGATAAGCCCAGAACCAATCAAGCAGGGAAAACGTCTGGCTCGTAGCATCATATTCGTACACCCGGACATTCGGTCCGCCACCGCTGCTCGGCGCTACAATAATTTCTTTATTGTCATCCCCATAGACATTGGCGACCGCAACTTCGACACCTCCATAAAAACTTTCTTGATACGCCATAAACCAATCAATCAGTTCTAACTGTTCGGTGGCAGCATTATATGAGTACACCCGGACATTCGGTCCGCCGTTTTCTGCTGGCGCGGTAATAATTTCTGCTTTAGCATCTCCATCAATGTCAGTCACTACCATATTGACCATTCCCCTATATCCAGCCTGGTACGCCATGACCCAATCGAGCAAATCAAATGTTTGTGTACTTGTATTGTATGTATAGACTCGAATATTAGCACCACCATCATCTTGCGGTTTGACGATCAAATCCGCCCTACCGTCACCATCAACGTCAGCCGCTTTTATTTCTACTCCGCCCATATACTCCGTCTGATAGGCATAAAAGTGATCAATGAAAGAACCACGGTGGTCAAATACCCGAATATGTGAAGGGAAACCGCTGGCCGGATAGGTAATTATTTCACGGTACCCATCACCCGTCAAATCAGCAGTGATAGCGTCAAATTCCCCTCGTAGCGCTTCATTGTAGGCGAAGAACGATTCCAGCAGATTGCCCTCATTATCAAATACGCGTACCTGCGGGCCGCCATCTTTAGGAGTGGTTACAATATTTAGTTCAACGCCGGAAGCTACCCACAGCTCGTCCTCACTTGATGAACTATAGGTCACTGTACGCGTGACTGTTTCAGCAGAGCCAACTCCATTTTCTGCGTCAATAGTGATCGTATTGGAACCAACAGTCAAGTCAGTTACTGTTTCTGAAAAAGCGCCAGTAGAACTGTCAACATCTACTGTACCTATACTCGTTCTATCAGCTGCTATGGTGACCGTAGCAGTTGGATCGGAAACTGTGCCAGCTACCACTACTGAATTTACCGTCACTGTAGTGTCATCTTCCGGTGTGATCAAAGTAATGTTTGGAGCCGATAGTTCGGACGCGGTCAAAGAAAAGGTAGTTAAATGGTTAACGGATGAAGTTTGGCAATTCTGCTCCTGATCGGTAGCAACTGAACCAGGTGTTTTCCAGGCACCGACATCCGCGTCCCAATATTTCGAATTTAGATCTTCGTCGTCCAGGCCCATATTCTCCATTTGTTCTTCATTCCAGCACTGCGTAATCGTAACATTTGAGTTGAACTGGCTTTCCACCTCGGAATTGTTTTTATAAGCTGTGACCTCAACGCCGTATGTCGGTACTTTATCAGTATCGGTATCCGGCACCTCGTAGTCCGGAGATACAGTCACTTTGATCGTATCATTAGAATCGTTTGATATAGCATTCGCAGGAATATTTACCGTTACACTATCATCTTCTAAAGAAATTACGGCAGGATTGTTAGCGCTGAATGTAGCCGTTACCGGATCAGGGATATTGGCCGCCACCAGTTGCAGCTCAAGATCAAGGGTTTCCATAGCAGCGTCCGGCGTGATGACTGCTTCTTTGCTTTTATAAAAATCTGATCCGACTTTACTTTTTGCGGTAATATGCCAAGTATCGCCCTGGGTTACGTTAAGCGAATATGCGCCGCCAAAGGCAAAATCCTCAACACGGCCGCCCTCTTCGGCCCAGCCGGTAACATAGGCGCCCGTCGCGTTTCCATCAACCGTCACGCCGCCAGATACCGTTGCGTCAGATTCACGAAACCGCATAGTTAATGTTTTTTCATCTCCACTGACAATAGACAGCGTTTGCTTGGAAGGATTAATATAGCTATAGCCAGGCGGTAATGAAGCTGATACATAATAGGTAATCGGCGAGCCGCTAGTCCCTCCCGGAACCCCGACTTCTACCGTACCGTCCGAACCAGTCATCTGGCCCATCATGCCAGGACCCATCATCATCGGGCCCATCATTCCCGGATCTCCAGCTTGATGCATTCCGGATGACGTTGAAGCATCCACAAAAACACCTGGCATGGGGTCACCGGTTGGGGCTAGTACGGTTACATTAATTGATGAATCTATCTTCCTAAGAGTAATATTTTTGGTAATTGTTTGATTGGCGATAGCCGTCACTTCACTAGCTGAACCGGTTTCCGCTATATAGCCCAGTGTCGGGTCCAGCCATGCTCCCATATTATAGTTCCCGGCCGCCAAAGATAGGCTATACGACCCATCTGCCTCTACCAAAGTCTCCGTAAACATCATACTCTTATAATTATCTGCAAACACGTAGGCGCCGATATTTGTTATGGCATTGCCGTCGGTATCCTGGATTTGGCCTGAAATTGTCGCGTTATGGGGCAACATAGGCACCTCAACATTAGTTGCAGTATTTGCGGTTACCGAAAAAGATACTGCTCCAGCTGAAGAATACTCCGCGCCCATTCCGGGGGGCGTAGCGACGCTCATGCTGCACGGTGAAGCAGCAGTACACATGCTGGATGGTACTTTAAAAGTGCCGGTGCCATTATCTACTGGTGCGCCTACCCCTGGTCCCATCATCATATCACCGCCATAACCGCCCGCCTGATCAACAAAGGCATATCCAAAAACCCCTACTTGATCTCCATTTTCATCGACCGTGGTAACATTGACCGTGGAATCCGCCCTAACCATCTCAAAATCAATACCAGTCGCATTGCTGTTGGAATTAGGCAAGGCGGCTGATATTGGCGCTCCTAAATATAGGTACTGTTCTCCTGAACCGCCGTATCCGCCCATATCGGTCATCGGTGAACACTGGTAGGTAGCACCGCCAAACGCCCCAAAACTAAAATCTCCATTACTGTCCGTCTGATCCGATGCCCACTTTCCCCAATCTCCAGCCACAAAACAATCAATATATTGGTTAGCTAAACCGTTACCGTTTGAATCGGTTACCGTTCCGGAAATACTGGCATTTTTCGGTACTAAATACAGTGTCCCAAGATTCTTGTTGCTATTGGCAGCTACGGAGATCGTCTGCGGGCTCGGGCCTCCCCAGTTATCAGACCATAAATTCACCATTACCTGATAGGTACCGGCAGGTACACCCACAGAAAAAGAACCGTCCTCGCTATCGGTCTGTACTGAATTACCGAATCCATTCTGTGTAAATATCTCAACCATAGGGGTGCCCCCATCAGTAAATACCGTTCCGTCTGGTTTTAGAACTTTTCCTCTTATCGTCGAACTGATCGGGGTAACCGTAAAATTTTTGGATTTTTGTTCAGCGATAGTATTAGCTTTAGTGAAGCTTATCGGCGTGGGCATATCAAAATTTACCCAATCAAATTCATGATCACTTAAACTCCAGTCTTTATCAGCCATACACTGCCATGTGCCCTTGCCAATAAGTAATTCATAATAACCGCTGTTATTAGTCGTGGTAGATTGCCAATCACCTCCCATTGGCTTATTGCAATTTACTTGAGCGTCAGTAACCGGATTGCCATTAGGGTACCGTACATACCCCTTGAGCGTTTTCATGGGAGTTTCCAGGTAAATCGTACCCATATCATAGGTACTACCGCTGGTGACGGTTACCGTAGTCGGATCTGGCGCTACATAACTCCCGTCTACGTTATAGGTATCGAACATTACCGTATACGTGCCGGAACTGACAGCTGGCATATAAAACACGCCGTCCTCACCAGTTTCTTCGTTTGGCGTTGGATTGTTCATAAATTCCGCTCGTACACCCTGAACGGGCAAGCCGGTCGCCTGGCTTTTTATTACCCCAGTTACTGAAGGCTTACGAAAACGAATAACACCAAGATCATTCGTTGATCCGCTTGATACTGCTACATTATTCAATTTCGCTGGAGGTGAATACTGGTACCCGACTCCCCAGGGTTTTTGGAAATCCATTTGGTAGTCACTGCCCGTTGGCGCGTCAAAAAAGTAAAAATACCCCAGTCCGTCGGAATATCCATAATCCCAATGATTATCATTCCAGATGTTAATTGAAGCTTCAGGCACTCCTACGGTCGCCTGTGCTGTTCCTACCGGTCCCAATAGACGTCCTTTTATTGAAGGGGTGCCTAAAGGCAAATACGCCCTGTATGAAGGGCAGTAATCAGTCGTAGCACCGCTCCCAGCATCCACACAGTTTTCATAGGCCGTGCCTCCATTATCAGGACTAAATGTTACCAGACCGATCCATTGAAGATCGTATATGGTCGAATTAATCATTCCGGTAAAGGTCATGGAAATAGCCGAACCCCCGGCTAGGTTTGTATCCAGATGTATTTCATAATAGCCCGAGTAAGTGTAATAACCAAATGTATTCGAGTAATCTGAAAAGGGGCTGCCATTCACAGTCATATTGGTAAGCGTGGGATTGCTGGTATTATATTCGAACCGGTCAAAACCAACTCTGACAATATCACCATTTCCACTGCCGCTTAGGTTATTCTCGGTCGTGAAATTAACCGTTATGGTTGTGGCCTCCCCGGCAGTGCTGCTCGTTGAACTTACACTAACGTTAGTAAACGTACCCGGATCAGTTAGTGCCTGTGCTTGCTTCACGCTGACTGGGCTGTACTGTGGCGGCACTAAAGGAAATAAATAGGCCACCATAGCCACTAAGCCAATATAGGATAATAGCTTTTGTAAGGTCTTTTTTTTCATGGTTGTATCCAAAATAATTAATTATATAACAAAAACTACCTTAATAATTAAGGCAGTTGTATTAATGCCCCCTTCTCTATAATAAAATTGCTCGCCCTCACCCAATAATTCATTTCAATAGGTTGGCTGAAAGTTAGAACCTAGTAATAAATTTAGTTTAGCAACTTTCTATACTAATTATAGCTCTTTTTTGAAAAATAGTCAACCTACGATACAACAACATACAACATTCCCCCGCATCCACATAGGAACGCTTAATAATAAGCTGGGAATTGTCAGTACTGTGTCTGTTTACTCCTTCTCCTTCTCCTTCTGCTCGCTCGCGGTAAATACTTTTTTTCGAATTTCATCAATAAATTTTGGGTTTTGGCGTAAAAATAACCGGGCATTCTCGCGTCCGACTCCCAGTTTGGTCTCGCCATATGCAAACGTATTCCCGCTCTTCTGTATAATATTATGCTCCACTCCCGTATCAATAAGATCACCGGCAACAGATATTCCTTCATTGTACATAATATCAAATTCACAACGCCGGAAAGGAGGAGCGACTTTATTCTTGACAATTTTACATTTGACCCGATTGCCGATTACTTCATCTCCTTTTTTGATTTGTGCGGCCCGGCGTACTTCAATCCTGACCGAGGAATAAAATTTCAAAGCCATACCACCAGTAGTTGTTTCCGGATTTCCGAAAAACACGCCAATTTTCATTCTCGTCTGATTAATAAAAACAACGACTGTTTTTGTTTTGCTGATGATGCTGGCTAGTTTGCGCAGTGCTTGGCTCATTAACCTGGCTTGCAGGCCCATATGCGCATCGCCCATCTCGCCTTCAATTTCGGCCTTGGGCGTCAAAGCGGCCACTGAATCAATTACCACCACATCGACCCCATTTGACCTAACCAGGGTTTCTGCAATCTCTAAAGCTTGCTCGCCCGTATCGGGCTGTGAAATCAGCAAATCATCAACATTGACTCCTATCTTTTTGGCGTACTCCGGATCCAACGCGTGTTCCGCATCAACAAAAGCGGCGGTCCCACCCCGCTTCTGCACTGAAGCCACAATATGTTGGGCCAGGGTGGTTTTTCCTGAGGCTTCAGGGCCATACACTTCGATAATTCGCCCACGCGGCACTCCTCCTACCCCCAAAGCTAAATCCAAGGAAAGACATCCGGTTGGCACAGCTTCAACATTAGCTTTTTTAGCTTCGCCAAGTTTCATAATAGAACCATCGCCAAATCGTTCTTTGATTTGGGCAATAGCCTCTTGGGCGGCTTTTGAACGGCCGCTTTGTGAATCATTTGATTTTGGTTGTTTAGGCATAATAAATAAGTTAATTATTAAAATTGCTATTTGTTTGGTGTTTCATACAGAATATGCCGCTCGATAACCGTTGCCTTACTGCGTTTTTTCTTGGCGCTAATGGTTATGGTATTGATTCCCGATTTCAAATCAACTTCCTCCGAAAAAAAACCTTCTGGATCAAGGTACACCAGCTCTCCATTTATAGTCACCGAAGCTTCGGGATTCGTCGTACCCTTTACTTCAATAACATCCTGCTGGATAGTAATATAGTCTGGAGGGTTTGCTATGGCCAAATCAGGTGGTGCAAAGATATTGCTCATCTCAAATAGGATATAAATCAGGCATACAAGTGCTACCATGCCGATGCCAATATTCCGCAATAACCGCGGTGTAATAATTGCGCGAGGCATTTTTTGCCGGTCCGCGGAAAAGCTTGGCTGGTATTTTTTCCGTAATACCCGCCGTTCCTGGTCTCGATAAATATTGAGCACAAATTCCTCACTTACTTTCAAATACCGAGCGTACCTTTTTAAAAAACTTTCAACATACACAGGGCCCGGCAGTAAAGTATACTCACTTTCTTCCAAGGCCCGCAGATATTTTTTCTGAATGCCCGTATCAGTCTCTGCTTGCTGTAAAGATATATTCGCTTCCTCGCGAACCCTGCGTAACCGCTCTCCTAGCGTTTTGGCATGCCGAATATTTCGTTTACTAAAATCAGTAACCATACATTAATAATATTCCCGATCTTCCTCGTCTTCTTCTGTAATCTCTTCATTGCCTTCGTTGGTCCCGTCAGCAGCATCCATCCCTTGGTTTGGCGCCTGGCTGCGATCGACTAAAATCTCCCTGGGTTTTGCCCCGTCACCTGGACCGATAATTCCCTGCTCTTCTAAAATGTCCAGCAGCCTGGCTGCACGAGCGTATCCAATTCGCAATCGTCGCTGCAAAAATGAGGCTGAAGCTTTGCCAGCCTTAATCACTAACTCCTTGGCCTGCCCCAGCAACTCGTCATCAGCCAAGTCTTCGAAGTCCCTCTCCAGGGTTTTATCGATAACTTTAGCGGTTACCGCCTCCTGATATTCTGGGTTGGCTTGGTTTTTTAAGTGGCCCACCACGCGCGTGATTTCCTGGTCGGTAACATAGGCTCCTTGCAGCCGTTTTGGCTTTGAAACCTGCGGAGATATATAGAGTAAATCCCCCCGGCCCAGCAGTTTTTCAGCGCCTGAGGAATCAAGAATAGTGCGAGAATCAACCGTTGAGGCTACGGAAAAGGCAATACGGGTGGTAATATTGGCTTTTATTAAGCCGGTGATAATATCAACCGAAGGCCGTTGCGTAGCCAAGACTAGGTGAATGCCGACCGCCCGTGCCATCTGGGCCAACCTGATAATTGCCGCCTCAACTTCATTAGCCGCTACCGACATCAAATCAGCCAATTCATCAATAGCCAAAACCAAAAAGGGCATGGTATTGCCATTATCACGATTGTACGTATGGATATCACGATGCCCACTTTTGGACAACAGTTCATAACGGCGGTCCATTTCCGAGACTACCCAACGGAGCGCGTTTATTGTTTTATCAATTTCATTCACAACCGGCGTCAATAAATGAGGTATATCATTATATACTGACAATTCCACGCGCTTTGGATCAACCAAAATAAGCTTCAATTGTTCAGGGGTATTTTGGTACAATAAACTGATTAATATACTGTTCAAGCACACTGATTTTCCAGAACCGGTGGCCCCAGCGACTAGTAAGTGCGGCATGGGATCCAAATCGGCCAGCCAGGTAGCGCCGGCTACGTCTTTGCCCAAAGCTACCGTTAGTGGTGATTTTCTTTTTTTGAATTCAGAACTTGTTAGTAACTCTTTAAGTTTTACCACGGCTACCGCTTGGTTGGGCACCTCGATACCGACTAATGACTTGCCGGGAATTGGCGCTTCAATACGGATAGGATGCGCCGCTAAGGCCAGCGCTAAATCGTTGCCCAAGGTAGTTATTTGGGACAACTTTACGCCTTCGGCTGGTTTGAGGGTGTATTGCGTAACCGTCGGTCCGACTTTAGTCTCTCCCATCTCTACTTCGATTCCAAAATTCTCCAGCGTCTTTTGGATTCGCTTTTTACCGTCTTCAATATCTCCGCTCGTAGGCTTTTTATTGCTTGATTCTAACAAATCGATTGGCAAATCAACTTTAGCTGATTTCTTTTTTTTCAAGACCGGAAGAGTTTGCTGTTGGCCCGATCGGTAATCAGGCTTTTGGGCGGTAGCGTCACCCTCTTGGTCTAAATTATTTGCAGTAGCTTCTTGAGATACTTCTTTGACATCAAATGACGAAGATGGTTCTTCATCATCTTCCGTTGTTTCGGTTTCCGTGTCTTGGCTCATGTTTACTTTCAGTTTATAGAAAAACTCACGAAAACGCTCGGCGATTTTTCTGAATATACTGACCCCTCCTGATAAACGCTTGAGGGGGATGTCAAATAAAATAAGTAATGAGACAATAGCTATAGCTACAATAACCACCCCACTAGCCCACGGGCCCATCAATTTTTGCAGGGGATAGTAAAGCAATAGCCCCACATAGCCGCCTCCTCTGCCTTGCTGAATATCAGCAGTAGCCCGTTCAAACGGAACGGCCGCCAAATGCAAAAAGGCTACCACACTCACTATCAGCAAAATAAAACCAACGTAGGTGGAAAGTCTCAATTCGTATTTTTGGGGCCGGGACAGAAAATACCCGAAAACCAACAAGAGTACGGGAAACAAATATTTTCCCCAACCAAACAGATATTCCAATCCTGTGTCAACCGCCTTGCCCATGGAGCCAGCCCCGCCAAATAAACTAAAAATCGACAAAATTGCTACCACAAATACGACCACGACAACTATCCCGTTTTTTGTCTCTGACTTTAGCTGCCATCCATCCTTCTCGGTCTTTTCGTCTTCAGGGCTGTGCCTGGCCTCTTTCTTGGCCTCTTTTTTATACTTTTTCAAGTATTGTTTTTTTGCTTTTTGCGGCATGAAATACTTAGAAAAATTATAGAGTGCCTATATTTTATCATTTCCTCGCCAAAACCTCAATCTAAAAAAGCACCCGTTTAAAAAATATTAGGGAAGGTTTATAGTATATAAATAGCCTATATTAGGTTTGTTTAAAGCCAGTCCCCGCCGGGATTAATTTACCGATAATCACGTTTTCTTTCAGGCCACGCAGACTGTCAACTTTGCCTGATACGGCGGCGTCAATGAGCACACGTGCCGTCTCTTGGAAAGACGCCGCGGATAGGAAGCTATCAATAGATAATGACGCCTTGGTAATGCCGAGCAATAACTGTTCGCCCACCGCCGGTTTGCCGCCTTTCTTTTTTATTTCAGCATTAACTTCTACATACTTGCTTCGTTCTACCACTTCCCCAGATAAGAGGTTCGTGTCACCAGGATTCTTAATGTATATTCTAGAAAACATCTGGCGAACGACTGTTTCTATATGCTTATCATTGAGTTTTTGGCCTTGTGACGAGTAAATATATTGGATTTCTTTAATGATATACCGTTCTACCGCCTCCTGGCCCTTCAAATAAAACAATTGATGCAAATCCAAGCTGCCATCGGTCAGCTGGTCTCCTTTAGTAACCAGCTCACCATCCTTGGCCCAAATCATCTGGCTGCTCGGTACGGAATAATCCCGTTTCTTCTTTTTCTCGCTAACTACCACTATTTTGTCTTTTTCTACCTTTACGGTACCGTCTTTCTTGCTGGCTACTCTCTTTTCTCCATCCGTATAGAGTGTTTGGCCTATAGTGACTTTATCACCATTTTTCACTTGTACTGCAGGTTTTTTACCCTTCAGGGCATAGTCGCTCTCTTCCACATCACTATGGTGGATAATAATCCGTTTCGTTCCTTTCTCTTCTTCTGTAATTTCAACCTTGCCATCTACCCCCGCCACAATCGCCGGCCGTCTGATAGGTCGGGCCTCAAACAACTCTTCTACTCGCGGTAAACCCTGGGTAATATCCTGTCCAGCCACGCCACCTGTATGGAACGTACGCATAGTCAACTGTGTTCCCGGCTCGCCAATGCTTTGAGCGGCAATTATGCCGACAGCGGTACCCGGTTTTACCAATTGGTTAAACCCTAAATCATATCCATAACACTTTCTGCAAACACCCCATTTGGCTTTACACCGAAGCACTGAACGCACTGTTACTTTTTCGAGATCAATTTTCTTCAGCTGTGGAAGAACTTCCTCGGTTACTAACTCTCCTTTTTTAACCAAGGGTTTTTTGGCGCGGGGAGCCACAATGTCTTCCAATACTACCCGGCCTAATAATCGGTCTGCCATTTCTTCTGCCATTTCTTCGCTTTCTTTCTTGGTTATATCAAAACCCTCGGTGTCTTTACAGTCCTCTTCGGTAATCAAGACGTCTTGGGAGACATCAACCAAACGACGGGTAAGGTAACCGGCGTTTGCTGTGCGTAAGGCCGTATCAGACAAACCTTTTCGTGCGCCATGGGTAGAAATAAAATATTCCAATACGTCAAAACCTTCTTTGAAACTTCCCGTAACCGGCAATTCAATCGTTTCTCCAGCGGGGTTAGTAACCAATCCTTTCATGCCCATCATCTGTGTTGTCTGCGGCCAGGATCCGCGTGCTCCAGATTCGATCATAGAATAAACTGACCCTTCTTTATCAAGCGCTTCTCGGCTGACTTTTTGTATTTTATCTTTTGCTTCCGCCCACGCTTCGATAACTTTGACATGCTGTTCATCGTCTGTAAGTAATCCCTGCTCGTAATGCGAATGTACCTCCTCTACTTTGGCAGTCGCCTCTCGCAATATCTCTTTCTTTTGCGTAGGAGTCACCAGATCACCCATCCCCCAACTAATGCCGGAAGTAGTCAGATACTTGAAAGCCATTTTTTTCATATCGTCTAAAAGGGCTACGGTCTTTTCATTGCCCAATTTAGTCAAAAACTGGCTGATAATTTTTGACAAACCTTTGCGGTCCATGACCTCATTAATAAATTCATACTGCTTGGGAAATATTTGATTGAAGATGATGCGGCCGACTGAAGTTTCAAGCACTTTATTATTAATCTTTACTGTAATCATATCTTGGATATGAATATGGCCAAGCTGGTGGGCCATTAAAGCCTCGTCCCTTGAACTGAAAATTTTCTTTCCTTTTTCCTTGGAATCCCTCTTAATAGAGGTCAAATAGTAGCAACCCAAAACGATATCCTGCGAGGGGGAAATCACTGGCATACCGGTAGCTGGTTTCAATAAATTTTGTACTGAAGCAATGATCGACACCGCTTCCTCCTTGGCACTTTCAGTGAGCGGAACATGGACAGCCATTTGATCTCCATCAAAATCAGCATTGAAAGCCGTACAAACCAAAGGGTGCACCTGAATAGCTTTACCCTCGATAAGCACCGGCCGAAAAGCCTGAATGCCCAGACGATGCAGGGTAGGCGCTCGGTTTAATAATACGTGAGCGTCCTTGGTTACCGCTTCCAAAATATCCCACACTTCGGGACGTTCTGCTTCAATAAAACGGTTAGCACTGCGTACATTATGGACAAACTCCTGTTTTATTAATTGGCTGATAATAAAGGGTTTAAAAAGCTCCAGGGCCATTCGTTTTGGCAGTCCGCATTGGTCCATGCGCAAGTGCGGCCCAACGACAATCACCGACCGGCCAGAATAATCAACGCGTTTACCCAATAAATTTTGACGGAACCGGCCTTGCTTTCCTTTTAAAATGTCCGCGATGGATTTCAGCATGCGCTTTTGGCCGGTCGAAGCGGTAACGGTCTTGCCGTGCCGTGCGTTATTGTCAATCAAGGCGTCGACTGCTTCCTGCAGCATGCGCTTTTCGTTGCGCTGGATAACTTCAGGCGCGTTTAAAGTAATCAGTCGTTTTAATCGGTTATTTCTATTAATGACGCGCCGATACAAATCATTCAAATCAGAAGCCGCAAAACGGCCGCCATCCAGCTGAACCATGGGACGCAGATCGGGAGGAATAACCGGTATCGCAGTCACGATCATCCATTCCGGTCGCAATTTATTAATTTTAAAACTCTTGTATAAACGGAGCTGGCGCACCAAACGGCGTTTCTTGCTTTCCGGTGAACCGCTAATCTCCTCCTCTATTTCCTTAATTTTAGCTTCGATATCGATTTCCTGGAGTAAATCTCGAACGGCTTCTGCGCCGATGCCGGCCTCAAAAACATGTCCGTATTTTAATGATAAATCACGATAGGTTTGCTCCGAAATAATTTGCAAAGGCTTCAGATCACGCAATTCTTTTTTCGCCAGGTCAACCGCTTCGTTAAGATCTTTCAGTTTCTCCTCTCGAATTTCGCTATTTGCCATCAGCTCTTCATTGATTTCTTTTTCAATTTTTTTCTTTTTCTCCTCGTTGTTTTCTTTACTCAATCGATCAACTTTTTTCTGTTTGATATCATTAGCCAATCGGTCAAATTCCGCGTCGATGCTTTTCTTTTTGGCCTGGTGCTCTGTTTCAATTTGCTGCAGCGTCTCCTGGCGCAAATTATCATCAATCTTAGTAATAATAAAATTCGCAAAATAAATGACTTTTTCCAATTCTTGGATAGATAAATTTAAAACTAGGCCGATCTTTGAGGGTACTCCCCGTAAAAACCAAATGTGTGATACTGGCGCGGCCAGCTTAATATGCCCCATTCGCTCGCGGCGTACAATACTGCGCGTCACCTCAACACCGCATTTATCGCAAATAATGCCCTTATAGCGTACTTTTTTGTACTTACCGCAATAGCACTCCCAATCCTTAGTGGGACCAAATATTTTTTCACAGAAAAGACCGTCCTTTTCCGGCTTTTGCGTTCGATAATTTATCGTTTCCGGTTTCAGCACTTCACCGTGCGACCAATTCAAAATATTATCCGGTGAAGCCAGCTTCAAACGAATGGCTTTAAAATCTACTGTCTGCGTTGATGTATCGTTGGGTGCCATATATTATTTTTTATCTTTTTTAGGACGGTCCTCATTGGCATCTGCCTCCGGTTTTTTCTCGCTGCCGATCAGCTCTACATCCAGGCATAGGCCTTTGAGTTCCCTGACCAGTACGTTAAAACCCTCGGGAACATTAATCCGTTTTATCGGCTCACCTTTTATAATCGCTTCATACGCTTTTGAACGCCCCGGAACGTCATCCGATTTTATGGTCAGCATTTCCTGTAATGTATGGGCCGCTCCATATGCTTCCAGGGCCCAAACTTCCATCTCACCAAAACGTTGGCCTCCGAATTGGGCTTTTCCGCCAAGCGGCTGCTGGGTAACGAGCGAATAAGGGCCGATGGAACGCATGTGAATCTTATCTTCTACCATATGATTCAGCTTCATCATATAGATGTAGCCAACGGTAACCGTCTGGTCAAATGCTTCGCCGGTACGGCCATCATGGAGTACGATTTTACCGTCACGGGGGAAACCAGCCCGCTGCAATTCATCACGGATCGTCTTCTCTGGAACACCGTTGAGCGCCGTACTGGCTACCATATAACCAAACTTTTTAGCGGCCATACCCAAGTGCGTCTCTAAAATTTGACCAAGGTTCATGCGGGATGCGACACCAAGCGGGTTGAGAATAATATCTACCGGCCTGCCGTCTTCTAAATAAGGCATATCTTCAACCGGAACCGTACGGGAAATCACACCTTTATTGCCATGGCGGCCGGCCATTTTATCGCCCACCTGCAATTTTCGCAATTGCGCTACCGAAACCTGAATTGACTTGATAATGCCTGAAGCCAGCTTATCGCCCCGCTCCCTGGAAAATACTTTTATATCAACCACTTTGCCATGCTCCCCATGTTCCAGGTACAGTGAGCTGTCTTTAACGTCTTTAGCTTTTTCGCCGAAGATAGCCCGCAGTAGTTTTTCCTCTGCTGATAATTCGGTTTCTCCTTTGGGTGTAATCTTACCTACCAAAATATCACCGGAAGAAACTTCGGCACCAATACGGACAACCCCTTCTTCATCTAAATCTTTTAGCTTTTCCTCTCCGATATTTGGAATATCGCGAGTTACCACCTCCGGACCAAGTTTTGTGTCACGCACATCAACGGTATAATCCTCTATATGAATCGAGGTGAAGCGGTCTTCATGCACCATGCGTTCAGAAATCAATATTGCATCTTCATAATTGCCCCCTTCCCAGGACATAAAAGCTACTATAATATTCTGTCCCAGGGCCAACTCGCCGTTATCGGTAGCCGGGCCATCAGCTAAGACCTCCCCCTTCTTCACCTTTTGATTAACAGATACAATGGGCCGCTGGTTAATACACGTCGAGGCATTGGATCGAACAAATTTTTGCAATCGATACTTCCGGGTTTTGCCGTTCTCCTCCTGCACATGAATTTCGTCTCCGCCCACTTGTACTACCGTACCATCGTTTTTACATACAGAAACCTGTCCGGAATCACGAGCCGCCTTGGCCTCTACGCCAGTACCAACCAATGGAGCGTCAGTCTTTACGCACGGCACTGCTTGTCGTTGCATGTTTGAACCCATTAAGGCGCGTACCGCATCATCATGCTCTAAAAAGGGAATCAATGAAGTGGTAATACTAATGATCTGATATGGAGCTACATCCATATAATCAATCTTGGTTACATCGCTAATCGTCGGCTCACCATGTTTGCGCACCTCGGATTTCTCATTGACAAAGTAACCATGCTCATCAATAGGCGTAGTCGCTGATGCGGTAATATATTGTTCTTCCACAAAGGCATCCAAAAACACAACTTCGTCTGTCACGCGTGGTTTAATCGGAATCGTTTTATGGTCAGTAGCGGATAGCTGCTTGGCTTTTTCCTTAGTAATTTTTTCACCCTTCTTTACAATGGCTACATCGCTGCTGTCGGCGATATCTTCACGGGCAATTTCGCCTTCAGTGATGGCAGGCTTATTATCAATATCATGAATCACTTTCCGATATGGGCTTTCAATAAAGCCAAACTCATTGACCCGCGCATAGCAAGACAAATGGCCAACCAAACCAATATTCGGACCTTCTGGCGTGGCAATCGGGCAAATACGGCCATAATGAGTCCTATGCACATCGCGTACGTCAAAACCAGCCCGTTCCCGCGACAATCCCCCCGGACCCATAGCTGACAAGCGGCGCTTGTGTTCCAGCTCGGCTAAGGGGTTTGTTTGGTCCATAAACTGGGAAAGTTGGGAGGACATAAAAAATTCTTTCACCGAACCAATCACCGGGCGGGCGTTAACCAGCTGATTGGGAGTTAGGGTATTGATATCGAGCGTACTCATTCTGTCTTTAATAATTCGTTCCATACGCGCTAGGCCGACTCGAAATTTATTCTGCACCAATTCACCAATTGCTCGAACGCGCCGATTGCCCAAATGGTCAATGTCATCCGCTTCCTTCTGTGAATTATTGAGCCTGATAACTTCTTTTATAATTTCAATCAAATCTTCCTTTTGCAGTACACGGTACTCTTTTTTATTAGGAAAATCAAAATTAAAACGTTGGTTCAGTTTAAAACGACCAACGCGGCCAAAATCATACCGATCAAAACTAAAAAACATTTTATGGATAAGATCACGTGCGTTATCCACCGTGGCTAAATCTCCTGGCCTGATACGCTTATATACCTCTTTCAAACCTTCAGCTTCATTGCGGGAAATATCCTTTTCTATAGTCGCTTCCAAATATTTATTCTCGGGGTGCGTGTCAACATCCGCAAATACCCCTTTGATCTCCTCGTCATTGCCAAAGCCAAAAGCCCGCAGTAAGGCGGTCACCGGCACTTTGCGCTTTCGATCAATTTTAACCGCGATAACATTATTGGCGTCAACCTCCAGTTCAAGCCAGGCGCCGCGATTGGGAATAATTTTTGCTCCGTAATACCGCCGTCCGCGGACAATATCAGAAGTAAAAAAAACACCAGCCGAACGGTGCAGCTGGCTGACCACCACCCGCTCAATACCATTGATAATAAAAGTGCCGCGGTCAGTCATAAGTGGAAAATCGCCAAGATATACTTCCTGCTCTTTAATCTCCCCCGTCTTTTTATTAACTAACTTTGTCTCAACTCGTAAAGCAGCTTCGTAGGTAATGTTTTTTGCTTTGGCTGCCCACTCGTCAAACCGAGGTTCATCAAGATAATAGTCCAAAAAATACAATTCCAAATCTCGCCCGATAAAATCTTTAACGGGGGATACCTCATCAAATAGTTCCCGTAGTCCCTCTTTTAATAACCACTGATAAGAAGCTTTTTGCGCTTCTATCAAGTCGGGTAATTCGGCGGCAGCTTTGATTGTCGTAAATCGTTTACGATCAACTGGCATGTTGAAAAAAAGCTTATAATATAAAAAAAGAAAACCCCTTTTCTTAATATTTTAAAATCAAGAAAAAGAATGTAGCTAGCTATTATATTGTGTAATAGTGGAACGTCATTGAATGTTTAGACGTCTTCCTCTTACGGAAATTAGTATTTCGAGTGTAGCAGATGCGCTTATGGCTGTCAAGTTTTACTAAGCAATACAGTGATAACAGGGCTTATTTGCTAATTTTAGCTTATTATAAAAAAATATATTATTCCAATGCCCCAAACGAATAATATGTAACCCACAATTTATCCACAACAAAAATCTCGGCAATCAAAGACTTGTGGTTTGTTTAGATGACCGCCCCGATTTTCTACTATTATTGTAATAAGGAAATATGCCGTTTATAGTTTTCCCAGACTCTCTTTTACGGCCGCCAGGTCGCTCCACGGTATTTTTTTTCCCTTGGCTACAGCCATAACCGTCTCACTGCCTTTCCCAGTAATAATCAGGCAATCCTTAGGCTCGGCGATTTCCAATGCTTTTTTTATGGCCTCTTTACGATCAATAATTTTTTCTATCGGCGGTTTGCCATGCGCCCGCAAAGCACCGGCAATGACCTCATCTATAATCTGCTCCGGATCTTCATCATATGGATCTTCGTTGGTAACAATCACGTGGTCAGTATAATCAGCCGCCAAACGACCGAGGACAGGGCGTTTTGCCCGATCGCGGCCGCCCCCTTGAGAACCCAGCACGCTGATAATCTTTCGTGGCCGCAAACTCTTTACAGTTTGGTAAACCGCTTCGAGGGAGGCCGGCTCATGAGCGTAATCAACAAAAATTAAAATCCCTCTTTTATTCGGCACGATCTGCATACGTCCGGGAACGCCAGTTACTGAAGCTAGGGCTTGCTTTATAACAGGCAACGTAATATCTTGCGACAAACCGACACAGATAGCCGCCATGGCATTATATACATTAAACTCCCCAAGTAACTCCATGCTTATGCGTTCCTCATTAACCAAAAAAGAGAGCCCATCATTGCCAGTGCTCACCTCACGGGCTACTACGGGCCGATCGCTCATCAGTAAACCGCTGATATTTTTTAAACCAAAGGTGTATTTTTTATCAGCCGGAAAAAATAAAAAGTTTTCCGCTTCTTTATCATCATGATTAGCCACCATGATTTTTTTTATTTCCTGGCCATCAATTATTTTTCTTTTTTTTGTATTTAAACGCTGAAATAATTTCAGTTTGGCCCGGCGGTATTTTTCATAACTGCCATGGGATTCAATATGCTCGGGAGATAAATTGGTAAATACCACCACGTCATACTCGATACCCAAATGCCGGAACTGGGCAATGCCCTCTGACGAGGTTTCAATAACAGCATACCGACAATCTGCCTGTACCATTTTGCGAAGCAGTTTTTGCAGGGTGAACCGCCCTGGCATGGTTTGTTTGGTTTCGTTTTTCCATTCGGTTTCCCCGATAGCAAAATTAATGGTTGAAACTAAGCCGGTTTTATGACCAGCCGCTTGCAAGATGTGACGTATCAAAGTAACAACGGTGGATTTACCCTTTGTACCAGTAACGCCGATAACAACCAGCTTTCGTGAAGGATGACAATACAGCAAAGCACCCACCTTAGCCAGCAGCCAATGGTAAGCCTGTAAGACGAATGAGGGCGCATACTGCCTGATGGTACTATACATAAGGTTTCCTATTGTTGTTTCTTCCCTACCTCATAGGTAGGCACCACTTTCATGGTCAACTGTACCGGTGTACCCAGGCGCTCCACCAGAATATCAGTTAAGCGATTAACATGACTTGAAGTCAGCTCATACGGCGATTGCAGGGTTACTTCCACTCCAACATATGAACCCGTATCATCAATGGTTAAATTGGTTAATTTCGTATTAATAGTGTATTGCTCAATTACTTCTTTAATCAAACCCCGCTCTTCATTTTCTTCAATAATGCCTTTCATCACCACAGTTAACGGAATAGCGATAATTAATAAAAAGATAACAAACCAGGTAATATTGCTAACCGCCACATTTTTGCTCGTTTCACGTTGGGGAAATTTGATGCCCACAAACAAAAAGAGTATAACTGAAGCTAAGGTGATAGCTATCATGTTCGTCAAATACAGCAACGCCGCGCCGCCTGCTAAGACAAAATTTCCCTGGGCAAATAAAATACCCATAACGGCCAAAGGGGGTACTAATGCTACTGCCGCAACTACACCAGCTAACGTGGCCGATAGCTTTGGGTGAGAAACAGAAAATGCTCCGATAAAGCCAGCCGCCAAAGCGATAAAAAGCTCAAACAACGTGGGGTTGGTCCGCAATATCAGTTCACGGCTTTCTCCGATATCCGGAGAGAAAACGCCAATCACAAATGAAACAACGAAAATAAGGGCTGTTGCTTTGACCAAAGTAATCAGCGCTTGCCTGATTTTTTTTACCCGCCCTTTGATAATAGACCACGACAACAAAAGAATGGGCCAAAAAAGCGGGGCTACAATCATGCCGCCAATCACTACCGCCGCGTTATCAATGATCACCCCAAAAGCGATAATAATGGCCGAAAAAATAGTTAATAAAACAAAGTCGAGGTTCGGCTTGGCTTTTTCCTTAATCTCCTCTTCTACCTTTTTCTGCCGCTCTTCGTTAATGCGCAAGAAACGCAAATATTGCTTTACCGGTTCTTCAATCTTTTTTTCAATCTTTTCAATATGATTAGTTGCCGTGCTGGCGCTATTTTTTTGTTTCTTTTTAGAACTATTGCTCATACGTTTTTCATACTCGGTTAACTAGGAATTCCAAATTTAGAAATCTTTTTTGCTTCAGCAATATTGGGACAATGAATGTAGACGTGGGTCATTTTATTATAGGGATATAGGAGCTATAAGAGCCATAGGGATAAAGGGTAATAGGTAAAAGGACACTTACTTAATTTCTTTTTATCAACCTCTCTCCCTCTAATTCCTTGGATTTTTTTATCTTTTAACCTTTAGTTCGTTTAGCTCATTTTACCTTAAAAACTACTCCGCTCGAATTAAATTCCCATCAGTATCAAGCTCCACAAAATGCTTAGCCGTACCATCACGATAAGCTGAACACTGGTTCTCCGGCAGATTATCAACGTCCTGCCTGGGATCATGGGCAATATCCGCCACCCAATCGTCGATCACCTTGTTCGATAAGCAAGGACCATTAGATAAATCATCCCCGTTATACAAGGCCGCCCTATATAATTCTTGGGCTTTAGCCACTGCCAGATCTTTATCAGCTTTTTCTTTAATCTTCACATCCGCCGCCCCACTAACAACTTCTGCGGCAGTAAATCCGTTGGTATTGTCGTTAGCTGTTTTGCCTGCACAAGCGCTTAATACCAATCCCAAAGACACAACCATAATAATGACTGATAAAATTTTTGTTGTAGTATTCCCTTTCATTAGTATTTATTATAATGGTATTTACCGCAAAAAACAAATAAAAACCCCTCGTGCATAAGATAATACACTCGGGGAAAACTACTCGCCATATAGGCTACAAAATCATGCTCAATGAGAGTTGAAAAAACATAACGGCTAGCAATACAGCAGACAGCCAAACTATCCATTTTGTAGCGATACGACTTACAAGATATGAAGCCCGTTGCCATGGGGAACGGTTTTGTATGGGAAAATACAACTTGGCTACTTGCGATTCTAATATATCATCGATTAATAACAGCAAACGGCAAATCAAAGACCCGAGCATGGCTACACCGATAGCTTCTAATGGAGACAAGAACTCCGCCATCAAACCCTCCTTATATAAAAAACTATTTTTTCAATAAATCAACCTTATCCAATTTCTCCCAGGGAAACTCCACATCAGTACGGCCAAAATGTCCATAGGCCGCGGTCTGCTCATAAATCGGCTGGCGCAGGTTTAACTGTTCGATAATGTCCCCCGGCTTCAAAGGAAAGTTTTTTCTGATCACCTCTTCCAGTTCGCCATTATCAATCTTGCCGGTGCCAAAGGTATTGGTCATGATCGAAACCGGTTCTGACACGCCGATGGCATAGGCCAGCTGAATCTCACAGCGCTTTGCCAAGCCAGCGGCTACGATATTCTTTGCAATGTAGCGGGCCGCGTATGAAGCACTGCGGTCAACTTTGGTTACGTCTTTGCCGGAAAAACAGCCCCCGCCGTGCGCGCCTACTCCGCCATACGTATCAACAATAATCTTGCGGCCGGTCATGCCCGTATCAGCCGGCGGACCGCCCAAGACAAACCTGCCGGTTGCATTTATATGAAGCTTAATATCGTCATTATACCATTTGCCTAGAACGGGTTTGATTACTTTTTCTGTAATATCTTTTTGTAATTGCGCCGCGCTAATCTCCTCGGCGTGCTGGGCGGCGATCACTACGGTATCAACGCGCTTTGGTATGTACTCATCGTACTCAACAGTAACTTGGGATTTCCCGTCCGGCCGTAAATAGTCTAGGGTGCCGTCTTTTCGCACTTCAGCCAATTTTTTTGTGAGTGCATGCGCTAATGAAATTGTTAAGGGCATATACTCCGGCGTCTCATCGCAGGCGAAGCCGAACATCAAACCCTGATCACCGGCTCCGAGCTCTTTATCTGTTTTCTCATCAACGCCTTGGGCAATATCAGGAGATTGTTCGTGGATTGCGCTCAATACCCCCACGTCATCAGCGCAAAAACCGTAGCGGTGCTTATCATACCCGATTTTCCTAATAGTTCTGCGCACTATTTCCTGAATATCAACATACCCTTTGGTACGCACCTCGCCGCCGACTACTACCAATCCGGTGGTGGCAAAGCATTCCACCGCCGAGCGGGACATAGTATCCTGCTCGAGCATTGCGTCATAAATAGCGTCAGAAATTTGATCACATATTTTGTCCGGATGGCCTTCAGCCACCGATTCAGAGGTAAATAATTTTTTTGAAGTCATATGGTTTTACAAATTATTAATAATATTTAGTAACAAAAAAATCTCTATGACAAGAGATTATCTTATGAGGTTATCCCTTATCTGTCTCCAAAATAGTTGGAGCTGGAAGTAGCACAGCGCGAGGCCCCTCCTCCTCGTGAACTCGGAGTCAGGGTGCTTCGCAGTTGCTGGAGCGTCATGGGGCCAGAACCCTCGGCTCTCTCTTGATAAGCATAAATTGTAAATGTATATACGCATTATACCAACCGAAAAAAAATAGTCGACTGTTGAAAAAATGAACTACCCCCAGCTGTAACGCTGGGGGTTTTGTCCTGCTGCCTACGGCAGCTT
>CAZJUO010000004.1:0-3456 GCA_964549245.1 uncultured Gammaproteobacteria bacterium
ATGATTTCCTTGGCCCGGTCGGCAAAAGCTTTTTCTCTCCCTTTGAGTATCAACTCTACCTTGACTTTATGCCCTTTATCCAGGAATTTCAGAGCCTGGTTTTTTCTCATCTCGAGGTCATGGGGGCCAATTTTTAGGGACAGGCGCACTCCCTTGATTTCAACCTTTTTTTGTTTCGCTTTGTGCTTTCGTTCCTTCTTTTCCTGCTGGTATTGGTAAGCGCCGTAATCCATGATTTTACAAACAGGAGGTTGAGCGATCGGGGAGACTTCAACCAAATCAAGGTCCTTTTCTCCCGCCAGGCGTATGGCTTCGTGTGTTTGCACTACACCTAATTGGTTTCCCTGGTCGTCAATCAGACGTACTTGGGGGATTTTTATCTGGTGGTTGATACGTAGTTTTTTACTAATGGTTGTATTGTTAATGGTTAGTTATTAAAAATAATGATTGAATGTTTTTGTTGGTATCCGTTTTAGCTTTGATTAAGGACTACTCGCCATCCGAAGCTTCCCTAGGAAGCGGAGGATTAGTAATCCTATTTTAAATAATCTGCCATATGAAATTTAAAGTTTGAATTTTTTAATTGGGTTTCATTGTGCCACCCTTCGCCAAGGCTACGGGCGGCATCCTCCGCTTACTTCTTCGTTAGCGATATGGCCGTATTACAATGTTGTGAAAAATGGCTCGCCATCCGAAGCTTCCCTAGGAAGCGGAGGATGAGTAATCCTATTTTAAATAATCTGCCATATGAAATTTAAAGTTTGAATTTTTTAATTGGGTTTCATTGTGCCACCCTTCGCCAAGGCTACGGGCGGCATCCTCCGCTTACTTCTTCGTTAGCGATATGGCCGTATTACAATGTTGTGAAAAATGGCTCGCCATCCGAAGCTTCCCTAGGAAGCGGAGGATGGTGGAAGCGAGGGGAATCACACCCCTGTCCAAAGACAGCATTATAAAAACTTCTACAAACATAGCTTTTTTGTAATCTCGGATAATAAAGTAAAAAAAAGCAAAATCTTTATACCCAAAGCTTTTCATTGGATTTTAAATAGCAGTAAAAAAGCTAAACCTGCTATCGTGCCTGAAAATGGCACCGCTGATTCCTTTATCAGGCGTCAAGGAGGCGATGGTAGTTGGTTTTTAGGCAACTACTGGCGCAAAGGAAGGCGCAAATGCGTTAGCAAAAGCGGTCTTCACCTTGCTTACAAATGATTTGGCATTTGTCATGTGCCACCGTTGGTTTTACGTCATCTAAGGTAGCCTTGGACGGTTTGCTGTTTTTATAAATGTGCATTTGTCGATTTTGTACGCTCCCGTAAGTATTTTACGCTAGCAATTTGTGTTAGCGAATCTTGGGAACCCATTTTGTAACGGACACCCAAAATTCGTTAGCCCACTGTTATTTTTTATTCCGCATTGCTTTTCTCATTCGCCTATCTGACTCCCGCTTTTTAATAAGCTCCCGTTTGTCATGAAGTTTCTTGCCGCGGCAGATTGCCACTTCGATTTTAATAAGACCTCCTTTAGTATAAACAGAAATTGGCAATACTGTCAAGCCCTGGGTGTTCAGTTTGCCGATCAAAGTATTGATTTCTTTTTTATGCAACAAAAGATATCTGTCGCGTGTTGGAGAGTAGCCAGTGGTGTTCGCCGCCATGATATAAGGGGCAATATGGGCATTAATAAGTTTGACCCTGCCTTTATCAAGTGTGACATAACTGCCTTTTAGGTTGATATGGCCGGTTTTTACCGATTTTACTTCTGCACCGCTTAAAACAATACCCGCTTCAAATTTTTCCAGGATATGGTAGCTATGCAAGGCTGATTTATTTGTGGTAATAGTAGGCATAGTGTTTTTAGTATATACCATTTACCGACAATGTAAAAAGTAAGGCAGGGAGGCGGAAATTGACAAAGAAGCGGCTATTCTGGTAAGATTAAGTACTTTTTGAAAGCTCATTACAACCCAATAAACACCGTATGAAAGGAGGTGTAACGTTATTGAAATTGTTGTTTTTTCACCCCATAACCGTACTTACCAAATACCCCCCCATTTGTATGTAACAAGCAAGAAATTCAGATCAAGTTCTTGTATGACATTAAAGAATAATAGATTGTAAAGGAGAATTATAACCATGCCGTGCAAAATAATTTTAGACGGTACGTCACTGACGCTTAATGATGTAGTGCTGGCCGGGAGAGGTCTGACCGGTTCCGACGGTAATCATCATTTCCCCCAGGTAGTAATATCTGGGGAAGTGCGAAAATCATTAGATGATTTCCGCAATGGTTTGGAATCACGGATAGCCGCTGGTGATATCATATATGGTGTCAATACCGGCTGCGGTTCGAAAAAATCCGCGATTATTTCCGATGAAGAAATTGATCGGTACCAAGCGCATTATATTCCGGCCCACTGTGTGGGTTTTGGGGAACCGTTCCCCGAAGAGATTGTCCGGGCAGCCATGGTGCTGCGCGTAAATTCGTTTTGCAAAGGCAACTCGGGCCTTCGCCTGGTGCTTCTGGAAAAGATTCTGGAACTCTATAATAAGGGAGTTATTCCCTTTATTCCGAAAAAGGGTTCAGTAGGTTCCAGCGGCGATCTTTGCCCCTTGGCGCATATGTCAGCTACCATGATGGGTTTGCCTCTGCAGAAGGCATACTACCAAGGCCAGCTGATGACCGCGCCGGAAGCTCTGGAAAAAGCCGGCATTGAACCGATTACGCTCAAAGCTAAGGAAGCTATGGGTCTGACCAATGGCGCTACCTTTATGCTGGCAACTGCTGCTTTGGCTGCCTATGACGCTAAGCTGTTGCTGGAATATTCCGATATGGCTGCAGCTTTATCGCTTGAGGCTATTCGCGGAGAAAAGAACGCTTTTGATCCGCGTATTCATGAAGCCAGGAACCATCCGGGTCAGATCGCCATTGCGGCCCATCTGCGCCAGCTTATTGATGGCAGTGAACGCATGACCCTTGAATGCCAGGCTAAGGACCTGCCTCATCAGAAGGCCCAGAAAATTGGCCACGGCAAGCGCACGGGTGAGCCAATGCCCAGAGTGCAGGATCGCTATTCCTGGAGATGCTATCCCCAGGTAGTTGGTTCAACGCATGAAACGATCACTGAAATGGTAACCATGCTGGAGCGTGAATTTAACGCTTCCACGGATAATCCGCTGGTATTTCCGTTTCACTGTACAGGAGATGGTAAACAGGATCAGTTTGAAACTCTTTCTGGCGGCAACTTCCACGGTGAGCCTCTAGCCCACCGATGCGATTTTCTCAAGATCGCCGTACAGTCGATTGCCAATATTTCCAACAGCCGGTTTTACGCTTTGTTGATGCCGCACGCCAGTTTCGGTTTACCTCCGGATTTAGCCGGACAGACTAATCCAGACCTGAATACCGGTTTGATGATCTTGCAGTATGCTGCAGCCGCGGCTGTTTCGGCCAATA
>CAZJUO010000004.1:3466-33536 GCA_964549245.1 uncultured Gammaproteobacteria bacterium
CCAATAAGGTACTATGCCATCCGGCCAGTGTTGATTCTATTCCTACCTCTGCGGGGCAGGAAGATTACGTCAGTATGGGCACCCACGGCGCTTTGCATTTACGTGAAGTGGTGGAGAATTCCTATTTTGTGGTGGCCTGTGAATTAATCGCCGCTGCGCAGGGTATATCGTTGACTCAAGCCCTTTTGGACAATCCCCAGCTGGGCCGCGGAACATCCGAAGTGATGGCCAAAGTGCGCGAAGTCGTTTCTGAAATGGATGACGATCGCTTTTTGCATGCTGACAGCGAAGCTATGCTGAAAATGATGGGAGGCAACTCTCTTATCACGGCAGTTCGCTCGGTATGCGAATTGCAGTGGTAATCGTATGATAATGGAGCCATAGCTCAGTGGCAGAGCGGCAGGTTGTGGCCCTGTGCGCCCGGGTTCGATTCCCGGTGGCTCTATTATTTTTTAAAATAACATTGCAACTTATGAAATTGTCGGGGATATAGCTCAGTGGCAGAGCGGCAGGTTGTGGCCCTGTGCGCCCGGGTTCGATTCCCGGTATCCCTACTTTTTTATAAGGAGGTGGTAATTTTGAGTGTTGACCCGAGAATATTACGGGGACTTCGAGATTATCTCCCTGCGCAGATGATTGCCCGCCAAAAGATGCTTGATACGATTCGTAGTGTTTACGAAAAATTCGGTTTTGTACCGATTGATACGCCGGCCATTGAAGCTCGGGAAGTATTAACTGGTAGCTACGGAACCGAAAGCGAAAAAGGCATTTTTTGCTTCAAAGATCCAGACGATAATCCAGCCGGCTTGCGGTTTGACTTAACAGTGCCGTTAGCTCGCCTAGTGGCCATGTATCCACAACTGCCGCGGCCTTTTAAGCGGTACCACATGGCTTCAGTTTGGCGAGCCGATAAACCAGAACCAGGACGCTATCGTGAGTTTATGCAGTGCGATATTGATATCGTGGGAACAAAATCAATGTCCGCCGATACGGAAATCGTGGTGATCATGTATGAAACGCTGACCGCCTTAGGTGTAGATAACTTTTTGATTAAAATTAATAATCGGAAAGTACTCAATAGCCTGATAGGTTATTTGGGCATTGATACTGATTTCACTCATGATGTCTTTCGAACGTTAGATAAACTCGAGCGGCTTGGCGAGGATGAAGTCAAAAAACTGCTGATAGCCAAAGGTGATCCGGCTGTTGATCAGAAAACTCTACCCCCTGAATTACGGTGTATCGGTTTATCCGAGACGGAAGCTGATAAAATAATGGAATTCATTAGCATTTCCGGCGACAACCAGGAAGTTATTAAAAAGCTGAAACAGTTTTTTAAGGATTATCCTTCCGCTGTCGAGGGTATTGATGAATTGCAGGAAATTATAAAGGTTTTACCTACCTATGGAGTGCCGACTGATGCTGCAACTATCGATTTATCGATCGCACGGGGATTGGACTATTATACCGGGCCAGTGTTTGAAACGCAGCTACTTGATTTGCCGGGTATTGGCAGTGTTTTTTCCGGAGGGCGATTTGACCAACTGGTTGGCCGCTTTATCGGAGAGAGCGTGCCGGCTACTGGCGCCTCGATCGGCATTGATCGGCTCTTTGCCGCTCTGGAAAAACTAGAGCTCATTGACAGCCGATCTTCGGTAACCGAGGTCTTGGTCACCGTTTTTTCCGAGCAGTACCTGGCATTTTATCAGGATCTCGTTAGTTGGTTGCGGCATAGCGGTTTTAAGACGGAGCTCTATATGGGCGATGAAAAAATCGGCAAGCAATTGCGTTACGCTGACCAGCAGGGGATACCGGTGGTGATTATTGCCGGCCCTGATGAGATCAAAGCTGATGAAGTATCGGTCAAGAATGCACGAGCGCCTATGGACGCTCCGGATAAGCAGAAACGGGTTACGCGCGAGGAGCTACTCTCCTACATCCGTTCTTTATTAGAATAATTCTATACAACCGTTAGGTTTTTACACCTAGCGGTTTTTTTGTTTGACAGGCGTGCCAGGAAGTGTTACATTTTTTTAATACTATTTGAACCTTTTAAAAAAATGTGGAGGAAGTATGTCATCGTTTCCAAACGCGGAAGATTATGAGCGGTCAAGAAAATTTATGCCCTGGGGGTTAACCGTTAACTTTATTATTAAAACGATTCGAGAACGCGTGCCAAGCTCGGGAAGAATTCTAGATATGATGTGCGGGCCGGGGCATATTGCCCGCCTGATCCAGCAAGCCTGTCCGCGGTTAGAAATAGTTGGCGTTGATTGCGACAGTGACTGCATTGCTTATGCAAAACAGCAGTATAGCGGTATAAAATTTATCACTGCTGATGCCCGTACGTGGCCTGTTGATAAACAGTTTGATTGCGTTCTGGTGAATGCAGGGACACACCACTTGCCCTACAAAGATCAGCCGTTCTTTTTAGATCGGGTGCGTTCGTGGATAAAACAAGGCGGGCTGGCTATAATCGCCGATCCTTATATTGCTGAATACGAAATAGGTAACGAGTTATCAAGGAGAGAGGCGGCTCTAGAGTTGGGGTACCACGTATATAAGTTTACCTCGAGTAAAGGGGCACCGCTTGATATCTGCGATATTGCCCTTGATATTATGGTGCGGGATATGCAGCTTGATGGAGAATTCAAATCTTCAGCATCAAGAGCGCAATCTATGATGAATAAAATTTTTTCTAAGGTGTCTGTGATTAAAACCTGGCCGCTTGAACCTACAGATTACGGGGAATATTGCTTTATAGTAGGCTAGCAGGGCAATTTCAGTTTTCATTATAGGGTCTTTCCAACGAGGAATGGCCCTTTTTTAGTTATCCACAGGTGTCTGATTGACTATTATTCTAGGTTGCGATATTATTCATCTAACCTTTAACAATTAAAGTACACAATGCGTTAGTAAAAAGGCATAGTAGGCAGTAGTCGTACATTATTAGCGAGCTCGGGATGGTGCAAGCCGAGTTGATACTTCACTGCCGAACACACCTTTTAAGCAGCCCTGACAAAATCAGGGACGGCCGTCACGGGCCGTGATACTTCAATAAAGTGCCTGGATGTTGGTCCGGGAAAAAAGGATGGGACCGCGGGATTTTTATTAACTCTCGTTCCTTAATGGCTATTTTTAATTTTAAAAATGGCTGCTGGGGAATGGGAGTTTTTTATTTGCCAAGAATTCCCAGGTATGATAAGCTTTTATGTTCTTTTTTTGAACTTTGAAAGAAATAATAACATTATAGAATGGAAGTAAAGGAGGAATCATTCATGTCACGGAAGTTACGCTATTCTAAGTGTGTACCAGGAGGAAATACAACGATTATCATTTATGATCGTTTTCCGCGTAAACATCAGCCTGCCATAGCTCGTGGTGTCATGAAGCTATTTCCTGGTTGCGAACAGGTTGGTTTTATCGAGCCGCCGCAGAATCCCCGGGCTATCTGCCGGTTACAAATGATGGGCAATGAATTTTGCGGCAACGCTACGCGAAGTTTAGCCTGGCTAATCATGGATTTTTTAAGTAAAAACGGTAATGCAAAACCACTGGCGACATATAAGGAAAAAGCTTTTAATCTGCAAGCACTGGAATCTTCACAAACGAGCGGACAATCGGTAAACATCCCGCTGGAAGTGTCAGGCTATGATGGCTTATTGACGGCTATCGGACGGTATCAGAACATGATGAATACGGCCATAGAAGATATTTCAGTGCCCATGCCCATACGGCAAAATTCCGATAGCATAGCGAAACACCGAATTAAAGCCGCTGATACAGAGATAGTGGTGCCAGTAGTCAATCTTGACGGTATCAGTCATGTGATTGTATTTGATACCGATTTCAAACCGCCCGAGCAGGCTCGTGAGAGAGAAAAAATAGCCATGAGCATGCTACGCCAGCTTGAGCTGACATCACTGGAAGCGGCGGGAGTACTTTTTTGTTCAGCAGATGGTGATGCTATTACTATGGAGCCGTTTGTCTATGTCCGGGATACTGATACTTTTGTGCCCGAGACTGCCTGTGGTTCTGGAACGATTGCGATTGTCCAGTCACTGGCCCTGCAGCGAAAGCAATCAGTCAAGCTGAATGTTGTCCAGCCGAGTGGCCAGACTATTACCGGACAGGTTGTGTATGAGACTGGAGTTACTACACAGGCATATGTTGAAGGGCCGGTGCAGATTCTTGAGGAGGGGGAGTTATCCTTACCTGACGAGCTGAATCCGCTGAAGCAAGTTACGGTGCGGCTAGTCCGTTCTGTGCAGGAGTTTAACTTGTATCGCCAACAGTTAGCTTTGGTGTATCAAACGATTTTTGCTGATTCTCCATATTTTGAAAAATTTACGCTGGAGGAAGCTGCTACTGCTTTGCAGGAGACCGTTGAAGCTGAAGACGGTTTGCTGTTCGTGGCTTTTGACGGAGATGACGCGGTGGGTTTTGGCGGCGGCTTACCGGTGATTAATTTCCCGGATATTTGTGAAAGCATCCAGGAATACGCTGATCCGGAAGTAACGTTTTATATGGCTGAGCTCGGCGTCGACTACGGGTATCGCGGTGAAGGATTAAGCCATCGGCTGGTGGATGAACGCTTGAAAGCTATCGATCAGAAATACCATTGGATACTGGTACGTACTTCGGTGGAAAATAATCCCACGCAGTATTTATACCGGAACCGCCGGGGATTTAAGGAAATTTCCGGCGTCCGTATGGAGGTCGTTAACCGCAAGTATTATCCGGGAGCCACTGAACCGGTTTTTGAACCTGATGAACGCTTGTTCCTGATACTTGACCGTGCTACAGCGGCACAAAATGTCGTTATTTCCTAAGGAGGAAAACATAGTAAAACCCCGGCTGCCATAAAAAATCAGTCGGGGTGATTTTTTTACTTTATTTTGATATAGTATAGCTATGGAAAAGCAATTATTACGACAACTAATTTCAATAGATTCCCAACTAAAAAAAACTAACAAGCAGATAGTTGGCTTGCTTCGGGGTGTTCTAAGAAAGGCGGGTTTTACGGTAGCGGTTAGCGCGTATACCAGCGGTTCGGTACAGCGTTATAATATAAAAGCGATCATGAAGCGTACCAGCAAACAGCGTCCGTTAGTTTTTTCAGGGCACACGGATACGGTCAATCAAGCTGCTGGCTGGTCCGGCAGTCCCTTGGTGCCACGCAGTAAAAAAGGCAGGATGTATGGACTGGGCGCTTCGGATATGAAAGGCAGTATCGCGGCATTTATCACGGCTATTAACCGATCAAAAAAAATAACCCGGCCAATAATGATATTATTAGACGGAGACGAAGAGGGGGAAGGGAAGGGAGGCCGCTTGCTAACCAAGAAAAAAGTATATTCCCAAGCTACTGTGATCGTCGGTGAACCAACTGATGGTCAGATCAGGTTGGGGCAAAAGGCTTGCTATGATATAAAAATTACCGTGTCTGGCCGCAGTCGCCACGCCAGTTTGAGTTCGTATTCGATGAATACCAGGGACAACGCTATTGTTAAAATGAACCGGGTAATTACTGCATTGCGCGATTATGAAAAAAAGATTGGCCAGCAAAAAGATAAGGTCTATGGAAGATCAACAGTTTCATACGGCATTATTAGTGGCGGGACTTCAATAAATTCATCGGCTGATAGCGCCTCGCTCGTTATTGACCGCCGATTGTTGCCATCGGAAAACATTAAAAAAGACTATGCGCAGCTGGTTAAAGTTATCAAAGCTGTGGAGCCAGCAGCGCGTTTGTCTATTTTATTCTGGGGGGGGGCGTATCACGTTGGAGCCAAGACGCCATGGGTACAGAAGATACAAAAGAAATTGAGGCGTGTTGCAGGAAAACCAGTTAGTTTGCAATATCGAGATGGCTGGACTGAAGCCTCACTTTTTCAAAACTGGGGCAGGGTTGTTATCATGGGGCCGGGCACGCACCGCGCTATACACAAACCAAACGAATCAATTTCATTGCTGGAGCTAAAACGCACCACCAGGCTTTATCAAGCGTTTATTGAAGATGAAACATTATGAAAATTGTTTCCATAGAGGTGGTTCCGTTAGATTATGCGCTACGCGAGCCTTTTGAGTTTGCTGGCGTACGTTTGACTGCTTTGGAGTATGCGCTGGTGAAAATAGAAACCGACGAAGGCATCGTTGGCTTTGGCGAATGTCCTGTGTATTGGGAGCCTCGTAATGAAACACAAGAATCAACCCTGAAGGCTATAGCGGAAGCGAAAGACATATTAATTGGCTATGCGGCTGATGATGTGCAGGGCAGATGCCGTGTTTTTCAAGAAAAGATACCGAATGCTTTTGCTGCCCAGTGCGGTCTTGACATGGCCTGCTATGATATTGTCGGTAAAGCGAAAAAAGTACCGGTCGCACAACTGTTTGGCAAACCGACGGCGGTGCCGGTAGAGGCGGTTATCCCTTTGAATCAGATTGATAAAACAGATGCTATTGTAAAGAGAGCGTTGGATAAGGGAATACGCATATTTAAAGTTAAAGTTAATCAGCAGATAAGCCGCCAGAAAGAAAATTTATCGTGTATACGGAATTTAATCGGCCCGTCGGCTGTTTTGTTCATTGACGCCAACCAGTGTTGGCCGAACGTTGAGCAAGCCGCGGCCAGCTTACAACAAGTAGCTGATATCAAGATTGATTGGGTAGAGCAGCCATTAACGGTAGCCGCAACCGCTGGCGATTACATTGCTTTAAAAAAGGCGATGCCTATTCCGATCATGTTGGATGAAGCAATTTATACGGCAGATGATCTGGCGGAGTATTCTACCACGGCCATCGAGATGGTTAATATTAAGCTAGCCAAGAGCGGGGGCTTAAGCGGGGCGCATGAGTTATATAAACGAGCTACTGACTATGGAAAAAAGTGCATGCTCGGATCGATGATTGAAGGCGCTCTGGGTACGTATGCTGGATTACAGTTTGCCTCTACACATCCTATGGCCACTACCGCCCTGGCCGCGTATGAATTGATTGATGATCCTTTAGCATTCGGGCCGCCAGTAAAGAATGGTATAATGGAGCTAGGACAGGAATCTGGGTTGGGCTATCCCGACGAAAAAATATTTTTTTCACGATTTGTTTAATACAATGAACGTCAAAGAGCAAATAAACAAAAAAATAGTTACTACGGTTACCGCCATATGGCCGGAGCTCAAAGACCGTACTCTTGAAGTGGGCATAGAATATCCAACAGATAATCGCCATGGTGATTATTCAACTACCATAGCTATGCAGCTGGCGGCGGTAGTGCATAGTTCACCCATGGAGATAGCACAAAAGATTAAGGATAATTTTAGTCCGATGGCAGCATGCCAGCGTATCGAGGTGGCACCGCCAGGGTATCTTAATTTTTACCTTGACCAAAAATGGCTATTACGGCAGGCCGCCATTATGGTTAAAGAAAAAAGAAACTTTGGTCGGGAGAAAAAGCGAAAAAAAGAACGCATTCAAGTGGAATTTATATCTGCCAACCCCACCGGGCCTTTGCATTTGGGAAATGGCCGAGGGGCCTTTGCCGGCGATACTTTGGCTACTGTTTTGGATTTGGCCGGCTATCAGGTACAGCGGGAATACTACGTTAATGATACGGGAAAACAGGTAGGGGTATTAGCGGAATCAGTCTTGCGCCGGTATTGGCAGCACAAGGGTATACATATTGAATATCCGGATTACTGCTATCAGGGCGATTACGTAGACGAATTAGCCAAAACCTTGTTTTTGCCTAATTATAAATTGCATAATAGCCAAAAGCTTGAGGTAGTTAAAGACAAAATAAAGGGGCGCATTCTGCAAAAAATGTTGAGCTTTATCAGAAAGTTCGTCACGGACACTTTGGGTATCAAATATAATAAATGGTTTTCTGAAAAAAGCTTGTACACGTCCGGGCAGGTTGATTTTATCTTACAGCAGCTCAAGGAGCGGGGCTTGCTTTATAAATCGGAGGGGGCAATCTGGCTGAAGACCAGCCAGTTTGGCGATGAAAAGGATCGGGTGCTGATAAAAGCCAATGAAGAGCCAGTATATTTTTTGTCCGATATTGCTTATCACTGGAACAAGTTTGCCAAGCGCAAGTTTGATCGAGTCATTGATATCTGGGGTGCTGACCATCACGGCTATATCAAGCGCATGCAAGCGGCTATGCAGATGTTTGGATTTACAGGCCGGCTGGAGATCATCATTACCCAGCTCGTTCGTTTAATCCGCCAAGGAAAAGAAGTAAAAATGTCCAAACGCTCCGGTACTTTTGTGACCCTTCAGGAATTAGTTGACGAAGTGGGGGTTGACGCGACGCGGTTTTTCTTTTTGATGCATGACTATACTACCCATATGGATTTTGATATGGATTTAGCCAAGAAAAAATCGCAGGACAATCCTGTCTATTACGTGCAGTACGCGCACGCCCGCATCTGCAGTATCTTGCGCAAAGCGAAAACATTATCAATAACCAAATCAGATAAACGGGCGCTTGTAGAGCCGAGCGAGATAGCTTTGATGAAAAAACTGATTCAGTGGCCTGAACTTATCGCAGAAGTAGCAGATTCCTATCAAGTTCATCGGCTGACCATATACGCACGTGAAGTGGCAACTGCTTTTCACGATTTTTATACCCAATGCCGGGTGATAAACGGCCAGCTGGTTAATGAGCGCCGTTTAGCCATAGCCAAAGCAGCGCAAGTGGTCTTGCAGAACGCCTTAAAGACTATGGGTGTTGAAGCGCCCCCGCGCATGTAGGGGAGGGTATAGAAAATGCTCCAGAGTGTGTTATAATAGAATAGCTTTTGAAAATAAGCATTATTATCGATAATGATTCGCAAATTATCATACCGTATGAAAATTGGCATTGATTGCAGAACAATACTCAATCCCAAGTCTGGAGAACGGGCTGGTGTTGGACATTATACCTACTATTTGGTCCAGCACATCTTAAAGCATGATAAAAAGAACCAGTACGTTTTATTTTTCGACTGGCGGTTTCGTGATATGAAAGAATTCGAGCGGAAAAACGTCAAGGTGAAAAATTTCCCTTTTTCCCAGTACAATAGGTTTTTGCCGTTTGCTTATTCCCACATGCTAATTTCCGCTTATCTAGTAAAAGCGGGTTTGGATTTGTTCCATTCCCCAGTTTCTTCATTGCCCCTGACCTATCCCAAAAAATCGATTATCACGGTGCACGATTTAGCAATTTATAAAAATCCGGGCTGGTTTCCCTCACAGATTTTCAGCACCAAATTGCTGGTACCCCAAAGCTTGCGCAAAGCTGAAAAGATCATCGCCGTTTCAAAAAGCACCAAGCGGGATCTACAGAAAATGTTTAATATTTCCAGTAAAAAGATAGCGGTAGTCTACGAAGGCGCTACCACAAAAAAGATAGCCATCAAGAGTAAAAAGATAGACCAGATAAAACGCTTCAAACTGTGGCCGAATTTTATTTTTTTCGTGGGCACGCTTGAGCCGCGAAAAAACATTATTGCTCTGCTGCATGCGTATGCAAAAGTATTGGAGACTGACCGTGATTTAAAAAAATATCAGCTGGTAGTAGCCGGCGCGAAGGGGTACAAGAGTGACCGGATCTTCAAGGAGATAAAGTATTTGAAGTTAAGCAAGCAGGTAAAATATATCGGCTATGTTTCCCACAACCAGAAAATGGAACTGTTGAAAAAAGCCACTTGTTTCGTGTTTCCCTCACGGTACGAGGGTTTTGGCTTGCCGGTTTTAGAAGCCATGAAATTGGGTACGCCGGTTATTACCAGTAACGTTTCTTCCATACCGGAAATTACCGGAAAAGCAGCTTTATTAGTCAATCCTGAAAAGGAAATAGAGTTGGTGGATGCTATGGTTTCATTATTAGGCAATAAGAAGCTGCAAAACAAGTTACAAAAAGAGGGTAAAGAGCAGGCCAAACAATTTTCTTGGGATAAATGCGCTCAAGAAACGGTGAAAGTTTATGAATCACTCGCGGAATAATAAGGGGTATATAAATACCGATCAGGGTTTGGTGCTATCAGTTAAAATTATCACCAATGCGCCGAACAATCAGATTATTGGTTGTAGCGGCGATTTTATAAAGATAAAAATTAAGGCCCCTGCGCAAAAAGAGCAAGCCAATAAAGAGCTGGTTAAGTTCTTGTCGGCGAGTTTGAAAGTTCCTCAAAGTAATATTAATATTATAAAAGGTAAGCACAGCTCAATAAAAAAGCTTTTTATCAAGAGTAATGATAGTAAGGTTATACTACGCGCTATAGGTTAATAACATTGACCAAACGAGTTAGCTGTAGTACAGTGGAGTAATTGTTCATTTTAGATATAGGTAGAGGAGGATACTGATGCCGCCATATAAAATTGTTAACAAACCCGCATGCAAACCAATTATCGGTGATACACTGGAAATCCAATTAGGCATATTGAATCCAAAAACTATCTACGTTGAGGTAGTCTACGTAGAAGGCAGCGCTAAAAAGGGAAAAATTAAAGTTTGGTCGCGTATTGTCGGCGGCTCGAGCACTTTGCTGCTGATATGGAAGAGCGGCACCGGGTGGTTTTGCTGGTTGGATAAAAAGTATGACCATCTACACATCAAAAAGATGTAATTACCATGGCCTTATCCACTCCTGGTCGATCGAACTGGGTGTGGATTTTTTTATTTGCACGAATTGAAATTATAATAATAGGCTGGTATACTGGTTAAATAAAGTAATTTAGTAATAGAGTATTTAAGTTATTATTAATTATTATACTATGCGGTTACGTACCATTGGTGTGGTAGCGCCAATAGCCATAATAAGCGCGGCCTTTCTTTGGGCCTTTGACGGAGTAGTGCTGACGCCATGGGTAAATGATCTGGGCTTATGGGATGTGCCTACGTTTGTTCTGATGCTTCATGCAACAGCCTCGGTATTTTTGACGTATTTTATTGTTAAGCGCAGGCAGGAACTGCGGCAATTGAATAAAAAAGACTGGCTGGCTTTTATCTTGACCGGTCTGTTCGGCGGGGCTATTGGCACCATGGCTATCGTGGGGGCGATCATTGAAGTGCATACAGCTCATCTTAATATTTCAGTCGTTTTGTTATTGCAAAAATTACAGCCGATTTTTGCCATCATATTAGCCTTGCTTATCCTCCGGGAGCGCCCAAGATCGATTTTTTATTTTTGGGGTATCATGGCTTTGTTGGGCAGCTACTTATTAACCTTTGGCTTAGCCGCTCCAGATTTTAGCGCGGAGGGCATGTTACTGCCGGCATTGCTGGCTATCTTGGCGGCTTTTTCTTTTGGCTCGTCAACAGTTTTTTCCAAACGGGCAGTAGCCAAAGTGAGCCATGGCCTTGGTACGGCTTTGCGTTTTTTGATTACTACGGGAATAATGGCGGTGATTATCACCATTATTACGATACTAAAAGCATCAGGTGTTTCTACTATGTATGCCGGTTGGAGCGGCTTGGAGTCTATTACGTGGAGCATGATTGGCGCATTTGTACTAATTGCTTTGACTACAGGAGGCACAGCTATATTTATTTATTATTGGGGTTTAAAGCGGGTGACCGCCTCACGGTCCACAATTTTTGAAATGGCTTTTCCGGTCAGTGCGGTCATATTGGAATATATTATTCACGGTTCAATGTTATCAGCCGGGCAATGGATCGGAGCTATTTTGGTAGTCGGATCGATAATGGCTATTGTAAATTTACAGAAGAGCAGAAAAGTGATTTCTGCGGTACGCATATAGTTAACTAGTTAATTCCCTGGTGGCGCATTCAAATAAAGCGATACATTGCAGCTGCTAGCGTAATTGAAATAAAAAAAAGCCTTTCGGCGTATTACTATTATAGCCTTGAAATTGCGAATTTATGGATTTTAACGGCGATTGCCATAACAAGACTGACGAAGAGCTGGTTAGATTAACTTTACAACAAGCTGATTGGTACGGTTGCTTGATGCAGCGGTATGAGCATAAACTAAGCCGTTATATAAAAAGAATTTCCGGTTGTCCTCCCGAAGACGTTGAGGATTTGTTGCAGGAAATATTTTTGGCAGTCTATCGTAATTTGAATGATTTTAACCCTAAGTTAAAATTCTCTTCTTGGATTTATCGCATCGCGCATAACAAGACGATCAATCAATATCGAAAAGCGAAGGCCAGAGCTCAAGTAATCGATGGGGAAGAGGGAGAGAAGATACTGCAGATTATCCATGATGGCAATGATTTGAGCGAAACAGTTAACGATAGAATTACCGGTGAAGTCTTGCAAAGACTTTTTCAGAAGATCGAAGCGAAATACAAAGAGGTGCTGGTATTAAAATATTTGGAAGAAAAAGATTACCAGGAAATGTCAGATATTTTAAAAAAACCGATTGGTACCATAGGCACGCTCCTTAGCAGGGCAAAGAAAAGTATGCTGGAAATTATCAAGCAGGAAGGAATACAATTATGAGCACAATTTCAGATAAAATATTAAACACTATCAAGGGGGAGCATATTAAACCAAAACCCCGGTGGCAGTTTTTATTGCAGCGGTGGCTTATTTGGATAGCCACCTGTGTATCGGTAATTATCGGTAGCGCTTCGTTCAGCGTCCTGTTTTTCAATTTGGTGAATAACGACTGGGAAATCCCAAAATACTTGGGCCGTCCCACGATAGTCCATTTTTTCAATACCTTGCCGTATATTTGGCTGGCGGTTTTGGTGTTGTTTGTGGGTTTGGCCTATTACAATGTGCGACATACCAAAGGGGCCTACAAATACCACGCTTACTATTATGTGGCTGGCAGTATTTTGGCAAGTGTAATAATAGGGAGCTTCTTTTACGCAGTAGGAATCGGCCCGCGTGTTCATATTTTAACTAAACAAGTACCGTTTATGCAGCAACTAATGCATGATCGGGAACAGCTATGGCGGCAACCGGAAAAAGGCTTGATTGCCGGAGAGATTGAAAGCGTGCTTAGCGGGGTCGGTTTATTTACCTTAGAGGATTTTGATAATACTATTTGGCTCGTGCGGCCAGCAGATGATTTTATACCGCCACCACCACAATTTACTATTGAGCCGGGTGTTTGGGTGCGTATCATCGGTGAGCAGGTTGAAGAAGAAATATTCGAAGCTGAACAAATCATGCCATATTATATTGGGCCAGGAGCCGGAGGCCCCGGAATGAAAGGCAGATCCATCAGACCACAGCGCATGAATCAAAATTGACAGGAATAGTAGAGTCAGTAATATTAAAACTATAGTACGTTTCATTTATATTACGAGGGGATATCAATGGTTAGAGAAATGGCCAAAATGGCCGCGGGAGCTTTCGCGCTAGCACTGGTGCTCTTTATTTCGTTTTGTGCTGTAACGTTTGTCATAACCGTCGGTGATGCGATGAGCGACCCTGGTATGCTGTCATACGCCCCCCATGGGTTGTCACCCCAGCCTTTTTCCAGTGCAGTACATTATACCTGGCTGTATCTTACCGGCAGTTCATTATGCTGTATTGGCTGGAAGTGGGCAGTCGTCAGTATATTAATTTTCTTTTATTTTCTTATTCAGGGGATGCTGGAGATCAGAGGAAATCGCGAGACAAAATGTTCTTAACGAGCACAGAGACTATATAAAGGCTATTTACGCACACTGTAAATAGCCTTTTTACTATGCTATCGGGTTGAAATATTTATATAGTATATACGTAGTAGTTGATAGAAAGGTCATTTTAGGAAATTATGCCATGACTCAATTAATTACTTCTATATTACTGTTTGGATTTATCGTTGTAGTCAGTATTATAGGTTTCCTCTCTTTGTCAGATACTATTGATGCGGCTGGTATTAGCGAAAAAAAGACAGATGGCAGAGAGGTCTCCGTTGAAAAAATAACTACTGATAGTGATAATATCGATAAATTTGTATCAGCGAACGCTAGGTTTACGGCTGATAATTATCAATGGCGGCAACGAATCGAGCAATACGCAAACCAGACAGCCAACAATGGTAATATAGAACAAGTTGGTCAGTATGCTGGGCAGGCGGATTTTTCAGATAGTATGAACAGACAAAGCGTGCTACATCAGACCGGCACGATAAGCAGAGCCCCTCCTCTGGCATCCTAAAAAAGCCCCTCATGTTTTATATTTTATGCAGGTCACTTTTTATTTGACGTGTTTTTTGTTTTTATACTATGAAATTATTTTTCATTAGTAGGTGTAGTACTAAATATAAGACTATTTTGTGGAATGTAATTATTTCATATAGTAGCTATTTTATTAATAAATTAATCACCTTATGGAAAGTATTATTCAAGTACGTACCTTAACGAAAAAATACCAAGATGGCGATACTACAGTATTGGCACTTAATAATGTCAATTTTTCACTGCCTGTAGACGAAAGCTTAGTTATTATTGGTACTTCAGGTTCGGGTAAAACAACGCTGCTACAGTTATTAGGCGGCTTGGATTACCCTACGTCTGGAGAGGTAATTATACACGGACAAGTCTTAGGAAAGCTTGATGACAATGACTTGTCAAAATTTCGAAATAAAACGATCGGTTTTATTTTTCAGTTTTTTCATCTCCAGGAATATTTAACGGCCAAAGAGAATGTAGCATTGCCACTATTACTATCCGGACAGAACCAGGAGAAAGCCTTTCAGCGGGCTAAAGAATTGCTCCAGCAAGTGCATATGGAACACCGTATCAATCATACACCGACAAAGATGTCTGGCGGGGAAATGCAGCGCGTGGCTATCGCTAGGGCTTTAGCCAATGATCCAAAAATAATCATGGCCGATGAACCTACCGGCAACTTAGACAAAGCCAATGCAGACAATGTCTTGGATTTGTTTGATGAAATAGCCAGACAAAAGGGAGTGAGCGTGTTGATGATTACTCATGATGAAACTATGGCAGGCCGTTATCAGCACGTATTGCATTTAGATAAAGGTACATTAAAAAATAATAAATAATAGTATGAAATTCAGTTATATTAACAGAATCAATTTAAAAAAGTTAAAAAAGTACAAGGGCAAGTCCATGTTTCTCATCATTCCCATTACGTTTTTGATGGCTTTGGGCATTGTCATTTCCAGCCAGGCGGCAAATATTACTGAAGCTTCAGAACAAACTATCTTTGGTACTGCTGCAGAATCTGGTCGTTTGATAGAATTGTCAAGCCGCCAAACAACCGGCGGCAATCAAAATGATCAGCGTGTCAGGATGATGTTCGGTGGTGAAACTGAATACACGGATAGCGATTTAGATACTATTGAAGCTATAGATAATGTTGAAGCTGCCTCTCTGACTGTAGATGTACCGATTAGTCGGATAGTTACCGAAGATTTGTTTGACGGCGTGAATATGCAAATCAGCAACGTACGCAGTATTGATCAAGCTGTATCAGCTCAATATACCGATCAAGATTTTTCATACCAGGCAGGAGAACCGATTCCAATTATCTTAAATGCCAATACATTTGTGAAGAATTATGAAGATTGGAATGGTCAAGATGAAATCACTATTGAGATGGGTAGACGAGAACCTGGGAGCCAACCCGATGATCGGGAGGACATGGAAAACCAAATGCCTTTCAAATTCGAGGCTTTATCTTATGATAAAGATGAATTGATCGGAAAAGAAATAAGTATTGATTTTGGTGGACTAGACCCGGTCAATACATACGAACAGGAGTTTACTGGTACGGGGATGCTATTTAGAAAGCTAACGGATGAACAAATTCAAGAAGCAGCGGATCAGCGTCAGCAGGACATTTCTGTATATTGGAACTATGAACAGCTTAATACACCATTGGAATACACATTTAAGGTTGTCGGCGTAATAGAATCAGACAGCAATTTTTCTTCATACGTTCCGGCTGATTTTGTGAATGATGTCATGGCACAATATATCCAAAATCAACTTGAGGCGCGTACTGATGAGGAACTCAATACGGACGATCTGAATGCAATTTGGTACGGTATGACCTATGACGGACTCGAGTTGCAGACAAATGGATTTAGCGGGTTGGGTAGTTTTCGTCCTGGTCCTGGTATGATGAGGGATATGGCATCGGAAGACGATTCTGGCCAGGATAGCTATACCATACCTGGCTTAGTCATTGAGACAGAACGGGAGGAAGGGGATACTGATGCATTTACTCAAAGGATGTTTGGGGGGACGGGTGATGTGGTTGGTGTTTATAATGATTCTAATGTATATGAAGAAGCAGCGCATTCATCGGATACAATAGTTATTAAAATCAATGATGTGACTAATCGCCAGCAGGTTGTAGAGGATTTCAATGATGCCGGTTATGCGTATCAAGACCTCAATGACCAAGAGGTGTTTGCCGAACTCCAAAGTACTCTAAAAAACGTAACTACTATCGTGACTATATCATTTATAGTTTTATCTGCCATAATTATAATTTTGACTATGGGTAAGTTTGTTTCAGAGAGTACCAAAGAGATCGGTGTTTTTCGGGCAATCGGGGCAAAAAAAGGTGATATCAAGCAATTATTTATGTCACAGGCGATTATGTATACCTTGATCGGCTATCTGATCGGAACAATTATCGGTATTGGATTGGTTTTGGCTTTAGCAAAACCGGTGCAGCTTTGGTTTGATGCGTTCATAGATAGCACAGTTGAGGAAACATTTACGGTAGTACAGCATACGAGTGCGGGTGTCTTTACCCATATCGATTGGCAGATGTTTGGGATGTATACCGGTTTACTGTTGCTTATAGCTATCATTATTTCTATTATTCCTGCTACTAGAGCTTCACGTGTTTCACCGATCCAAGCTATAAAAAATGAATAAAACGAGTGATCATGGCAAGGCAATAAAAATTACGCTTATTAGCGCGAGTGCAGTATTGATGATTATTTTAGGAATATTAGTTTGGTTGATATATCAGGAATATACTAACACGGATGATAGCTCGTTTGCCGAGATTTTAAAGGACGAAAAGGTTATTCCTGCTACTGATAGCGGATTGTATGATTATATAGCGTCATTGGAAAAGCAAATGCTTGAAGGCCGACTCACCAGGAAGGAAATGGTACAACGGGTTCGGGAAGTCTTAACTAATGCTCTGGATCAGATGGTTGACGAACAGGAATTAACAGAAGTGGAGAAGGAGCAATTCATACAAACATACGAAACAGCTTCTCGTGATTTTTTAGCACCGCAAAATTGGGATGAGCTATGTGAGCAAATTAATTCAGGAGCTGATTTTGGTCGAGGCCAGCCGCTGGATAATTTTGACCCCTCAAATGCTCCAAATGGCAATTTCGCTCAAAGACCATATTTTGATCAGGCTGATATAGCCCCAAAAGAATTCGATTCGGAAAATATGGAAGAAATGCGAATGTTTCGCAACCAATTGGAAACAGTGTGCGCTGATGGATGTGTTGACGACCAGGAAGAGCAGCAACTAGAAGATTTATTTGATAGTATGTCGGAACAGGTGCGAGGAGGATTTATGGGAGCCTCGTTTTAGTTGAACAGTATGGATATCGATGAAAGAAAAAATGTAGTATGGATGTAGTAAGGTAATGAAAGGTCGTTTGACATATATAATCATTAATGAAAATAGGTTAAGAAAGTTTATGAAAAAATATATTGTTGGTTCGGTTATCAGTTTAGCTATGGTAGCGCTTATTGGCGGCAGTATAGCTTTTGCACAAGGGGCTAATGCTGATAGTGATAGTCCCCCTAGTTTTATGGGAAAGGCATTTGGTAAGGACAGGATGATCGAAGATAAAGCTGAAATTTTGGGCATGACTACCGAGGAATTGCAGAATGAACTGGAAGCTAAAACTATGTCCGAAATCTTTGATGAAAACGGCATTACCCATCAGCAACTTTATGAACAGCGCCAGGATCAAAAACTTGAACAGCAGGCTAGTATGCTTGACATTACGGCCGATGAATTAAAGTCAGAATTAGAGGATAAAACATTTGCCCAATTGCTAGACGAGAAAGGCATCAGCCATGTTCAGTTGGGTGAAATGAGGCATAATCAAATGCGAGAACGGATGACTGAACAACTGCAGCAGATGGTAGATGAAGGAACAATTACCCAGGAGCAAATGCAGCTGCGTTTAGAACAGATGGAAGAGCGAGGCACTGGCGATTGCGGCGGTTTCGGACGAGGTGGCCATCACGGTATGCTTGAGGGCATGTAATTATATACAGTGGGTCTTGGCAGCAATGTCAAGCAGAAAAAATTAACCACTTAACCAAAAGGCCAGCTTCCCCCTGGTTGGCCTTTTTTTATAAAATATCTTTTTGATGTGAAAAAACCGATGGTAGTGAATAGTACCATCGGTATATTTTTTAGGCGTATGAGCCTTCTTCTATCAGGCAAAGTTTGACCCATCCATAGGTGGATTTACTGGGGTTATTGACGTCAAGATTTACGTAACGCCAAGCATACTCTTTTGTCTTTCGATTGTACTGCCAAGTGATTTCAGCGCCGTCGCTTAAGGTGGCGCCATGGGTGGGGCTAGCCTCGGACCATGGATGCTCTAATATAATTTGCAGGTTTTCATCCAACTCCATGCCGGTTTTTTGTCCGGGCAGCGTGCCTTTGGTAATTTTGATAGTCACAGCCACCGTGTCATTGAGATGGGGCAGATAGTCAGGATCAGGAACTTTTCTCGGCATTATTCCTCCTTTTTGGTTTTTTGGTGTTAATATTTACATGAGTGTATAACGCGGTTACTTTCCTGTCAATGAGCTGGTAATGGGTGAATAGCATTTAGATTGCCTTGCCACAAAGGCGTTTTTTTACTACAATAGAGACTACAAAAATATATGGGTAATCAAGCGGAAAAAAAGAGCAATAAACCGGATTTTCCCAAAATGGAGGAAGAAGTACTTTCGTTTTGGGACAAAGAGCGTATTTTCCAAAAATCATTGGATAAGAACAAAGGCAAGCAGGCGTTTGTTTTTTTTGAAGGCCCGCCGACGGCTAACGGCCGCCCGGGTATCCACCATGTTTTGGCGCGGGCCTATAAAGACATTATTTTACGTTATAAAACAATGCAAGGGTATTATGTGGAACGAAAGGCTGGCTGGGATACGCACGGCTTGCCGGTGGAACTGCAAGTGGAAAAAGAATTAAACATTTCAGGCAAGCCTGATATTGAAAAATACGGGGTAGAAAAATTCAATAAAAAATGCAAAGAGAGCGTCTGGCAGTACAAAACCGATTGGGAGCAGATGACCAAACGCATCGGTTTTTGGCTTGACTTGGAGCATCCCTATATTACCTATGAAAATGATTATGTCGAATCCCTGTGGTGGATCATCAAGCAGATATGGGACAAAAAATTGCTGTACAAAGGCCACAAGGTGGTGCCGCACTGCCCACGCTGCGGTACCGCGCTTTCATCTCACGAAGTAGCTTTGGGTTATCGGGAGGTGACTGAAGATTCGGTCTATGTAAAATTTAAAGTAGTAGGAGAGGAGAATACCTATCTGCTTTCCTGGACCACTACTCCCTGGACACTGCCCGGCAATGTGGCTCTGGCGATAGGCGAGGAAATAGAGTACCTCAAGGTAAAAGTAGAGAAAGAAATTTTTATCGTGGCCAAATCAGTTGTTGATAAGCTTTTTGTGAAGTATAAAGTTATTGAAGAAGTAAAAGGTAAGCAGTTAGTTAAATTGGCTTATGAACCGCTTTTTGATATTCCGACTTTACAAAATGAGGCTTCTCATAAAGTGTACACCGCTGATTTCGTAAATACCGAAGAAGGAACCGGTATTGTACATACGGCCGTGATGTACGGGGAGGATGATTACCAGCTGGGTGAAAAAGCCGGCTTGCCAAAGCATCATACGGTTGACGAGAACGGCTGTTTTGCCAAAGAGGTGGCCAAATGGCCTGGTAAATTTGTTAAGGACAAAAAGGTTGAAAGTGAAATAATTGAGGACCTTCGGGAAAGGGGTTTGTTATATACAACAGAAAAGTATGCGCACTCGTATCCATTTTGCTGGCGCTGTGACACGCCATTACTGTACTATGCCAAAGATTCCTGGTTTATCCGCATGAGCTCCCTAAAAGAGAAATTAATAGCCAATAACGAGACGATTAATTGGACACCGGCTTATATCAAGCAGGGGCGGTTTGGCGAGTGGCTGAACGAGCTCAAAGACTGGGCTTTTTCCAGGGAACGGTATTGGGGTACGCCGCTGCCAGTTTGGGAATGTCAAACGCCAGGGTGCGATGAAAAGACATGTGTCGGTAGCGTTGAAGAATTGCGGCAATTAGCACATAAAAAAATACCTGGCGAAATTGATTTACACAAACCGTTTGTAGACAATATTATCCTCACCTGTAAAAAATGTCAGGGAGAAATGCGGCGAGTTAAGGAAGTGACCGATGTCTGGTTTGATTCCGGGTCTATGCCGTTTGCGCAATGGCATTATCCCTTTGCCAATCCGGAACGGATTGATAATGGCATAAGCTTTCCCGCCGATTATATAGCAGAAGCAATCGACCAGACGCGCGGCTGGTTCTATACCTTGTTGGCTGTTTCTACTTTGCTGGAAAAAGGCGCTCCATACAAAAACGTTACTTGCCTGGGGTTGATATTGGATGAAAATGGCAAGAAGATGTCAAAATCAAAAGGAAATATCATCGATCCCTTTGAGATATGCAAGCGATATGGGGCTGATCCGCTGCGCTGGTACTTATTTACCATGAACCAGCCCGGGGAAACGAAACTATTCAGCGAAAAACAGCTTCAGGAAGTAATAAAGAAAAACTGGATAATTATTTGGAACGTTATTACATTTTGGAAAATGTACAGCGGCGACTTTCAACAGAAAGATTTTAATCCTTCATCGGTTAGCAACGTGCTTGATAAATGGATAGTAGCACGCTATTGCGAGTTATTGGAAAAAGTACAAAGCCTTCTTGATGGGTACAAGGTGACTGAAGCGGCCCGTTCAATCAGTGACTTTATCAACGAGCTCTCCACGTGGTATGTGCGCCGTTCGCGGGTTCGATTTAAAAAACAGGGCCAAGACAAAGACCAGGCGGTAGCAACACTGCATTTTATTGTTATACAGTTAAGTAAAATTATAGCCCCCTTCGCCCCCATGATGGCTGAAAGTATGTACCAAGCCATAAAACGGAGTGACGATCTATCCAGTGTTCATCTGCATGACTGGCCAAGCATGGAACAAAAGGCATTTGACGCTACATTACTGCAAACTATGAAAACAGTACGTCAGGCAGTAGAGATTGGCCATTCGCTGCGGAAAAAAGCCGGTCTCAAAGTGCGGCAGCCATTATCACAGTTTATTGTCCGCTCAAAAAAGTTGGGTGATGTTTTTGCCGATATTATCAAAGCAGAAATGAATGTCCAGGAAGTAATATTTGCGGAAAAACTTGCCGAGGATAAAGATTTCATCCAGCAGGAGCAGAATGGCTTTGCCGCTGCGCTGGATACGACTATCACTGATGAACTGAAAGAGCTTGGTATAGTTCGGGAAGTAGTGCGCCATATCAATGCTATGCGCAAAGATGCTAAACTGACAATCGATGATACGATAACCTTATATTATGAAATAAGCGATGAAACACTGAAGGGTGTTATCAAGCATTACAAAGCTGACATATGCAGCGAGGTGGTGGCCAGCGATTGCTTGGATGGGCTGCCGGAGAATGTTGACTTGAAAAAAGTTCTTGATATAACCGGCAAAAAAGCGGTTTTCGCTATCAAGAAAAAGTAGACCCTTTTTATATGGGCTCATATTTTATTAACGGCATTATTCTACGGCACCAAGATTTTCGTGAGGCTGACCGTTTGTTGACTATATATTCCAGAGAGTTTGGCAGAATCGAGGCGGTGGCACGTTCGTCCAGAAAAATATCGAGTAAACTGGCAGGCAGTCTGGAGCCGTTTTTGGTTACGGAATGCATGGTCATTCGCGGTAAGCGGTATGATACAATCGCCAGCTCAACAGTAGCTCGTGATTACAAAAATATTAAAGGAAATTTGCACCAATTAGCAATAGCCGAATATCTTGCGCAACTAGTTGTTACAACCGCTAAAGAGCGGCAGGCGGATGAAAAGATTTTTGCTCTGCTGTGCACGGTTATGGAGGCACTAGATAAAAATTCCAACAAGTATTATCCATACCTGGTCTGGTATTTTGTTTGGAACTACTTAAAATATCTAGGATATGAACCGGAGCTGTATCATTGCGTAAACTGTAAAAAATCCATTCGGCCCGGTAACAATACATTTAGTTTTCAGCGCGGGGGACTGGTTTGCAGTAGGTGCGGTCACGGTATTCAAAATGGCCAGAACATATCTGATGCCAGTATAAAATTAATGCGTTTTATCCTGGAACATCCGCCGGAGAAATTGCGCTCGGTAGCTATTACCAAACCGATGATTACCGCCCTGAATAAAATCACCGCCGGGTATTGGCAGTATACCCAGGAACGGGACTGGCCGATTAAAGATTTTCTTTCTCTGTTATAATTTGTTATACTATACATACTATGGGAGCGGAAAAGAAAAATAAAAAAACAGCCAAATCAACAGGGCAAAAAATGGATCAGGCCCGAGCGGAGATAAAAAAACTGCTTGCTGATAAAGAAGCCGCTGGTTTGGAAACTACGGTCAAAGTGAAAGAGGTCACAGATGATAGGCCATCGGCAAAAGATCAGCCGCCGGCAGCCACGAAAAAAAAGAGCCCAGAGGATTTTAATTCTTTGTATCGGGGTAAAAAGGGAAATAAGGAGGATATGTCAAAAATCGATCGTCGGGATCCTAATCGGAAGAAAAAAATAATTGCTTGGATTATTGTGTTGCTCGTTGTTCTGCTCGGCGTTACCCTGGCCGGATTTTATTTTTTCGTAAATAAGGAGGATCAGTTTTCCGGTGAGAAAATAGATCTGACGGTAAGCCCTCCTCAAGTGATAGAATCGGGAAATAGCGTTACTTTGGATATTACTATCACTAACAATGAAGCTATAGCTATCCGTGACGCAGAAGTGACAGTTCAATGGCCGAGCGGGTTTACTTTTGAACAATCAACGCCCCAGCCGGTCAATACCGCACGCAATGCTTGGGATATTAGCGACTTGAAAAGCGGCGCGCAAAAAAATATTAAGGTGGTCGGGCAGGTACAGGGGGAGGTAGGCGCCCAGTTTGTTTTTCCGTTTACCATTAGTTATGTGCCAGCTAATTTTAATTCGGTTTTCCAGAAATCCGATTCTTTTTCCATGGCCATCAACCAGTCAGCTATTGACCTTGATATGAATGTGCCGGTAAAAGTGGTCAGTGGCCAGCAAACGGCTTATGGACTAACCATTACAAATAATTCTGCGCAAGATTTTGATAATCTGGTAGTGTCGTTTGATTGGCCAGATGACTTGGCCGTAAGTGATTTTAGCCAAAGTGTAGACGAGGAAAATACCGCCTGGAATATCGATACGTTATCAAGTGACCAGTCAGTCTCGCTTGATTGGCAAGGTGTACTATCAGCAGAGGAGGGGGCTATGCGTGAATTACGCGTGGAGTTAGGATATTACGGTGACGACGGTACATTCCGTAAACAGACGGAAGAATCAGTTATACTTTTTGTAGTGAATCCTCAATTATTCGTAACGCTCTCGGTAAATAATACCAGCAGCGATACAACGGCTGACTTTGGGGAAGTGCTAAACTATTCTATAAATTATTATAATGAGAGCCAGTCGAAAATCGAGAATTTGGTTATCGAAGCGCGTTTAAGCGGGGAAGTACTGCAATGGGACACATTGGTTGACGCAAACCAAGGAGTGATGGAGGAAGCTGGCGTATTGCGCTGGGATCAATCATCAATACCTGATTTGGCTATGGTGGCGCCCGGAGATGAGGGGACTATTGATTTTAGTATAGCCCTCAAGGATACTATTGCCGCTCACAATGAAAATGACAGCAATTACTCGATCGTTAGCCAGGCAGTAGCGCGATCTGATGAGGTAGTCGATTTGGAAAACAGCGAATTGGAAGTTGAGAGTGATACTATAACGGTCAAATTAAACAGCCGTTTGGATTTGCGGGCCGAGGGCAGATATTACAGCGATGAATATATTCCTGTGGGTGAAGGACCTCTTCCGCCGCAGGTGGACCAAGCTACGACCTACTATGTATATTGGTATTTACAAAATAACGCTAATGAAGTAACGGACGTTACGGTCAGCGCCGTAGTGCCAAAAGAGGTTGTCTGGGAAGATGAGGTGTCATATTCCGCCGGCGAGGTCGCCTATGACAAAGCCTCACGTACAATTTCCTGGACAATAAATAAAATTCCACCGCATGTCGGGCAGTCGATCCCTGAACTAGAAGCGAGTTTTGCCCTGCAGGTTACGCCGGCAGTCAGCGATGTAGGAAAAACCATGATACTATTAGGTAAAAGCGAATGTAAGGCCCATGATTCTTTTACAGGCGAAGCGCTTGAAGAAAAAACAGATTATATTACTACCGCACTGCCAAACGACCCTTTAGCGAGCGAAAAAGGGTTAGTCGTTCCGGCAGTTAGTAGTTCGGCTAATGCAAATAGCAATTCCAATATCAACGGCAATACTAATACGACCAATCAAAACTAACCTTCGTTTGGTTCTTTGGTATTGAGGTGCAGGATGATGCTTAGCAGGGCAAATACCGCCGCCAGCCACATAACCACCTCGGCTATTGCTTGAACGGTAGTATTAAACAGGCCAGCCAGCAATATTAATATCGCCAGCCCCTCAAGGGCCATTTTTATTTTACCGGCGTTGTTGGCTCCGACTTTACGTTTGATATGAAACAGCTTGGCGGCCAGCGGACCAAAGACAATAGCCAGCAAAACAAGCATAATTTCCAAGGAAACAATCGTAGTAATGACAGCGCTGCTTAAACGATCCGGTCCGATGAGAAATAACAGGCCAATGAATAAGACTTTATCAGCGGCTGGATCAAGCAATTTGCCGGCAGTTGACTCTTTTTGCCGATAACGGGCCACGACCCCGTCCAGCGCATCCGTAAGTAGGGCCAAGGCAAAAAGCAGAACCACTACGGTGTACAGCCCTTGTTGATAAGTAAAGTATATGGGTATAATAAAGAGTGCACGCAGTACGGTTAGGAGATTGGGAGAAATGAAGGAAGGCATGCGTTTTGCAGCAGCCAGTAACCATTGCTCCTTTTTGGTCATCATTTTGCCGACATGTATTTTATTTAAACTTTGTTCATCCATAGTATAACTGTATAGAAAAAATAGCTTTTTGTCTATGACGTTTCGAATTCAAAAAAAGAGCCGCCGTTCTAAAGCTCGTTCAGGTACGTTACATACCGAACATGGTATGATCCGTACGCCGTTTTTTATGCCTATTGCTACCCGAGGGGTAGTAAAAGCGGCTACTACGGCCGAGATGCGTGAAGCAGGAGCGCAAATACTATTATCCAATACGTATCATTTGTGGCAACGGCCGGGATTACCGATTATGCACAAAGCAGGCGGGCTCCATTCTTTTATGTCATGGCCGGGGCCGATACTGACAGATTCCGGTGGGTATCAGGTATTTTCATTGTCCAGGTACCGAAAGATTACTAAACGGGGCGTTATCTTCACTTCAGAAATTGACGGCAAAAAACTAAATCTAACGCCAGAAAAAGCCATTGATATTCAACTTGCACTGGGTAGCGATATTATAATGTGCCTTGATGAGTGCAGCGCATATCCCGCCACCCGCGAGGCAGCTGATAGGGCGAGGATATTGACTGCCCAATGGGCCAAGCGGTGTAAAAAAAGATGGCAGGCAAAAAGAAAAAACAAGTCACTGCTTTTTGGAATTGTACAGGGATCGGTGTATCTCGATTTACGCACCAAGAGCGTCGAAGAGTTGGTTCAGCAGCAGTTCGATGGTTATGCGCTTGGTGGTTTGGTAGTAGGTGAGCCGCCAGCAGAAATGTATAAGGTATTACGGCATACTCTCCCTTTATTACCGCAAGGAAAACCTCGATACCTTATGGGCGTCGGTAAGCCGGAACAGATGGTTCGGGCTATCCGGGAAGGAATCGACATGTTTGATTGTGTTATCCCCACCCGCAACGCCAGGCATGGTGTATTATTTGCTTTCCATACAGTGCCGAACCGTGATTTTAGTTCGCGGTCCTGGTATAAGGAAATTCATATTAAAAATGCCCGATATAAGAATGACTTTAAGCCAGTGGACAGTCATTGTTCTTGCTACGCTTGCCGTAATTATACAAAGGCCTATCTGCGCCATTTGTTCATGATCGGGGAGCCTTTGGGGCAGCGTTTGGCCACTATTCATAATATATTTTTTTACACTAGCTTAATGGAACGGCTGCGCCGGGCCATACGGCAGGGAAAACTGTGAGTATATTTTTAACATGGTTTGTGATATACTGTAATTATGAAAGAGTTTTTTAGATTTACCAAAGGAAAAATACTGCTGACGCTGTTAGTCCCGTTTTATTTTGGGATAGTGACCGAAATCAGCAATAACGAAGGTATGCGAGAGGCGGTTACCCGGCTAAACGTGGTTATGGTGCCGTTTATTGTACTGTTGCTCTGGGCAATATTTTATTGGGCGTCCGGACCGGAGGTTGCCTATCAATTTGCAGATCTTTCAGTTTTTCAAATGATATTGTATTTCATCTTAGAAATTATTGTGCCATTACTGCTAAATTATATAATCGCTTGTATCATCGTTTATCTATATCATAAAATTCGTTCAAAGAAAAAACAATCAAAAACTGGCGCTCCGGAGAGTTCATCCATGCCATCCGCATAATGATTGGCCATAAAGCATAGAAGAGCGGTTGCTCTTTTTTTTATTTTTGCTATTATATATGGTACTGCCTAACAATTATCTTTAATATATATGGACGGACAAAACCAGCCCATGACCAAGCGCCAGCGCAGATTGCTGCGTAAGCAGGAAAAGATGCAGGAGCGTTTACAAGAGCAAAAGAAAAAGAAAACCATCAGGCTAGTCATCAGCCTGGTAGTTATTTTAGTCATTGGCGGTGCGAGTTATTATTTTATTGCTACTGCTTCTGATGCGGGCGGCGAAGACGGGGACAACACGATAGCGGCCAGTGACGATATGCCCATGCTCGGTAATCCTGATGCTAGCGTAGTGGTGACTGAATATTCTGATTTTAGCTGTCCAGCCTGTGCGCAAGCTGCCTCAATACCCGAGCAATTATTCGATGAATACGGCGATCAGATCAAGATCGTCTTTAATAGTTTTAATTTACGGCACCAATGGTCGCAGAAATCCTTGGAAGCCGGGGCCTGCGCGAATGTGCAGGGTGCTTTTTGGCCGTATTCCTCATTACTATTTTCTAAACAAGCTGAATGGGTGAGTGATGATGATGCCGTTACCAAGCTCAAGGGGTATGCCCAGGATTTAGGATTGAACATGGAGGCGTTTGAAAATTGTTTAGACTCCGGAATGATGAGTTCTCGCATCGCCCGCGAGACAGCGCGTGCGGGGCAACAGGACATCAATGCCACTCCAACCTTTACCATTAATGACCAAAAGCTGGTAGGAGCTAAGCCGTTAAGTGCATTCAAAGAAATCATTGATCCGTTGGTAACTGGAAATTAATTAGCATAAAAATATAAAAAATAGAAAGGAAAAAAAATGATCACGGTTCGAAAAACCAGAGAAGAAGACATCGAGCAGGCAGCTGTATTGCTCGGCAATAAATACCATTTCAGCTCGGTTAAACAGGCGCGTGAAGCGTTTTTTTCAGAACGCCGGTATCAGCACGTGCGAGTAGCCGAATGCCAAGATGCCATTGTCGGATTGATTAGCTGGCGGCCGCAGGGCACTATCCAGCATGGTGTAGCAGAATTAACGCGCATTGTCATACAAAAAGATGCCAATAATTTCCGCGAGATAAAAGAGGCGCTTTTTGACGTCATGATAGCTGAAGCAGATTATTACTATAAAATGCATCAAGCTCGATTACGAAAGGTTTTTTCCATGATTCATGCGGATGACCGGCAGATTAAAGAATTTTTTATGGATAAAGGTATGAAACAGGAAGCCGTGTTGAAGGATCATTACCATAAGGGGACTGACGAATTGGTATTTTCTTTATTTTTTGCTTAAATCCATGAAGCGGGCCAAAGAAATAGTTGCCGTAACGATAGCTACTGGCTTTGGCAGTGGCTTTTTGCCATTGGCGCCCGGCAGTTGGGGAGCCTTGGTCATGGCCGTGGCGGCGTATTGGCTGCTGGGTAGCCAGTGGTGGATATATAGTTTCGTACTGGTTATTATTTTCTGCATCGGTTTATATGCCAGCTCTATCGCTAGCAGGTTTTTTGTTTCCCGCGGCGGTATGGAACATGATGATGATCGTATCGTTATTGACGAATGGGTAGGTATGCTGATTACATTGATCCCGATTTATTTTTTTGAAAATAGTGTACTATACATAGGTATCGGTTTTTTGTTGTTTCGTATTTTTGACACGGCGAAATTCGGTTTGGCAAAGACATTTGATCAGATGAAAAACAAATGGGGCATCATGCTTGATGATGCCTTTGCTGGACTGCATGCGGCTATTGCCTTAGGAATTATTTTAGTAGGCTTGGAATTGTATACACAGTCTTTATAAAAAAACACAACAGGGCAGTACTAGCTACAAGCCATAGTTTTGTGGTAGTCGGTAAAACTTTACAAAACACAAAAAATATGTTACAATAAATACATTAAAATAAACAAATGAAGAATAATATATTTTTGTCAGCACTGAAATACATTACCGTTGATATTGTCTTGGACATCTTGTATTTTCCCATTTGGTGGTATTCCAAGGGATTGCAGCGAGTTCTAAGCTATGTTCGAAATAGTGCTGCTTTTTTTATACGCCGGCGTTTAGCCTTAGGGGTTTGGTTGAAAAGCATGTTCAAGCCGATGTTTGGCGATTATACCAAAGAAGGAAGGATTATCAGCTTTTTTATGAGGGTGATAGTTTTGATCTGGAAGCTGGTTATTACGGTGGTATGGCTGGTGTGTTTGTTTGTCTTGGTTATAATATGGATTATATTACCGCCGTTCATTATCTACTATATTCTATACCAGGCCTTTAATGTGCCGCTGTTTTTTATGTAAATTATTATGCCGGAACAAGCGGGTAAAAAATTTATCTTACTGGTCTGCCCCGAATGCGATGGGCGGGGAGCGACCAATAAACACTCTTGCAAGCAATGCGATGGGCGGGGCGTTTATGCTTGGCTAGAAGGGGATATTTTGTTTTGGGATAAGGCCATCGATACCTTGCATATTTTTGAAGGGGAAGTTGAACGGGCTATCCGCGGTTTGCTGAACGGTTTCCTGGTCTTTTTTGGGTTAATCGGCATTGTGGCTGCCCTGGTAACGCTGATCACGTCAGTAGAAAGTGAAAATATACTGCGTTCGTTTGTCGGTGCCCGTAATGGTTTGATGGGCATTTTTGCCATAACCTTATTAACCGATTTGTACGCCTATTACCGGATACAGCGGGAGTCAATGCTTGAGCAGGCCGTCAAACCAAAAGAATTTGAACCGCTGTTGACTACTGATAGCTTGGAGACGCTGTGGCAAGAGGTACTGCGGGCTCCGCAGAAAAAGCGTTTGGAAGTTTCTGCTACCTATACGCTTGAAGCCCAACGGCTGGTTGAGCAGAGTTGGCAATTGGCAAAAAAGCTTGGGCATCCCTATGTCCACCCGCTTCACCTGGTAGCCAGCGCCTTGCCCAATAAGCAGGTCTCAGTGATTTTAGGCCGCTTAGGAATTAACGGGCGTGAGCTGTTAGGAAAAATTACCCGCGGTCTCAATCGCATCCCGCGCGACCTTGGTACCAATGAAATTATTTTTGCCAATGATTTTCAAAAGCTGCTGCTGCAAGCTTATGCCGAGGCGTATTATTCACGGCAACCGCGCGTCGACGTACCGCAGTTGTTTGTTTCCGCGGTCCGCCTTGATGAGGTCACCAGGGAAATTTTTTATGATATGGAGGTAGAGCTCCAGGATGCTTTAAACGTGGTAGAATGGATTAAT
>CAZJUO010000005.1:0-33413 GCA_964549245.1 uncultured Gammaproteobacteria bacterium
CCTTTTGTGTCTGCCATAAGTACAAATATTATTTATAAAGTTTCGCGGATAAGATCCCGCGTTTATAGAATATACCAAAAAAGATAATTAGAAAAGACACCAAGGAAAGCAAATCAGAGGTCAGGGCCGCAAACTGGGTAGTGGCCGTATAATACGCGTAGGCAGTAATCATCAGGAACAACAGGCCAATAGCTATAACGATCGATCTGGTTTTCACCACCTTATCTTGAGATTGGAAACCCTGGCGAAAAAAGAAAATGGTACTCGGTACGAGGACACCGGCAAATATAACCGTACTAGCAAGGCCTACGATTGGATTGATATTCCAGTTGGTAATGCCGGTCGCTCTATTGTATTCCGGATAATTAAAATAAATGACATTCAACATTACGGCGATGGCCGCTGCTACGACGACAATCCAAAATACCCGCTGAACCCACTGAATATTGATAAAATACACCGTCACCTTGGCGAAAAAAGCCACCGCCACAAATAAAAATGCCTGCGCCATGACAAAACCGATTCCCAATACCAATGACTGCTCTGGCACCAGAAGCCGCGGCAAAGAAAAACAAAAATAACTAAAAATCAAAGAAAAATATCCTTGAGCAAAAAACAACAAAACGATTCTTTTATGATCCGAATCACGGTAAGAAGTGTACAGTTTGTAGCTGCAAAATATGCAGATGATGCTGATTACTAAATCAATAAGTGGCGTAATAGGCAGTCCCATAGTTACATACTTTTAATAAATTTCTCGAAGGTAGTGCCTTTTGTTTCAGGCGGATGCGTAGGAATCGAAAAATAGAACGAACTTCCTTTTCCCTCGGTACTCTTGAACCATATGTTTCCGCCATGTGTTTTGATAATATTTTTCACAATAAACAAACCCAGGCCAGAACCATCAGTCTGCATGCGGATAACGTTATCTGCCCTGAAAAACTTGGAAAAAATTCTTTCCTGCTGATAGGCTGGGATGCCTACTCCGGAATCAGTGATGCAAAAAATAACATTATCAGGCTCTTCATACAAAGAAATTACTACCCGCCCCCCCTTGGGTGTGTATTTCAACGCATTATCAAATAAATTTTGCACTACCAAACGGATTTTTTGGGGATCAATGTTTACTTTTGGCAATGGTTTTTTGGGTTTTTTGAATTCAAGCTTGACGTGTTTTTTCTTGACGGCATTATACATTTCTTGGACAACGCTTGAGATAATCTCCTCCAAAGACATGTGGACCATGCGGTATTGGAAGCGCCCTTCCTCAATTCGAGAAACATTGAGCAAATCATTGATCAAAACGATCATCCGTTCATTGGTTTGGTATCCTTTCATCAGCATCTGCTCCTGCTGCGGATTCAATTGCCCCAAATCGCCGTCCAACAGCATACGGAGTACCCATTTGGTAGCCGAGAGCGGCGTGCGCATCTGATGCGAAGCTACGGAAATAAACTCGGTCTTCATCTGATCAATTTCTTTCAAGCGGCGGTTTATCTTTGAATATATTTTATTCAGCCTTATTAATTCTTGATTAGCTTTTATTAATTCCAATTCCACCTTTTTCAAACTTCTGACTACGTAACCGCTCCGATAGGTGCTAATGCCCATAAAAGCCAGCATTGTTATGGATATGCCAAAAACGTACAGCGGATTCAAATATAATTTTTCATCCATAACTGTAGATGGGTTGTGCGGCAGCAAACCATTGAACTCGAAAATAACCATGATCACAAACATAGAGCCGCCGGTGATGAGGTTTAACGGCGCGGCGATTTTGCTGAAATGGACATTGGTGCCAACTAACTGCAAAAAGTACAAGGGCAAGAAAATGCTCTCCACGCCGCCGCTGGCATAGACGATCAAAGTAATAGCGATCATATCCAAGAAAATCCCGATGTACGGCCAGAATTTCGGATAGTATACGTTACGATAAATAAAGTGCGAGGTCAGATTAAAAATAAAAGCGATCGCCGCGGCAATGGCGATGCCGACAAGATCAAATTCAAAACCGACCTGCTGGCACAGCAGGGAAATGCCAACCACCACGCTGATCATCAAATACCGCACGGCAACGGACCAGCGCAGGCGTTTTAGTTTTTCCTTGGCCTCCAGCATGACAATATCCCGCTTCATTCGTACATCAGCCTCTTTTTCGGCTTGTGTCTTATGCTTCAATCGAGCGGGTGATTGCCCCTGTTGGTTTGTTTTCTTTTGAGCCTCTTTTGTATCTGGCGGAGGTGACCCCATTGAAATATGATATATTTTAAAAAAATTCCCACCGACGATGACTTTATTGTAACATTTTTCGGCAAAAAAATCAATCAACCGGCTGACGATACTGCAAACTCTCGGCAATGTCTTTTGCTTCAATAGATTTTCGATTTTCCAAATCTGCTATAGTACGTGCGACTTTGAGGATGCGGTAGTAGCTGCGGGCTGAAAGATAGTATTGGCTGACCGCGCTGCGCAGCAACTTTTTTGCGGGACTGGCAAGCGGACAATACCGATCAACCTCCCGGGTGCTCATTTCTGTATTTAATGAACAAACACGCCTCTCAAATCTTTTCGACTGAATTTTCCTGACTTGCTCTACTCTAGCCTGAATGGTTTTCGAGGATTCCCCGCTGCTGGTATGTTGAAGCTTGTCATATTCCACGCGAGGCACCAACAGATGCAAATCGATTCTATCAAGCAGTGGCCCTGATATTTTCTTTTGGTATTTGATAATATGCTGCGGTGAACAGGTGCAATCACGGTGTTGGTCATGATAGTATCCGCAGGGGCATGGATTGCGCGCCGCTACCAGGGTAAACCGAGCGGGAAACTGGACCGAACCGGCCGCCCTGGCTACGGTGATTATGCCGTCTTCTAATGGTTGGCGCAAACTTTCCAATACGGTACGCGAAAATTCCGGGAATTCATCTAAAAATAATACCCCGCGGTGGGCCAGTGAAATTTCACCCGGCTTTGGGAAACTGCCGCCGCCTACCAAAGCTACCGAAGAGGTTGTATGATGGGGCGTGCGAAACGGCCTATTCCGCAGCAAGGGCGTATCTTTTGACAGCATGGCAGCTACCGAATAAATCTTGGTAACCTCCAGGGCTTCTTCAAATTTCATTGGCGGCAAAATAGTCGGCAAAGTGCGGGCCAGCAGCGTTTTGCCTGAACCGGGCGGTCCGGTCATGAGGACATTATGACCTCCCGCGGCGGCAATTTCCATGGCACGCTTGGCCTGCTCCTGGCCTTTGACAAACCGCATATCAAAATTCTCATTCTCCTGTGGCTTTTCCTGCTGCTGATGAGTACGATATGGGGGCAGCGGCTGACGACCAACTAAATGGTTAGCTATGGAACTTAAACTTGCCACCGGAAATACAGTAACTCCTTTTACCAAGGCCGCTTCAGCGGCATTTTTCGCTGGTACATAAATTTCCTTCACCCCGGCTTGCTTAGCCGCCATAGTCATGGCCAAAACCCCCTGCACCGGTCGAATCATACCCTGCAGAGAAAGCTCCCCAATAAATATTTTTTGCAATAACCGATCGGGGGCTTGTATTTCACCGCGAGCAATGAGAATAGCCAAGGCGATGGGCAAATCATAGCTCGGGCCTTGTTTTTTCAAATCAGCCGGAGCTAAGTTAACCGTGACAACGCCAGGCGGAAACTCAAATCCGCTGTTTAGGATCCCCGAACGTACGCGCTCCTTAGCCTCTTGTACCGCTGCGTCAGGCAATCCCACAATGGGTATTTTGGGCAGGCCACGTGAGACCGAGGCCTCCACTTCTATAATTTTTCCGTCCAAGCCGACTACTGCGGCGGACAATACTTTGGCGGACATAGTTTTTAATTCCTAATTTAGAATTTCTAATTTGTAGTCAAGCCTCAATGATCAAATATCTTAATGTCTAATTATTGTTATTAGTTGAATGAACAATAGCATTAAAAATTAAATTGAGCTCCCTAGCCTCTTGGTAAAGTATCTTCACTTTATTTTCTCACTCCGGAACAGTAGTAACAATCATTTTTAACCAGTACTTCGTTTCTCTGGCTTCTTTTTTACATATTCCTATTTTATCCTTAAAATCTTTTCTCGATTCATCATCATCAGCTTCGCAGTAGTTGGATCCTATACTAGTAGCTGATCTACCAAGCTGACCAATGAGGTCGTAGCGTTCTGATGAGGGCAGTTTAGTAACTATATCTTTCATAACAGTTAAAGCAAAGCTGTAAGCATTTTGGTACACGTGAAGGTCTTTAAAGCTCTGAATCGGCATATACTTGAGACATTAAACTTATTTCCATACATTCTTCTTTAAACGTTAAACTTTGGACTTTTATCATTTGGCTAATAAAGATAAATGGATCGTAATACATAGATCAATGAAGAAAAATAAATAATTAAACAAAAAACCTTCCCTTTGGGGGGAAAGTTTTTAAAATATTCTTCTCTGCTGGCATTATAGTATTGTACTGAAAAAATGTCAATACACGGGCTGTTTATTTGACTTTTATGGTATTAAACGTAACAATAAAAAGGGTACTAAACGCTGGTTGCACCTTACGCCAAAGTATAACAATAGTCACACCATAAACAAACATAATACCTCAAACCGAGGGGGGGAATTATGAACCAGGGGCATACTGATCGTACTGATAGGATACTACAGGATAAAATCCTGGTCTGCGTTGCTTGCGGAGAAGAATTCACCTTTACCGCAGCAGCTCAAGAATATTTTCTTGATCGGGGCATCACTGAAGATCCAAAACGCTGTAAATCATGCTATATGGCATTGAAAAAAGAAAAGCGGCAAAAGCAGAAACAACGCAGATACAAACCATACCGCGGCCGCAGTGACCATCGGCCACCAAGCCATTATTAAAAACCAATACAGCATAAAAAACGTACATCATTCCAGCGCTATACCCTTTCTCAAGTACCAACCGCCGCTTTCACTACAATAATATAGTAAGTGGCGGTTTTTTATTGTATGTCTTGTTTTTTAATACTCTTATATTTTCCTGACGGCAATCCCTTGAGGGACAGTTTACTAATCCGCACACGAATGAGGGACAGTACTGATGCATTGATTGTTTCAAACATCCGGCGGATCTGCCGTTTCCAGCCTTGGTGCAGTATAACGCTATATCTGTTTTTGCCTATTTGCTTTATTGAATCAAAACAAGCCCTGCCTTCAGCCAACCAAACGCCCTGTCGCAGCTTGGACAACTCCTTACTGGTTAATGGTCGGCGGACGGCAACGAGATACTCTTTCTGGTGCTGGTATCTTGGATGTGTCAGCTGATAAACAAACTGGCCATCATCTGATAATACCAGCAACCCTTCTGAAGCTTTGTCCAGCCGTCCGGCGATTTTCAGGCGGTGAAAATGTTTCGGCAGTAAATCAAATACCGACTGCTCGTTTTCGAAACGTGCATGGGTACAAACATAGCCGGCGGGTTTATTCATCGCCAAATAGGTATATTGGCGAACTACCGAACATAAGCGGCCGTCTACTGTTATTTCGTCACGCTCGGGCTGTACCTGCTTACCCATGGCCGTTACCAACGAACCGTTGATAAAAACTCGCTGTTGTTTAATTAATTCATCAGCTTTGCGCCGGGAAGCAATGCCGCATTGGGCTAAAAATTTATTAAGTCTCATAGTGTCTACTTAAAATCAAATAATGAGCCGCCCAAAGCATTGATTCGTCCGTTAGATAAAAAGGGGTGGCAAATGGCTCTCCCTTATTATTAAAAACTTCCAGAAAATTCCTGTGTTTCTCGATAATGTGCCGGTAGAAGCTCATTAAACGTTCGAATTTCTTTTGGTAACCAAATTTTTTTAACATCATTATGTAATTCATACCGTGAATTGACCAGATCGAATCAGTGATATACCCGCGAACAAAAATTTCTTCCCAAACCTTACGGGGTTGATCTCGGCCATTTGAGTATTTTAGAGGAAACGGCTGTTCGAGTTTTTGTTTTTTTATATGCTGCTCGACCGTTTGAAACATGCCCGGATCGTCAAATACACCTATCCAAAAAGGATAGATATTCGCATCACCGGTAACTACGTCAGATCGATGAATGTCATCAAAGAAGTACCGCCCGTTCCATAATCTATGCTTAATAGCTGATGTTATGTCGTATCGAGCAAAAGGATTTTCCAAGCCTAAATCAGTCAAATCATTTCTTAACATAGCCAGCATGCAATTATCATACGTAGAAGAATCTCTAATAGCATAATCCTTAAACGAGGAAAAATGCCCATGTCTTACCATTGAAGTTCGTGGATTAAAAGTTCGTTTAAAACACCTATCGATTTCCCGCTTTATCAACGTAGCATGTTTTGGCAGTAAGTCGGTCGCTTTTGAGACCTTAATCGAATGAATCAAATACGGCACGGAATCAACCGCGTATTTTGGAAAATCAAATGGTGTGCCATGCGGTGTAATAGTAGTCGTGATATGGCCTTTTTTTTCAAATATTGAGAGAGCATACTCAAGCGTAGCTCGGACCCGTTTGCCGTACCCAAGTTCCACAAGAGCTTCCGCGCATAGTCCAAAATCCCGTGTCCAAAACTGGCTAAAATGACCAGCGCTGGTCATAAAATAGCTACCATTCCAACAAGCTTTGATAATCGCCTGGCAAATTTCCGTTGCTTTACCGGGGTACTGAAAAAAACCACGGCGCTTCCGCTGACTCGCGGCCCAATAAATCCTAATACCCTCTCGAATATGTATCCAACGTAACATATAATAAATACTTGAAAATTATTCTTAGTATACCATAAAAAAAGATTATCCGAGCAGCTAAATAGTGTAATAACAATTCGCCAAGCAGTATGACATTGAACATAAAAAAAACGGAGCCTTGATAAGCCTAGCTCCGTTTATTACGTAATTTCAATTCAGCTTTTTTTCCGATTTTGCCAGCCGTTTGCGCCAATTTGCTGTTTCGGACCTATAAAATTCCATGCAGGCAAATGAATCCGCCATTGACAAGTGGTCACGCGCTTGAGCCAGCGGCCTGCCGTCATCTTGAGAGTCAGCCAAGGCATAAAAGTATTTGACCCAATACAAATGAAGAAAAAACTGCTGGTAGGCAGCCGATATTTCCGTACTTTCTTGCAGCCGTTTCAAATCAGCCAAAACAATGGAAAAATACATTGAATCCGGCATCATAATAAGCGCTTCAGCGCCTATCGCCACACGTACAAACCGGACAATAATATCGTCTGGATTTTCCTCTACCGTTTGGCAGATCAACTCAATAGCTGAACGTACTTTTGCCTTCATGGACTTTGAAGAAAAGCCACTGGCAATCCAGGTAAAAAACTTTTTGGCAAAAGCCATATCGCGAATCTGTATGGCTTCCAAAGCCCCTTGGTACGCTCGCAAGACTGGGGTCATAGAATCCGCTGGCAGCTGCTCAAATAGCTTTTCTGCCTTTGTGCGCGCCTTCTTGTCTTTGGAATAAGCTGTTTTGTTAACCAGCAATACTATCTGATCCGATATCTCATTTTTGTTCAAACACGCAAGGGCACTATCAGCCGCCGCATCAAAAAGGAAATAAATTGAAGGGCTGCAATCGTCTTGGGCTGCTGCAGAAACGCAAAAAAGAATGGACAAAAAAAACAGAAGAGGCTTCATGCCAACCTCCTTATTATATAAAGAACTATTTGTAATTACTCCATGGTATCACGATTATGGTGATCGTTCAACGTTTTCTTAAACACAAACAAATAGATAATCCAGATCGCTCCCCCTAAAATAAAAAGGTCGGCAAGATTAAATACCGGCCAAGAGGTCAGCACAATCATATCCACCACATACCCGTGCACCAGACGGTCCAATAAATTCGAAAAGGCTCCGATAACAATTAACCCCAACGCCACGATAAGGACAGTTTCCTTTTTATGGTAGGCGCGAATTATCATGGCCAGCAACACCATCAATAAAATTACCGACACGATAATTAAAAAAGCTTTGGGCAGCGGTACGCTGTAGGCTATGCCCTGGTTTCGCTCCAATATCAAACCAGTTGTTCCGGAAAATACAAACAACCCATCACGCGGCAACATTTGCAAGGCCAACCACTTGCTGATTCTATCTACCATAAAAAAGCCCACCAACACTAGCAGTATCGTGAGTGTCTTCCGATGAGTCCTGTCCATAGGAAATTACTTATTGTGACATTTCAAACAGTGCTGCGCTTCAGGATAGACCAGCAGTCGATTTTCTTCTATAGGCTGCTGGCAGGTTTCACAAGCGCCGTATTTCCCGTCTTCCATTTTTTGCAGCGCTTTCTCAATTTTTTCTAAATTAATCTCCAAATTCCGTTCCAAGGAAATATTATCTTGCCAATCAGCAACTTCGACTGCGTTGTCTTCATCTTTATCGCCAATATCCTGCCATTTGGCCTGAACTTTGTCTTTATTAAAGGTTTTTTCTTTGGTCATCCCCTCCAATTGAGCCGTCAAGCTTTTTTGCCGTTCGTTTAGCTTTTGCTTAATTTGCTCTTGTACTGCCTGGTCCATAAAGTGTGCTTATTACAAATAAATTAGTAAATACGATAGCATTATACCACACCCTTTTTGCAAAGCAACCTCCCCCGCCTTTTCGAGGTTTAGGCGGGGGAGGAGTTTTTATATCAACCGTTTATAACGTGAGTTAAAACGCGGGTACGCTAGAGATATCTATACCTCCGCGAAAACCAGTGTGATGGGTGAAAAACTGCGAGACTACATCGCCGTTGTAGTTAAAAGCGCGTACTTGCGGACCCATGCCAGCTCCTGGGGCGGTAATAATATCGTCTGTCCCATCTTGGTCAAGGTCAGCTACGATGGAGGTAAAATCACCACGTAAAGTCGAAGCGTACGCCCAGAATTGCGAGACCACATCACCGAGCCCGTTGAATACCCGCACCTGCGGTCCGGCTTCAGAAACCGGAGTAGCTACTATTTCGTTCGTACCGTTGCCGCTGATATCACCTACGGCTACATTAACTCCGCCGCGGAAGGTGGTGGCATAAGCGAAAAATCTTCCGAGTACATTGCCCTCGCCATCAAACATAACCACCTGGGGTCCTAAACCGGCTTTGGGGGCAACCACGATATCAACATCCCCGTCAGCATCAATATCACCAGTGGTTACATTAAAGCCGCCTCGTACGGTTTCGGCATAAGCCATAAATTGCGTTACCACCGTACCGTCATAATCAAAGGCGCGTACCTGCGGGCCGCCAGCTGATTCGGGGGCCACGATTATTTCCATAACGCCATCGCCATCAATATCGCCTGTAGCCATACTGACACCGCCACGGAACGTTTCCGGATATGCCCAGAACTGTGATTCTACATCCCCGGAGCCATTAAAGATGCGGACCTGCGGGCCGGCACCGGCCATTGTGGTTACAATAATTTCATCAGCCCCGTCACCGTCAACGTCAGCTACCGCTAGCTTCACTCCCGTACGGATATGAGAAGCAAATGCCCAAAACTGATCAATGACGTTGCCCTGCAAATCAAAGACGCGGATTTGCGGGCCTGCTCCTTCTCCTGGCGCGACAACTATTTCATTTACACCATCACCGTTTAAATCTCCCGCCACCGCCTGTATACCGATGCGAAGCGTGGAAGCAAAAGCGAAGAAATTCAATATTGCATTGCCGTCACCATCCCAAACAGTTACCTGCGGACCTCCTTCACTGGATGGGGTAGCTACTACGTAGGCCGGGCCGCCAACCGCACCAGCCGCTCCAAAGGCTGCGCCAGAGGTCAAGGCAAATTCCGTAAAGTGGCTCACCTGCATGCAGGCCGTTCCTTGGTCTTCATTAATTACGGCCGTGTCCGGGGTCTGCCAGGCACCGGCATTTGAGTTCCAAAATTTTGGAAATATATCATCAACCGACACGCCAACCTCTGCCATATAATCAGCGGGTAAAGGCATGCAAATCGTTACATTAGAATTAAAACTTTCAACTAATTCAGAACCGCTGTCTCCCTGCTTAGTAACTTCGAAATCCCAGGCAAAGGTTAACGGTTTATCAGAATCGGTAAAAATAAGATTGGTGCTTGGAGTTGCCGTCAGGGTATAGGTGCTTTCGTCAGTGCCCATCGCATTGGCAGGGATGGCCACGCTGGTCCCGTCAGGCAAGGTAAAATTGTTCTGCTGGGTAGCGGTAAAGGTGGTAGAAAAAGCTTCCGGGATGTCAAATTTTGCCATTTCAAGTGTAAAGGTTTTCGCCTTATCATCACCGGTAGCGACGGTTATTTGAGCTTCATTTGATCGATAGAATTTATTAGTCTCCGGCATAAACGTGTCGCAACCGACCCACCAGGTACCCGCAGTAAGCGGAATCCGCGCCTCTCCACTAAACATTTCTCGGCCCGAATGGCCGCCCTCTTCATTCCAAGCGTGGCAGAAACCGAATTCCGGCGTGCTACCATCGGCAAATTCACCCGTGGCAGTTAAAAACGCGTCAGCCTTGCGATACTTCAAAAGCAAACCAGTTGCAGGTTTTGTAGACGTCACGGTTACCTCAACCTCCTTTGGTGACATATAGTCAGATTCAAATTCCGGCGGTAATCCAGAATGGATAGAGTATTCGCCAGAAACAATGTTCATGCGGAAAGTTCCGTCCCCTCTTGTTTCGGTACCGGTATGAAATACCTTGCCGCCTTCAAAGTCACCTTTTACCTTATCTTCAAGTTGCCGGAAATTATCCGCGCCAACCCAGACATGCGCCATAGGGCTACCGTTCGGATCGACTACTTTTCCGCTGATATAAGTATCGGCTTTAAAGACGGTGATAATTTTAGTTATTTGGGAATTAGCCGGAACAGCCACGGCACTATCTGGCTCTGGATTGGTCTCTACAAATGGGGAGTCGCCTTCTTTTGATCCCCAAAAATGCACACCAACCATATATGCTTTATCAGCGCCGCCTCGCACACTGATATTATAACTGCCATCAGGATTCAGTTTTCCGGGCCGCCATTGCCAATTACCTGCTTCCACGGCAAATACTTCCGCCTCTACGCCAGTTACTAAATTGCCTTTTTGGTCTTTAACCCAACCAGAAATGGTAGAATCATTGGGAACCAGCTGCAGACTGACACTTTTAGTCTGCCCCGCTCCAACAGTAATCTCAATTTCCTTATTCAAAGACATGTTTGTTTCCGGCGGCATATGAGTACCGCAAACGTAAGTAAAACCTCCGAGCAACAGTATTGAGGCCGTACCGCGATCAACACCGGCGCCAAACTCTGATCCTGGGCCATAACTGCCGCCCTTCTTGCGGCAATAGGCCCAGCCAAAGAAATTACTCACCGCTTTGCCGCTATTGTCAGTCATGCTGACATTTACCACCGCATCGGCCTGCTGCACACGGATTATTTTACCAGTAATAGTTTGATTGTCTTTAACGGTCACCCCTATCTGCTCCATATCAACCGCTATGTATTTTGTGCCTGAATTTGATCTGCCTTGGTCAATACCCAGCTCCCATTCACCGGCTGATACCCAAAAGGTAAAAGCTCCGCCGGCTCCGCTCTGCGTATTTGCCCATCCTTCGCCATGCCGCTTCCAGGTATTGAGCCAGACACCCTCTACACCATTGCCGTTTTTATCCAATACGGTACCGGTAATTTTTGAAGTCTTCTTTTTCATGACAATATTCAAAGTTTTGGTTTGGTTTTCCTCTACTCGAACAGAAATTTCATCCGAATAAAACCGTGCTAGATCAGGATTCATATTATCCGGCCAAACCATAACTTTATAATCACCAGCCATTACATTGGCAGTAAACGAACCGTCCTGTCGATTAATGCCTGTACCACTGCCTCCTGCTTGGCCGGCTCTGATATCTACATAACCGCCTTCAAGCGGCTCACCGTTTGGCTTTTTTACAAAACCTTTAATCTTTGCGTTTGTTTTTTGTACAGTAAAGGTGAGGCTTTTTGCTTCAGTTGAACTATCATCTTTGAATTGCACCGACTGCGGTGTTTGTGTATACGTCCAGTCAACATCATACTGCTGCCCAGTTTCTGGATTATGTGCGGGATTCACATTTAACTCCCAAGTGCCCCCCGCTACGCTAATAGCCGCCTTGCCAGAACTGTCCACATCACTGCCCGAACCGCCGCCGCCATCGCGCTTATTGGCCCATACACTAGCATTGGTAACTGGATTTCCATTTCCGTATTTAACGGTTACGTTGATAGTTTTTTTCGCGGCGACCATGGTAAGATTTTTGGTAACTGTATTGCCGCTGTAAACTACAGAAACCGGATCAGGGGAAACTACGCCCTGTAAATTACCGGGCCAGGCCTCCAAATAATAGGTAGTGCCTGTTTTTATGGTTCCCTGTTCAGAATTCACGCTAAATGCAAAATATCCATTTTCGTCCACTCCAGTGCCAAAATTTTGGGAAAAATCTTCAGTACGCAAATTAACGCCAACACCGCTTGAGCCAGAGGCTGCTGTGCCGTCCGGTTTTTTAACCCGTCCCATGATGGCAATATTGCCAACCGCGATTGGCGCCGAAGCTTGGATTTCTTCACCGGGTCCTTCCGATCCCGGTACGCGTACTTCAACGCCCATAGTATACAATCCCGCTACTTGGGGATTAACCACTCCGGTGATCGTTACTGTTTTGGAACCGGTTGAAAGATTGCTGTTCAAACGAAAATTAACCCGGTCACTGCTCATATACGGGGAGTTGCCCCGGTTTTGCACAGAACCGCTGGCTCCCGTGATAGCCACGGTTGCGTTGGATAAATCAAAGCCCTGTTCTGGCGGGACATTACCCCGAAAGCCGAAGGTCAGGTCAGTGTTGGCAGTAATAGTTGCATTAACTACCATGGTAGCTGTCCAGGTGGCCGTTACTCCACCCCCTGTTTTATTGGCGCTCACTCCGTTTAATGAAACAACGGAAGAAACCGCCTGTGCCGATGGCACCATGACAGCCAACATCATAGCTACTCCAGCTACTATGCCAGCTGACCAGAATAGTTTTTTTGTCATAAAACGTTCCTTTATTATGGCGTTTATAGCCTATATTAATTGATAAATATTAAAAAAGTCCGCTAAAATGCGGAATTAACAAAAGTCCTCTCTTTGGTTTGTATGATTAATAAATTCCCCCAAAATAATATGCATAAGCTATATCTGACAAGCTAGATACGCTTTATATAAATGCATTATAGCTTAATTTTTACAAAAAGTCAATTATTTAGCAATAGTAAAACATTACTTTTCTTTCATGGCTTCAACCAGCCTTCCGGTGCCCAATATATAGGCGGCCATCCGCAAATCAACTTTTTTCTGTTCATGGATAATCCAAATAGCTTCAAACTCTTTTTTCATGATTTTTTCAAGTTTTTGCAATACCTTGCCTTCGGACCAATGCTCGTCATGGCGGTTCTGCCACCATTCAAAATAGCTGACTATAACGCCGCCGGCGTTAGCTAAGATATCTGGCATGACGTATATCTTTCGCTTGGCCAAAATATCATCAGCTGCTGGTGTGACCGGCCCATTGGCCAGCTCAACGATAACAGACGCCTTAATCTGGCGAGCGTTATTTTCAGTTATTTGGCCGCCTAAAGCAGCGGGCATCAATACGTCAACCTCCAATTCAAGCAATTCTTTGTTGGTAATGGCTTTATAATGATCACAATCGCAAACCGTACCAATGCAGTAACATCCGCCAATTTTGCCCTGCTTCTTTTTTTCTTCCATAATATGGTTTGGATCCATGCCTTGCTTTCGTAAATCCAAAATCCCACCCTTGGAATCAGATACGGCTATTACTTTATACCCGGCTTTATGTAAAATTCGTGCAGCATGGTATCCCACATTGCCGAATCCTTGGATAGCCACGGTGGTCTCCTGCGGTTTTTTGTTAATCTTTTTTAATAATTCACCTAATGCATAAAAGCCGCCCTGCGATGTTGAATACTCACGCGCTTCCGAACCGCCTTGGTCAAGCGGTTTGCCGGTAAACGACGATTCTATCCGCCGACCAACCAGCTTTGAATATTCATCAACCATCCAGGTCATAATCAGCGGATTGGTATAGACATCAGGAGCGGGAATATCTTTTTCCGGGCCGATATCATGAAAAAAAGCGCGTACCCAGCCGCGGGCCAGCCTTTCTAGTTCCGCAGCTGATAACTCCTTTGGATTAACTTGAATGCCGCCTTTGCCGCCGCCCATGGGGATATTAGCCACTGCGCATTTCAAAGCCATCAAAAAAGCCAAGCTCTTGACCTCATCGCTGTCCACTTCTGGATGGAACCGCAAACCGCCTTTATACGGCCCCCTGGCATTATTGAACTGCACCCGATAGCCCGGCAAGTCTTTTTCTTCGCCATTATCAAACCGAAGCCGTACGGGGTGTTCAATTACCGCATCCGGCGTACTTAATCTTTTATAGTACTCTTCTCCCAAGCCGAGCAAACGTATAGTTTCCCGCAGTTTTTGCATGGCGTTGGTGAATGGATTCGTTGTTGTCATATATACTTTGCTTATGAATTATAAATTTCGATCGCCCGGTGCAATATTCGCATGGCTTTCCGAAGTTGCGAAGCGGCTAAGACATAGGCGATACGCACCTCTTGTTTGCCGAGCCGCTTCGTAGCATAAAAACCGTTTCCCGGAGCCAACATGACTGTCTCTTTTTGATAATCGAATTTTTCCAGCAGCCATTGGCTAAAATTTTCCGCATCAGCTACGGGCAACCGAACCATGGTATAGAAGGCTCCCTGTGACTCGCTCCATGAAACGCCGGGTATTTTTTTCAATCCGTTAACCACTTCGTCCCGGCGTTTTTTATATTCCTGGCGCAGCGGCTGCGTATACTGTTTTGATTGTTTTAATAATGGCACTACAGCCAGCTGTTCAACGGTTGGAGAGGACAATCTCCCTTGAGCAAATTTCAATACTGATTGCATAACATCAGGGTGCTGGCTGGCGATACAGCCGACTCGTGTCCCGCACATATTAAAACGCTTAGAAACGCTGTCAACGATAATGCTGCGCGCCCGGGCTTTCGGAAAATGCATGATGCTCCGCGGGGGCTGTCCGTCAAATACGATTTCACGGTACGGCTCATCAGAAATGATAAATAACTTCCGCTTGCTGGCTATATCAATAATCATTTCCAATTCAGCTTTCGAATAAACAGTGCCGGTTGGGTTTGACGGGTTACAGACAATGACCGCTTTGGTTTTGTTGGTAATGGCTGATTCTATGACCGACCGCTTTGGCAACCGATAGCCATTTTCCACATCTAGAGGCACCGGTTTCAAGTTTACATCAGCCATAGCCGCAAAAGTTATATAATTTGTATACAAAGGATCAAAAACCAGAACCTCATCACCTGCATCACAAACCGCTAAAAAAGAAAAGATGATAGCCTCACTGCCCCCGACCGTTACCAATATTTCTTCATCCTTAAAGTGAATACCATTATCCTGAAAGTACTTTTGCCAGGCCGTGATGGCTTCAGGGCAGCCGGCCGAAGGAGCGTATTTGATGGGGTTGTCAGCAAAACTCCGCAGCTGTTTGAAAAACAACGGCGGGGTCGGCAAATCAGGTTGGCCGATATTAAGATGGTATACCTTGATACCGCGTTGCTTGGCCGCCACCGCATAACGATGGAGCTTACGGATGGGCGAAGAAGGAGTGTTTTTCGCCCGTTTGGAAATATTTATGTTAGCCATATTTCTTTTTACTGCCCCAGTCTATGCCAATCGCACTGGAAGCTCCGGCGTTTAAATACTTGTACGCCTGGAGTGCTGCTTTTGCTCCTTCACCAGCGGAAATAATTATTTGTTTATATGAAATGTTAGTCACGTCGCCCGCCGCAAAAATCCCCGGTTCAGAAGTCTCACAATCAGATGAAATAATAATCTGTTTATTATCATCAAGCTTGACCAGATTTTTAATCAAATCCGCCTTTACTTGAAACCCGATTTCCACAAATACTCCCTGTACCGGCACTTCGCGTACTTTACTTTCATCAGCCACGTCGGTGACGATTATTTTTTCCACCACGGTCTCGCCGCTGATTTCCTTTGTTTTGCTGTTATATAATATTTCGATATTATCAGCGGCTTGCACTTTATTTGCTAAAAATTCCTCACCGCGGAATTTATCGCGGCGATGGATCAAATACACTTTTTTTGCCAACTGGGAAAGCAACAGCGCCGCGTCCAGCGCTGAATTGCCTCCGCCCACTACCGCCACTTCTTTGTTCTTGAAAAGCGGCGCATCGCAAGTAGCGCAATACGAAACTCCCTTGCCGCCCAGCCTGTCTTCGCCGGGCACTCCCAAATGCCGGTGCGTTAAACCAAAAGCCAGGATGACAGCCCGCGCCTCAAACTCTTTATCATTATTTCGGACTATGAATGTATTGTCCTTTTTTTTAATTTCCTTGACTTCCGCAAAAACAAATTCAGCGCCGAATTTTTTCGCCTGTTTTTGGAAACGCTGCATCAGCTCTAGGCCGTCGATATGCTCAAAACCCGGATAATTCTCAACATCCGGAGTGCTGGCAGCTTGGCCACCAATGTCCTGGGTAACCACTAATGTTTTCATGGCCCGGCGTGTCGTATAAATCGCCGCCGTCAGCCCGGCAGCCGCACCGCCAATTATAACAACATCATAAACCATACGAAGTGGGTATAGGTAGTTAGTTATATTACAAATCTACGAACCAATTGCCTTATCCAATTCAGCAGCCAACTGATCCTTTTGGTGCAGGCCAACGCCTTGCCAAACCACCTTGCCGCCTTTAAAAATAGCCAGGGTAGGGATGCTCATGACACCGTATTTTTGGGCGGTCTGGGGATTTTGGTCCACTTCCAACTTGCCGACTTTTGCCTTGCCGTCAAATTCTTTGGCAGTTTCTTCTACGATAGGCCCTTGCATTTTGCAAGGTCCGCACCATTCGGCCCAAAAATCAACCAGCACGGGTGTGTCTGATTGCATTACTTCGGTTTCAAAATTTTGATCGGTTAATTGTACTTCTGCCATGGTTGCGTTGATTAATAATAAATGCGATGACTGTATTGTACCGTGCGGTATTTTTTTTGTCCAATCGTGCATTGTGGCATAAAAAAGCCGAAGTTTTATGAACTCCGGCTACCTAGTATTATAATACTCTGCTATATGATACGGCAGTGCATTCCAGTGAAGAAATAAACCGCATCTTGATTTGACGGAATGATATAAAGCTCGTCTCCTGCTTGGGCGCGGTAGGAAAACTGACCAGGTGGATAAAAAGTCTTTTCCTTATCGCCACTCAAAAGGTAAGCGCTTACCCTGCCCTCGGGCATGGAGCTGTCGCCATACTGCTCCCTCAAATACTTAAGTATTTTTTTTAAACTCCAACCTATACAGTCAATGTCGATTATTGTTTCGGCTACCTCTCTGCTCTTCGCGTCATGGACTATATGGACGGCTACTCCAATTTTCCCAGTTTTTACTTTTACCATTAGTGCCTCCTTAATCAAACAAAATTTAAAAAGTACTATCAAAAGAGCATGCAATTTAATTCTGTAGAATTATATTTATAGGCCAATGTATCATCTTCCCCCTTTCATGTCAAGCCAAAGAAGACCAACGGTGGAATATAATAAAAACCAGCCCCAAAGTGCTGGTTTTAAGTTTGATTTAAATTAAGGCAATGCCTAATTTTCAGATGTGAGGGATAGATTATTACCTGCCTCACTCAATAGTGCCTTGGTAGTAGATATAAATTCCTGGCGTTTTTTCGTGCCGCTAAAAACTAATAACTTCGTAAAGGTGGTTACCCCCGCCTCCTCCAAGGACTCCCGCTTGAGCCGGCTGGCAGTCAAAGCCACTATCGGCTGATTCTTTTGCAGCCGCCGAATTCTTTCGACAAACGCCACTACATCCATTCCCTTTTCAGTGCTGCCGGGGCAAACGATAACCATGTCAAAATACTTGCCCTCAATAAAGGCTTTTTCAAAGAACTGATAAGCCTGATGAAAATTCTGATAAATAACGTAACGGTACTTATCACCAACCAACTTCTTAATTTTCCTAATTGCTTCAAGGTTAACTTCCACCAACAATATAAAATTATCTCGCCATTTATGCGGCATGATCACCTCTCTTTTTTATAACTAAAAAGAACAGTTTTATTGCTGCACTGTATCGCACCAAAGCAAAACTGTCAATGTAAGTATGGCAATTCTTTTTTAGCGGCTATATAATCGTATGAGATCATTAATGCCGAATTTTTCTTTGATTTCCCTGGCTAACAAATGGTGGGTGGTTAGGGGATATCGCTTCTTTATCAGCTGGCGATTTTTAACCCTGGCCAGAAACAAAGGATGAGGAGCACTTTCCACACCGACTAAGGCAAAAAAATCACGGAGCTGGTACAGTTCCTGGGCAATAATCTTTTGCTTTAAAGATTCAAAATCCAAACGGCCAACCTGGGCATACTGATGGCTCGACTGCGCAATCAATGTTTGGGCTATCTTTTCCATGGTGCTAATTGTGGAAATAGTACGGCCATCCACCAGCAAGGAAAAACGCACCAAATTATCCGCCAAATCACCGCTAAATTCCGTATGGCAGCCGACAAAGTTGATACGCAGACGTATGTTTTTATAGACAGTACATATCTTTACAGTCTGGTACCTATACTTTTTGGTATGAGGCCATAGGCTAGTTGGTTTAAGATTGGGAAATTCTCTGATAACTAAAATAGTACGTGATCCGAAAAAACGGCTCACTGGGTAGGGGCCATAGACCTCTATGCCATTATCAGTGCACCAATCATTCATCAAACCGTTAACCAAGGTACTGGCACCCAAATAGATTTTCCCCAGCTCACGAGACAGTTCCGGACTGCCCTTATGCCATTTTTGTTTTGTAATAAGTCGGGCGATCTCTTGGCTGGAATGGCAAATGTTTTTTTTTCGGCAAAAAATGTCAGTGCGGTTTTTGTAGCGCAGTATTTTAACAAAAAAATCAAAAATTTCACGCATGGCCCGCTTATCGACAGACGACTTGTCCACAACAATATTGTGGTAATGGCAGACCATAAAGAAAAGCATCGCTCGAACCGATGATGGATTTGGAAAAGCCGAAACCGCTTTACTAAATGGCATAGGTGATTTATTGAAACGAGCTATCGCTTGATAAATGTACTGCAACCATACATCGCTATACAATGGATGGAAGTGATAACAATCCAAAGGATCCATAGTGCGCAAATCCATGCCGGCTAGTAATTGGCGTGCCGCCGTGAAATATTCATCAATCCATTTTGGATATTTTTTTTCATGCTTTTACGATTTCAATAGTTCCCTTGGTTCCATCTACTCGAATAACCATACCACTTTTTAAAAACGTAGTTGCTTTTTTTGTATTGACTACGCACGGTATTCCCAACTCTCGTGAAACAATAGAGGGGTGTGAGGTCATGCCGCCGATATCACAAACGATGGCCCCGGCTTTAGCCATCAGCGGCACCATGGCAGGAGTGGTTACCCGGGTAACTAAAATATCTCCGGAACCAAACTTTACTTTACTAGTATCGGATTTAATAATTTTTACTTTTCCCTGAACGCGGCCTGGTGAAACACCGAGCCCCTGCAAGGCGGTTTTCATACAGTAATTATATAATAAATCGCTTCCTTTTCCCAATCCGGCAACCAACGTAATGACGATATTTTATTAAATTACATTTTCAAAATAAAAACCCGCTGGTATCAAAACCAACGGGAATACATTTACCAACATTGAAAAAACAAATTAAGCAACAAACATCGGTGCTTACTGCGATCTGCTTCTTCTGTTCTGACAGATCTTTTTCAGTTTGGCGGCAAACTCTTCGGGCTTTTGTATATATCTGCTGATGATAATATCCGCTCCGTTTTTAATCGCCGTTTTTCTACAGCGTTTTTCACGAGCCAGCTTTGACCACAAAATAATAGTAGCGCGAGGAAATTCTCTCCTCATATACGAAATTGTCCTTGCTAATATTTTAATGGATGGTGTCAGGCTAAGCGAGTCCGTCGGCTCAACAGAACATAAAATAATGTCCGGGGTTTTTTTCTGTTGATGATAGTGGTCAACCACGTCACTAAGATAACCAAATTTTGGTATATAATATACTTCAAATACACGATCATCCAAAGCTTGTTGAAGGTATTGCCTTGCAGTATCTTCTTCATCAACGAACGCTACTTGAATTCTCATCATAACTCCTTCTTTTTTAAAGTGCTTTTTATGTAACATACCAGTATACACCAATCTATTTTATTGTCAATACATTTCGTCATTTTATCTGTGTATAACTATTGACCTTTTATTATGGATATGATACTATTTTTATGTTGACGATTTTTATCGACACTTTATGAATTTAACTACCCAATTACAATCCTTTGGTTTAAATAAAAAACAAGCCAGTGTTTACCTGGCCTGCCTAGAATCGGGCCGTACTTCTGTTCAAAACATTTCCAAAAAAACCGGTATTAAGCGTACCAGTGTTTATGACCTGGTTACTGGTCTTATTGAACAAGGATTGATTATCCAAACCATCAAAGGAAAAAAAAGATTTTTTGTCGCTGAAGATCCCAAAATAATAAAAAAACGTTTAATGCAAAAACAAAATGAATTTGACGAACTACTTCCTGAACTTCAATCTCTCTATTCCATTCCCGGCCATAAACCAAAAATAGAATATTATGAAGGCATTGATGGCATTAAACAAGTTTTGGAAAAAACATTAACCAGCAAAGAAAAAGAACTAAAAAGTATTTTACCTTTAAAAGATTTTCTCGATCTGGTCGGTGAAGAATTTTTTCATCATTACACGCAAAAAAGGATTAAACATGGATACACCTTGCGCACTATCCGCCCCATAACTAAGGAAATTGCCAGAGCAGTGAAAAAATACCATTGGGGAACAAATAAAAATCAAAAAAGGGAAGTGCGCCTGGCGCCAAAGTATTTTCAGTTTTCTATGGCTATGTACTTATTTGATAATAAAGTAATCTTAATGTCTTCAAAAAAAGAAATTTTTGCTTTTATAATAGAATCAGATGAATTCGCCTATAATCAAAAGGCGTTATTTGAGGTGTTATGGCAGGCGAGTAAATAATAGAATTCTATTTTATTCAAAAACAGCATCTATTTTGGATGCTGTTTTTCACGAGCAGTGGACCCGAGGTGACTCGTTGCGCCCCCGCCTGCCTCTACCTTTGGACCGAAGGGGACTTGAACCCCTGACCTCCTCCATGCCATGGAGGCGTTCTAGCCAACTGAACTATCGGCCCAAGAGCAGAGACGGGCAGTCATGCCATGGAAGCTCTCTACCAGATGAGCTAGAGGCCCCCATGAGTGACGGGGTAAGATTGAACTGCGGGCCCGGAACTTATAATAATATTTTTAGATTACTAAAATAGTAATAATAGCTTATCACTATTTTTTTTAATATTCAAGTTCTTATCAGGCTAACTAAAATTTCTGATCTTAATACTTATTACCTTTTAGCTTATCAATGATTTCTTTGGCCGCATCCTTACCACCCAAACCGAACGCTAAACCTCCAGCTAATGAAAACATTACTACACAACCAGTAAATAATATTTTCAATAAATCTGGTGCAACTTTTAACTGAACCAGCGCAGCTATAAACGAAAATATAAATATGGCCCATTTAGTTAATGATGCTAGCAGTTTAGAAGAGGCAATATTTGCTGATTGCGTGGCGTTTTTTACAACCCCGTATAATAAATTAGCTACTAAAATGCCAATAATTATTATCGCAACAGCGGCAATAACACTCGGCAAGTACCCGATCAAACTGTCAAAAAAGACTGATAGCTGCGTCAGGCCAAGCACATTGACTGCAGAAGCAATAAACACAATCAAAATAAACCAATAAACAATATTAGAAAATAGCAGTGTCATAGTCGTTTTCAAGCCAGCCTTATGCAGCAATTGGTGCAATCCAATTTTAGCAGCTATCTCCTCAAACCTGATTACACGTAATATTTTCTTGGCAATAATACTAAAAATCCAGGCAAAAATAAAACCGGCAAATAGCAGTATTATTGCCAGCAATAAGTTTGGTATAAGGGTAACTAAATCAGCCCAAATTTTTTCAAAGGAATTGGTTACAATTTCAGATGTTCCTGTCATTTTTTCCACCCCCTTTCAATTAATTTCTATAGTAATTATAGCATGTTTTAAACCCAAAAATACAAAAATGTTCCACGTGGAACATTTTTTATCTTTGTATTTTAAACACTTCTTCAAAATTACTGATAACCATACTTCTTAGCTGCGCCTAACAATGTTTAACGCTGAATGTTTGCAGGACGAAAGCTGGTATCTCTCTACAATGCCAATAAGCATATCGCCTGCCATCGACAATGGACCTAGGGAGAATCGAACTCCCGCTCCCGCAATGCGAATGCGGTGTCATACCACTTGACTATAGGCCCACAGGCTATGGCAGGCAAGTTTATTAATTGAGCTAATGGCCCTTACTTCTCCAGAATGGCGCAAATGTAGCCTTATACCCTATTTCTATCGATCACTAGTTTATATCTGAATTGCTAATGTTACATTAAATCAATGTATTTTAATATATAATTTACCAATATTAATTGTATTAGAGCAATAGTATTACCTATTTGACTTGGCCAATGCCCTCGCTAGGAATCGAACCCAGATTTATCCCTTAGGACGGGAGTGTTCTATCCATTGAACTACGAGGGCCCGAGCCACAACGGGCAAATTGCAAATAGTATAAAGAAACGCCTAAACAGCACTTTTTACTTAAACAAGGAAGTTTTTTACGATTTGCTTATTTACACAAATTGTTCCACGTGGAACAAAAATTACCCTATAGGATTGAGTGGTTTTAATAATAAATAGAAAATACTTATTTTTATTACCTTTTTATTATATTAATTATTAATGTACAATTTTTCTTTGCTAATATTATATCAATATATGTGTCGTATTATTATTGTATAAAATTTGATATAATTTGTTGGGCTAAAGTATCCAAATAGTTCGTTTTTACGTCTAGATAGGTTAATATGCCCAAAATTAACATTAGTGCGCTGGCCAATACAACCACCTTAATTAAATCACTGTTAAACACCTTGTAATGATTCTCGTCTGTACCTTTTTTAATTTCTTTTTGCTCGGTATACTGTTTTAAATGCTCCATTCCCTGCAAGCTTACTTTTTCTTTTTTCATATGCGTATTTTTAATAATTTCGTAACTTGAGTTTATCTTATTATGTAAATATAATCAATTTATTTGTTTGACAATTAATTATAAAAATACTACAATAGCTACGACAATTATTAATCTATACTATATGCCAATTTTCGGCAATAATAACAATGAAGAGCAGCCAAACCAAATGGAAACTATAATAGGACCGTCAGTCAAGGTTGAAGGAAATTTCAAAGGTGACGGCAATATTACAGTCGAAGGCATGGTGCAGGGCAGCCTTAAGACAAGCCACAATTTAACTATCGGTTCGCAAGCAAAAATCAAGGCTGAAATAGAAGCAAAAAACCTTTTTTTATCCGGTGAAGTAAAAGGAAATGTAAAAGTTCACGAAAGGGCAGAGCTGTCAAAATCTGCGCGCTTGCTTGGCAATATTGAAACTAAGGTAATTTCAGTTGAACAGGGTGCTGTACTGAATGGAAAGTGCAGTATGATCAATAACGACATTTCCAGTGACAAGGACGATAAAGAACAAAAAGAAAACAGCAAAGAAGGCAAAAAAACAGGCAAATAGTTTTTACGGTCTATGTACTACTACATATACGATTCATTTTTAAACCAGGGCAAGTACGCTGCTGAACTGAATCGTATTGAAGCTCGCTTGATGGATCTCGGTATAAACGGCAGAATTGAAAAATTAACGATACTAAAAAGCTTCAAAGAGATTGTTGAAGAGGCTATACGTAAGGGCGCAAAAACTATTATCGCCGTAGGTAATGACCAGACCGTCAGTAAAATCATTAGTTACCTGCCGAATTTACAAACCACGCTCGGTATCATACCGATTGGTGAAGAAAACAATTTAGCTTCACTGCTCGGTATACCTTCGGGAGAACAAGCCTGCGACACCCTCTCATCCAGAATCATAGAAAAAATTGATCTGGGCAAAGCTAATAATAAGTATTTCATTTCCTCGCTGCAAGTACCAGTGCAAAAAGAATTGGTAATGGACTGCGGCAGCTATAAGATCAGCCCGCTGGATAATACAAAAATGATAAATATCTGTAATTTCAGCAGCTTGCCAGTCGCCGACAATCAGTATGAAACATGCGGCAATCCTAAGGACGGTATGCTCGAGGCAATCATTTCTTCCAATCAGAAAGAGCAACATGGATTATTCGGACTTTTTAAAAAGGAATATAGCAAAAAGAGTGTTTTTCCAATTAAAAAAATGAAGATAAAGTGCTCTTCAGAAAGCCTGTCAGTGCTCGCAGACGGCCAAACTACAATAAAGACGCCGTTGACCGTTGAGGTAATCCCAAAGAAACTAAAAATAATTGTTGGAAAAAAACGTATGTTTTAAATTATTAACGAAAAGACATCTTTTTTAGTAACGGTCTTTTCATAAGATCGTTTTTATTTTACCAGCCACTATGAACGTTACCGAACTCGCACGAAAACTTAAAATCACCACTAACCAACTACTGGATATTTTGCCCCAGATTGGTTTTGATATCGGCAGAAAAGCCATTAAAGTTGATGTAAAAGTAGCCCAAAAAATTATCAAAAAATTCAAGGAACAGCCGCAGTTACTCGAAGAAATACGCCATAAAAAAACTGACGAGCCGGCTGTTGAAGCAGAAGAAGTTACTACTGAAAAAAAAGATATCTCCATACCGCCGGTCATAACGGTGCGGGATTTCGCGGCGATGCTCAATAAGCCCGTGGCGGCAGTGATACAGGAACTGATGAAGAACGGCATCCTCGCCAACCTCAATGAACAAATCGACTATGAAACCGCCAGCATCATTGCCGAAGACTTTGGTTTTCAAACTACCCAGGAGAAAACTCAAGCTACTGACAAGAAAGAGGAAGAAAATATTGAAAAGCTGATGCATGATAAAAATAGCCAAGGACAACCGCGCCCACCGGTAGTGGTGGTAATGGGACACGTAGACCACGGCAAAACCCAACTGCTCGATACTATACGAAAAACCAATATTGTAGGCGGTGAATCGGGCGGCATTACCCAGCACATCGGCGCCTATCAGGTAACAGCTCCGGCTAAAAAGGAGGCTCCATCCCAGACTAAGAGTGACAAGAAAAGGATCCCTCCTCAAGCTCGGGATGATCTTGCTCAACGCTCGATCACCTTTATTGATACCCCGGGACATGAAGCCTTTACCGCCATGCGGTCACGTGGGGCCCGGGTGGCTGATATTGCTATCCTTGTTATCGCCGCTGATGACGGTATCAAGCCGCAAACCGAAGAGGCAATTAATATTATCAACAATGCCAAGCTGCATTTTGTAGTAGCGATCAATAAAATCGACAAACCGGAAGCTGACGTCGAAAAAGTGAAACAACAACTGGCCCAAAAGAATTTATTGCCTGAAGATTGGGGCGGAAAAATTGTATGCGTACCAGTTTCAGCAAAAACCGGCCAGGGAATCGACGATTTACTAGAAAGTCTGGTCTTGGTGGCAGACATGGAAAAAGACCATATAACAGCTAATCCCGGCCAGCCGGCTATCGGGACTATTATTGAATCAAATATAGATAAAGGGGAGGGACCAATAGCCACCGCGGTTATTCAAACAGGCACGCTTCACCGAGGTGATACAGTCAAGGTCGGACAAGTAGTCGGTAAAATAAAAAATATGAAAGACTTTCTAGGTCAAGAGGTTCAAACCGCTCCCCCCGCCATGCCGGTCAGAATTTTGGGCCTCAAAGATGTGCCCGAAGTAGGAGATTTTTTGCAAGCGCTGCCGAAAGGGGCTTCACTGAAAAAAATTATGAAGGACCTTCAGAATAAGCAAAAAGCTTACCGCGACAAACAAACCTGGCAAAAAGTGAAAGCCTCTGAAAACTCAAATAAAAACCATAATGAGAAAACAGTTTCTATAATCCTAAAAACTGACACCCTTGGTTCCCAAGAAGCCATCATGCAATCCCTGGAAACACTCGGTACCGAAGACGTCAAAGTGCGGATTGTAAAAAAAGGATTGGGCAATATCAATGATGTCGACGTGCTGCAGGCGGAAAGCACTGGAGCCATGATTTATGGATTTAATGTCAATACTGATATGCGTGTAACCGAAATTGCCAAAGAAAAAGAAATTCCTTTGCAGGTATACAGGATTATATACGATTTAATCGACAACGTTCAACAAGAGGTGAAGAAACGAAAAACCGTCACCGTAGAGCGGATTGAACTTGGACGCGCGAAAATCCTGGCCATATTTAGAACCGAAAAAAAGCATATGATTGTCGGGGTTAGCGTCACCAAGGGAAAAGTGGAAACGGGAGCCAAGGCCATCATCCTGCGCGACAAGCAAAAAATCGGCGAGGGAACTATTGAAAAAATTCAGCAATCCAAAGAAGAGGTTGAATCAGTAGCCGCGGGCTCTGAATGCGGTTTGCAATTCAAAGGCCCAACCATTATCCAAGAAAATGATTTTCTCGAGATTTACAAAGAAGAAATTCATACTTAACCCTCCAAAATGGCCCTACCATGTCCCACCGCATTGCCCAGATCAACGAACTCCTAAAGCAAAAACTTAACTCCCTGATCACCGAAACGGGGATGGCTGATGCGGCTGACTGCTTGATAACCATCACTTCGGTAGATACCAGCCGCGACCTGGGCCAGGCCAAGGTATATGTCAGTATCATGCCGCAGACCAAAGAAAAAACTACCATCAATCAGCTGGCAAAAAAAGCTGGCTTTTATCGTCATCAATTAATTAAAATTCTTTCCATACGTAAAGTGCCGAAGCTTATGTTCTATGCTGATCATGCACAGCAAAAAGTCTCCCGGATTGACCAGCTTATTGACAAAATTCACCAGGGACAGTAGACTATAGAGCTTATTGCTAGTACCTAATTTGTATGAAAGAATTTGCCTCACACTTCCAAAAAATCAAAGAGGAAATCAGCCGGGCACAGAAAATACTGGTTATCGCTCACCAGAACCCGGACGGTGACGCTATTGGCTCGCTGCTTGGCATGGGACATTACCTGCGCCTGGTCAAAACTGAACATACGCTTTTCTGCCTGACACCGCCCCCTGATTACCTTCGTTTTCTGCCTGATATCGAAAACATTTCCTCTGATGAAAAAATGTTGACAGCCAAAGAACACGACCTGGTTATTATTCTTGATTCAGGGGATCTGGCTTATGCCGGTATAGAGCGGCACTTCCGCAAACTCAAAGGACTGCCCCTGGTTATCAATATCGATCACCATCCAACCAACCAGCAATTTGGCCACCTCAATCTGGTGCATCCGAAAGCCTCTTCTACTGCGGAAATTATCTTTCATTTTTTTGATTACTTTCGCATCCCCATCACCAAGGAAGTGGCCACTCATTTATTGACCGGCATATTAACTGATACCGGCAGTTTTTCCAACCTAGCAACTACCCCGTCCTCCATGGAAGTAGCTTCTCGGCTATTAACCCACGGCGCGCGAGTCAAAGAAATCATGAACTACACCCTGAAAAACAAATCCCTTACCCAACTGCAGCTCTGGGGACGTGCCCTCTCGCGCCTCAAAGTAAACCAGCAAACCGGCATTGTAACTACCGTCCTCACTATCAAAGACTTTCGGGAGTTGGGTATTGACGATGACAGCAGCGAAGGAATTTCTAACTTTCTCAATAACGTAGAAAATGCGAAAGCCATCATTGTTTTCAGGGAAAAATCAGACGGCACCATAAAGGCCAGCCTGCGCACCACCAAACCCAATGTTGATGTCTCAAACATAGCGAAATTTTTCGGTGGGGGCGGGCATAAAAAAGCGGCCGGCTTTACCATCAAAGGTACCTTGCAAGAAACCGCCAATGGCTGGAAAATCAATACCGACAAGGCTAATAAAAGCAAGGGGAGTCAACCGCTCTCTGCTGATCCCTCAAAGCTGCTATAAACCCTTGATATAATTTTTAACCCGTGTATAATACTATATTATACTTTTTTTGATCCTTATATTAACTAGCAACAAGCAAAAGGCTGTGTATGAGATACCCCGTATGGGGATTAGTAGTAATACGTCGCAAAACCAGATAACAAGGAGGAATCCTAAGGATGCCTTTCTACTAACGATGCTATTTGTTAACATTTAGTTAACTAACCGGAAAAATGCTAGAAGAGCGGGCCAGCAGCGGTTGGCCTGCGTATGGTTGGTAGTAGTGTCGGCATATAATACTTAGGGCCGGCCCTGGCTTACGAGCCGGTATTACCCCCGGGCGAAGAGCTGCTGCAGGAAATAGCTCCTGCCAATATTTCGGCTCTATATAAACAAAAGAGGAGACCACTATAGGTGGACCAAACGAGCGGTATTACTCCCACCGCGTTATACGCCCGGCAAGCCGAATTGCTATATCAACCCTTTACAGCCCCGTTTGTATATTACATACAACACGGGGCTTTTTTATTTCGACACATTGACATAATAGCGAACTAACTACTATAATACCGGTGTCTCTTTTGAGACGTTCGCAGTCCTTTTTTCAACCTTTTAACCTTATGGAGGTTTTTAAAAACAATACTATGTTTTTAAACTTCTTCGTTTTTAGTTCTACAGTTTATACGATGGTGAACGCTTAACATCGATGGTGAACCGTAAGATTTGATAAAGCAGCTTTGCCTTGCCAAAGCCATCCGCTTGGTGATGCTTATGTTAAGCAAGTGTCCTACATATCTGCACAGGTACTGTAGAGCGCCCAAAAATTTGTAGGGTTCGAATCCTGGAACGGTATTTTAGGCAATGGCCAGTAGACACTGCAATGCTCTTTATGCAAAATTTTACGAATCCGTTTCCACGTATTTTCTATTCGCGGAGAATAGTCAATCAGGAAACGGATTTTTTTATTTGACAAAAAATATTACTACTTTATGATATAGTAATTACTATGTTCTTTCCTATCGGATATTAACCCTCAAAAAAAATAAATAAACGCGGAGTTGTTATGCAGCCGTCATTCAAGCTTAACGAACAGGGATTTATGACAAGCGGCACTTGGTGTGCTGAAATTGCCCAGCAAATAGCTCGGCAACAGGGCATTACCAATTTAACCGAAAAACACTGGCAAGTTATTAATTTTATACGGGAACACCACCAGCGACATGGTCTAGCTCCAATGATCAGGGCTATCTGCAATGAAAATAACATTAGCGTAAAGACGCTCTATATGTTATTCCCCCATGGACCGGCCAAAGGAGCCTGCGCCATAGCCGGCCTGCCAAAAGCTACCGGCTGCGTATAGACCAAGATTCACTTTGTTAGTCCAAACCGCCATTACCTCAATGGCGGTTTTTAAAAATGCCTGTTTTTGCAGTCAGTTGACAAATAAACTACAATTACTATACTATATATTACAGTTTATTAATCTAATCGAACGCATGCAATTAGTTCCCACGGTAGTAGAAAAATCAAATTTTGGCGAGAGAGCGTACGACATATACTCTCGGCTGCTAAAAGAAAGGATTATCTTCCTTGGCAATCCCATCAATGACGTGGTGGCAAATACCGTTATCGCGCAATTATTATTCTTAGAATCGGAGGATAAATCCAAGGATATAAAACTCTACATCAATACTCCAGGCGGATCGGTTACTGCGGGTATGGCGATTTATGATACCATGCAATACGTAAAACCCGACGTAGCCACTATCTGCGTTGGCCTAGCCGGCTCAATGGGTGCCGTCTTGCTGGCTTCCGGCGCCAAAGGCAAGCGATTTGCCCTGCCGAATTCCGAAACCATGCTGCATCAGGTGATGGGCGGCGCGGAAGGCCAAGCGGTTGACATCAAAATCAGGGCGGAGCATATCATCAAAATCCGCGACCGCATCAACAGTATTTTATCAAAACACACCGGCAAGTCACTGGAAAAAATCAGCCAAGATACCGACCGTGATTTTTTCATGAACGCCGACCAGGCAAAAAAATACGGTTTGATCGATAAAATCATACACAGCAGTAAATAGAGTTTTCAAAATAATCCTACAACCTAGCAGCCGAGGTCTGATTGCATCAGGTCCCCGGTTATTTTACTAACAAATATTCGTTAAACAAATAAAGCAATAAATAATTAATTATAACCATATGGAAATTCAATCATGGATCTGGATTGTCCTCACTGTAGTCGGCTTGCCCGGCGGCATGATTGTCGGCTGGTGGGCCCGGAAAGTCTGGGCTTCCAAGAAGATAGATACCGCCGAAGCCAAACTGCAGTCATTAATCCAGGAAACAAAAAATAAGCAAAACGAGATCCTGCTCAAAGCCAAAGACAAAGCCATGGAAATCACTGACAAGGCTAAAGAAGAGGCCGAATCAAGGCGCCAAGAGGTGCGGGACCTCCAAAGACGTCTTGAAAAACGTGAGAGCTTGTTTGATCAGAAGCTGATTAATCTCGAGGAAAAACAGCAAAAACTGTACGATAAAGCCAGCCGCTTGGAATCAGCAAAAAAAGAAATTTTGAGCATCAAACAGCAGCAAATGGATAAACTGCAGAAAATCGCTGAACTAAAAAAAGAAGAAGCTCGGGACGTATTGCTGAAAAATACTGAAAATGAAATGAAAGAAGAGCTCACCCAGCGCATCAACAAGCTCCAAAAAGAATCATCCGAAACCCTGGAACGCGAGGCTAAAGACATGCTTAGCAGGGTAGTTTTCCGCTGTGCCGCCCCTCATACCGCGGAAACAACCACTACGGTGGTCAACCTGCCGTCTGATGAAATGAAAGGGCGCATCATCGGCAGAGAAGGGCGCAATATCAAAGCTCTGGAACAATTAACCGGCGTAGAAATCATCGTTGACGACACGCCAGAGGCTATCATTGTTTCCGGTTTTTCTCCGATCCGCCGCCATTTAGCTAAACGAGCTCTAGATAAATTAATACAGGACGGACGCATCCATCCAGGACGCATCGAAGAGGCCGTTGAGGATGCCAAAAAAGACTTGGCTCTAGACATCAAAAAAGCCGGTGAAGAAGCTGCCTATGAAGTGGGTATCGCCGGCCTGGAACCAAAACTGCTGCAAATCATCGGTCGGCTTAAATATCGTACCAGTTATGGCCAGAATAACCTGCGCCACGCCATTGAAGTAGCCCATCTCTCTGCCTTATTGGCGGAGGAGTTGGGAGCAGATGTGGCCATCGCGAAAAAAGGAGGCTTTCTCCATGATATCGGTAAAGCAGTCGACCATGAAGTGCAGGGAACGCATCCGGAAATCGGAAAAGATATCGGTAAAAAGTTTGGCCTCTCGAAAGAGATTATCAACTGTATCGCCTACCACCATGAAGACGAACCGCCTTCACTGGAAGCCCTGATCGTAAAAATTGCCGACGCCATCTCGGGAGCCCGGCCCGGCGCCAGAAAAGACACCTATGAAGATTACCTGCAGCGATTGACTGAATTGGAAGACGTAGCCAAATCTTTTGACGGGGTTGATAAAACGTACGCCATACAAGCTGGCCGCGAGGTGCGTGTTTTTGTCATGCCCGATAAAATTGATGACTACCAAGCGGTTAAACTATCCAAAGACATTGCCAATAAGATCGAGCAAGAGCTAAAATACCCCGGCGAAATAAAAGTCAACGTCATCCGCGAAACGCGCATTATTGAATATGCCCGCTAACTAAAAAAAAGCATAACATGAGCTAAACGAGCTATATGTTCAGATGGTAAAAAGATAATAAGCTAATAGGTCTATATGATTTTGCAACAATGGCTTCTATTCTTCTTTCCTCTTAACCTATAGTTCCTATAGCTCCTTTCAGCCTCTAAAAAATATCTTGTGTCCAATAATAAAATCACAATCCTCTTCATCGGCGATATCGTTGGTCGTGCCGGCCGAAAAGCTGTAGCGGCCATCATCCCGGAATTAAAAAAGGAATTACAGCCTGACTTCATTATTGCTAATGCCGAAAATCTGGCTCATGGCGTCGGAGTAACCAAAAAAACATTGGATCAATGCCATGAAGCCGGCATCAACCTCTTCACATCTGGAAATCACATTTGGAAAAAAGAAGAGGTAAATGAAATTTTCCAAGACCCGGACGCGCCGCTGATACGGCCGGCTAACTATGATGATACCTACCCCGGCCAAGGCTATACCAGCGTAGTGGTAGGCACCCAGACCCTGCTGGTTGCCAATTTAAACGGACGTGTCTTCATGCAGGAAAAATTCAAGGACCCGTTCGCTACCATCGACCAAATACTGACCCAGCACCCAAAGGAGCAATACGCAGGCATTATCGTTGATTTTCACGCCGAAGCCACTTCTGAAAAAATCGCTTTTGGCTGGTATGTGGACGGACGCGTCAGCGCTGTCATCGGCACGCACACGCACATACCTACTGCGGACGAGAAAATATTACCAGGCGGAACCGCGTATATAACTGATGTAGGCATGGTCGGGCCAAAATCGTCCGTTCTGGGAGTATCAACCGATATCATCATACACAATTTCCTGCATCCAGAATCACGCCAAACGCACGATATCCCCACCACGGGTATTTGCCTCGTCAACGCTGTCATGGTAACCATTAACACTGAAACAAAAAAGGCCGAAACAATCACTAGAATTTATCGTGAAATTGAGGTATAATACTAATCACATTCCGCCTCATATACCCTTAATTAGTAATGACTACGAAAGGAGGTGTATACATGCATAAAGCTGAATTAATAAATCGCATCGCTGAAAAAGTCGGCGTATCCAAAAAGCAAGCCGAAGACATGCTGGATGCCTTCGAGAGTATCACCATTGATGCCCTCAAGCAAGGCCAGGAAGTAACCCTAACCGGTTTTGGCACCTTCATGGCCAAAGTACGTTCAGCGCGCGGTGGAGTAAACCCCCAAAACCCCTCTGAACGGATCCAGATTCCCGAAGTAACCGTACCGAAATTCAAAGCTGGCAAGGCCTTAAAAGACGCTCTCAAGAACAAACAATAGTGGAATTTATGAAGGTTTTTTGGCTTGCCAAAAAGCCCGACTTTGTTATAAAACAAAAGCCCCACTCTCTATAGGGGGTTTTTGTGTTGCGAAAAAATAGCCCTGTACCACATACAGAGGTTTTATTTATCAAAAAGCGCACTGCTTATAGTGCGCCATTTTTTTTAGTTTGAATGCAAAAAGATTTCTTTGCACTGGTGG
>CAZJUO010000006.1:0-29563 GCA_964549245.1 uncultured Gammaproteobacteria bacterium
ATGGAATAAAAAACAACAACGGCTTGTGGCCGCTGTCGTTTTTTTGGTTGTCGACGTTTTTCCTATCGGGGCGATCCGAGGGCTTTTGAGGCACTCGGGTCACATCCGATAAAAAATAGTCGATCCGGGGTTTAAGCGATTCGAACTATGTGGGTCGCCCCGCGCTCTAGTTCGAATCCCATGTGGGTCATCCGATACTCTGTTGCAAAACGTTAGGAAAACAGGTCATCCGATACTTAATTCTCTTGGCGGAGAGTACAGGATTCGAACCTGTGCGGGGCTTTTTAGACCCCCGCGGTTTAGCAAACCGCTGCCTTAAGCCACTCGGCCAACTCTCCGCGGTCCATCGCTGACTGCAGATTCCATGTAATGATAGCCATCATTCCATTCCACCTATCGTCAGCGTGTCCCTTTGCCAAAAAATCTGAAGATTTTTTGGCTATCTTAGTATTTTACTTTCCTCGAGCAACCACCAAACCCCAGACATTTACGATACCAGACTTTTTCAGCTCTTGCGCGCACTGTTCGAGGGTGGCTAGGGTAGTAGCCACATCATCAACTAGTATAACAGTTTTTCGCTGATTTTTAAAGGGTTTAGAAAGCGTAAAAGCATTTTTCAGGTTATTGATCCGTTGTTTTTTATTCAACAGCGCTTGCTGGGGAGTATAGCGCGTTCTTTTCAGTAAATCAGGTTGATAGGCAATCGAGTATTGGTTACAAATATATTGAGATAAAATTGCCGCTTGATTATAGCCACGTTCCCGCAAGCGTCGCGTATGTAAAGGTACAGCAGTTATTATACAATTTGAGTGATTGGTAAGTATAGCTGGCTTGATAGTTTTGTCAACGTGTTGCAGATAGCTTGTCATAAGAGTGCCTAGTTGGGCGCCAATTTCCCGGATATTAGAATATTTGAAATGGTGCAGTAGGGACTGCAGTAAGGGATTATCATAATCGCTGGCTACTAGCAATCCATCGAGCGGCGATTTTCCCTGGCAGGCCGGGCAGACTGAAGGGCCCGTATTTTTTTTACACACGGGACAGACGGAGCGATCAGTCAATTTTATTTTTTGTAGACAGGTAGGGCAGAGCCACGTATCTTCCTGCCCGCAACCCAAACATGACCTAGGAAAAATTAGGTCAAGAATGAACTGCTGTAATTTGGCAATAAGTTTCATACAAAAAACTTCCCGGTATTTAATGGGGGAAGGTTTTTATATGTGGTTACTGTATCACAAAAGCCTATTGGAGGACAATAGCGTTATTCTTAGTGGTAACTTTTATGGTATCCCCTTCTTTGTATTGACCAGACAGCATGCTCTGGGCAATTTTATTTTCAATAAGTTCTTGAACGGTCTTTCGTACTGCCCGCGCTCCCTGATCGGGCTCGAAGCTCTGCTTAGCGATAGCGGCAATAGCTTTTTTATGGACTATGAGCTTTATTCCCTGGCCAGCCAGTTTATTTTCAAGTTCGTTAATGTGTAATTGGGCAATTTTTGCCACAACTTCACTGGGCAAGGGGCGGAAAACAATTATTTTATCTATTCTGTTTAATAACTCTGGCCGGAACTGTTTTTTAAGATCCTGCAATACCTTTTCTTTCATGGTTGAAAATTGTTTATCAGCCGCCTTTTTATCTTTGGCTGTTGTAGCTTCAAAGCCCATTGAGGCGCTCTGATTCAAACTGTGCAAGCCAATATTTGAAGTCATGATAATGATGGTGTTTTTGAAGTTTACTTTCTTGCCGCTGGCGTCTGTCAAATGCCCGTCTTCCAGTATTTGCAGCAATAAATTGAATACTTCGGGGTGGGCCTTTTCTATTTCGTCGAATAGTACCACCGAGTATGGTTTTCGCCGGACTGGCTCGGTCAATTTACTACCTTCTTTATAACCAACATACCCAGCCGGGGCTCCGATAAGTTTGGAAACATTAAATCCTTCCGCGAATTCGGACATGTCAATGCGGATCAGAGCGCTTTCATCTTCGAAAACAGTTTTGGCCAGTACCTTGGCGGTTTCTGTTTTGCCCACGCCGGAGGGGCCCAGAAAAATAAAGGAGGCAATGGGCCGATTTGGATCTGCCAAGCCAACGCGCGATCGGCGGATAAAGTCGGCAATTGTTTTAAGTGCTTCATCCTGCCCGATGATATTATTAGCCAGAATTGCTTCCAAATGGAGCAGGCGTTCCTTTTCTTCGGTAACCAGGTCTTGCAGAGGTATTTTGGTTATTCTGGAAATCACTTCGGCGATGTCTTTTTTGGTGATTTTTCCGATGTATTTTTTTTCTAACTGAGATTGTTTTTGGCGCAGAATGGCTAAGCGGTCGCGCAGGGCGTTTTCCTGCACTTTTATCTTGAGTGCCTTTTCAAAATTTTCTTGATTGACTAAGTCGCTTTTTAACTTTTTTAGTTTATTGATTTCCTGCTCGGTTTTGAAAATTTCTTTGATCAGGGAGTTGCTTTTTTGAGAAATCTTGATTTTTGAGGCGGCTTCGTCAATAAGGTCAATGGCTTTGTCTGGCAGGTATTTTTCCTGGAGATAGCGGATGCTGTAATCTACGGCAGCTTCGATAGCTTCATCGGTGATATGCACCAGGTGGTATTTTTCGTAATTTTCCTTGATACCGAGTAGAACATTTTTTGTTTCTTCTGCGGTAGCCTCTTCAATGACGATCGGCTGGAACCTGCGCTCTAGGGCGGCGTCTGATTCGATGTATTTCCTGTATTCATCCAAGGTGGTGGCGCCTATGGTCCGGATTTGCCCTTTGGCTAATGCCGGCTTCAAAATATTGGCCGCGTCCATAGAGCCTGATGCTGAACCAGTGCCGATGATGGTATGCAGTTCGTCAATGAACATGATGATATTGGGATCTTTTTTGATCTCATCTAAAATTTGTTTGAAGCGCCCTTCAAATTCCCCGCGGTAAATAGTGCCTGCCACTACCAAGCTCAAGTCGAGTTTAAGGATGCGCTTATTCAGCAAGGCGTCAGGTACTTCACCGGCAATGATTTTTTTTGACAATCCTTCCACGATAGCGGTTTTACCGACTCCCGGCTCGCCTATCAGAACGGGGTTATTTTTTGTGCGTCTAGATAAAATATGTATCAAACGCTCTATTTCATTTTTTCGGCCGATAACGGGGTCAATACTTTTCTGCAAGCGTTTATTAGTCAGATCAGTAGTAAAAAAGTCCAGCGCTGGCGTTTTTGATTCGCTTTTGGTTTTTTCTTCTTCTTCGATTTCTTTGGCCTGCTCAAAGATATGGGTCAAATCAGGGAATTTCGAGGTATTGCGCATGACCATTTGTAGTTCTGATTCTAGTTTTTGTAAATTAACCTGGTTGTTTTCCCAGAGGGTGATCAGGTTTTCGGTTTTAGTCTGCAAAATACTGGACAATAAATGTTCGGTGCCGATGTATTTGTGGCTGCTTTTATGGGCAATGAGGGCGGCGCGCTCGATGACTCGTTTGGTGTCTTGGCTTAGGGAAATTTTTTGATCACTTGAGGAGTTTTTTGTAGCGGGGTTACTGGCTACTACCGAACTGCGAATTCTCTCGGCCGTTAAGCCGGTTTTGGTCAGTAGTTCCGCGGCAATGCTGCCTTTTTGTAAAATCAGCCCATACAGGCAATGCTCGGGATTGATTGATTGGTGTTTCATTGATGACCCTAGCTCTTTTGCCTTTTTGAAAGCGTTTTTTAGGTGGGTAGTAAATTTATCCAAAATTTGTTTATCCATAGTAAAAAAATTTTAACAAAGCAATACAGTACATTATAGTATAGTTGCCATACGGCCTTCGGTCAAGTAGTGCATTTTTATGGTATCACAAAAAAACCAAAAGGCTATAATGGCTATGCTGTTTGGTAAATGCTGCCGTTATGTATTAAAAAAAGACAGGATAATAGTGCCCAACATTACTAGAGCCGAAAATATTGCCACGCCAATGGAAATTTTGGTTGAGGTGGCTACTTTGGTTTTGGTTTCTGTTTGCAGTTCGGGTTTATTCATACGGTTGGTGGTTAATAGCTTTTTGTGCGGAGGGCGGCGATCCGTTCATTGATCGGCGGGTGAGTGGAGAAAAGCTTGGCCATGCCCTTTTTCATTTTATCACCAAATGGATTGGAAATAAACAGGTGGGCGGTGGCGTTGTTGGCCTTGAGCATGGGCTGGTGGTTGTACTGCTTAATTTTTTCCAATGCGTTCGCCAAGCCATCCGGGTAGCGTGTCAGCAGGGCGCCTGAAGCATCAGCGAGAAATTCCCGCTTCCGTGAGATAGCCAGTTTGATAAGTTGGGCAATCAACGGGGAAAAGATAAGCAGCAGGAGTCCGATTACCATAAAAACAAGCTGTACTTGGCCGCCTTGCCGCGAGCTTCTCCGGCCGCCTAAGAAGCGTATGCGAAAAAACCAATTGGAAAGCAGGGCTACGATTCCCACGCAAACAATTACCAGGGTCATCAGGCGGATATCATAGTTTTTGATATGCGAGAGTTCGTGGGCCAATACCCCTTCCAGTTCTTCATTTTCCAGTTTATTGATCGCTCCGGTAGTAACGGCTATAGAAGCGTGTTTTGGATCGCGGCCTGTGGCAAAGGCGTTGATAGTAGAATCTTCAATAATATAGATTTTTGGCTGGGGCAAGCCAGCGGTGATGCAGAGATTTTCTACCATGCGGTAAACGTAAGCGTTTTGTTCTTTGGTGATAGGCCGCGCACCGGTTGTCCAGAGGGCTACTTTATCACTCGAAAAGTAGCCAAAAAGAGCCATTATTACAGAAATTATGATAGCTATGGCCAATCCGCCGTAGCCGAGGTCGGTTGATTCTCCGAACACCCAGCCCAGGAAAACTATAAACACTATAAAAAGAATAAGCAGTATGGCGGACTTTCTCTTGTTGGTGCTGATTTGTGTGTAAATAGTAGCCATTGTTTGCCGATAAAGGGCCGGCTAAATTATCTAGCGGCCCTTTATATATTTTAAATTATATTCTGTCTAATGGTTAACGGAAAACTAGAATTCAACTTTAACCGGTTCGCGTTCGCCTTCGTCGATTTCAAAAAAGTCATATTTTTTAAAGCCCATCATGCCGGCCAGCATGTTGTTTGGGAAAACCTGGATCTTGGTATTGAAATCCCTTACGTTGCCGTTGTAGAACCTGCGTGCAGCTTGGATTTTGTTTTCCGTATCTGATAGTTCATCCTGAAGTTTCAGGAAGTTTTGATTTGCCTTTAAATCTGGATAATTTTCAGCTACGGCAAATAAACTTTTCAAAGTGTTGGAGAGGGCGTTTTCTGCCTTTTCCTGTTCCTTGACGCCTTCGGCGTTCATGGCGGCACTGCGGGCTTGGGTAACTTTTTCAAAAAGTTCACGCTCATGTTTGGCGTATCCTTTAACAGTGCTGACCAAGTTGGGGATTAAGTCGTACCGTCTCTTGAGCTGGACATCGATGTCTGACCACGCTTCATCGGTTCGGTTGCGCAGTTTGATGAGCGAATTGTAGACGCCAATGAGCCAGAAGATGAGGACAGCGATTATCCCGAGCAGTATCCAAATGACAATTGACATATGTTTTTTAATTAATTATTTATTAAGACGTAATTAGTACATTAATTGAAAGGGCGTTGACGGCATCATCAGCGTCTGGGCGGTCTAATGATTTTACCAGTACTGTTTGTCCGTTTTGAAACTGGTCGATGGTTATGCGTTCTTTGTTTTGCGGGTTTTCGGGTGTAATTTTTTTCGTGATATCCCATTTCCATAGTTGTGTACTGTCAGATATCCGGGCGATTAACGAAGTTGGTTGAGATTTTGTAAGTCCGCTGCTTGGGTCGATCGATACCGTTATGGAATTATTATCAATCGCCTGGATGGTCCCCTGCCACGTTTCATCGCTCCGTTCGGTTGATGCCCCTAGTACCCGTTCAGCATTAGCTTGGCTAATATTAATAATCGGCACTACCGAATTATTGGAAGTAGCATCATGCCTGCCAAAGTAATAACTGCCGATACCAATGCCGATAACGATTATCATGATGATTGAAGCGCCGATTAGGGCGGTGTTTTGTTTTTGCCTTTCAGCACTTTTAGCAATTTTTTTTGTGGTTGACATTTGCGTATAAAATGTGTTAAAATAAATACACTTTTGTCCTCTATTGATGCTTGTATTATTATAAATTTTCCCTTACCTGTCAATTAGGGCATTTGTCCTATCGTTATAGTAATATTTTTCGTTACTAAATTTAAACTAAGGGACGCTAAGTGTTTTTTCAAAAGAAAAATAAAAATAATAGTAACCAATGGCTTCTTAGCAGCCTTTTTTTGCTGTTTTTACTGGTATTTTTTGCGGCTTCATGGACGGTAAAAGCAGAATATATCGAGCCATTATCTATCCCCCCTGAAAAAAACACCGAGGGTGTTTTGCGTATTGATGGCAGCAGTCAGGTAAAGAGCGGAGCTTTGCGGCTGGGGACGGATGATGATGCCACTCCTTTTGAATACCAGTTAGAAGTGGTAGGTGAGGGAGCTACTGTAAGCAATATGGTCAATGAGCAAGATTTAAAAATCGGCCAATCGACGGAGACAGCTTGTTTGCAGGATGGCGATTGCAATACAGCCCAAGGTGAATACTGTGACCGGGGTTTTTGCCGCACCCAAAGTATGTATGTAGATTCGGAAAATCATCAGGTTTGCCTGGGGCCTTGTTTAGACAAAAGCAACGCTTCATTGCAGATACGTGATTTAGGAATGTCAGTAGATGCCGAGGGCGCCAGTTACGCACTGCGGGCCTTGAGCAGCGACACCTACGGCGTATACGCTTATGGGTTAGATTATGGTTTACTTGGTGTGGGTACGGGCAGCAGCTACGGGCTGAAAGCAGTAAATTTGTTAGGCACGGCTATTGAGGGCGTGCACGGTTCTGCCCCGGCCCAATACAGCAGTGTGGTCGGTGTCAGCGAAAACGGGGTAGGGATTTACGGAGAAAACGATTTCTATATTGAAAACGGCATTCCGGGATTATGGGCGGCATATTTTCAGGGACCGCTTTATTCATCAGAAGAAATCGTGGCGACAAAATTTTTACCGACTTCGCTTGGGCCTTCAGTGGTATCAAACACTTCTGGCCAAATGTCCCAAGAATACACTTTTGCCAATACCGCGCTGCAGTATTTCGACGGCACCAATGTTTGGCTGACTGACGGCGATACGGTTTATAAAGTACGGGCCAGTGATGGGCTGCAAATATTCAAAACAACCGTAGGTACAAACCCGACGGCCGTTATCAGCGACACAAACTATGCCTGGGTCACTGTGCGCGATGACGATGTAGTGAGAAAAATTGATATTCAGACTGGGGCGATAGTATGTGATAACGCCAGTCCGTTGAGCGGTCCTGGTTTTTCTATAGACGAACCCCAGGACATCATTTTTGACGGCAGGTATTACTGGGTCATTGCTGCCGGTTCTGGAAAATTATACAAGATGAATAGTTTGTGCCAGCAGGTTGATATAGATAATGACAGTACTACTCCAATGGAAAAGCAGCTGACTACCCAAGCAGATTCATTGCGTAAAATAATCTATAATGGGCTGTATATATGGGTTGTTTCCAGCCAAGAAGACCTTGTTTATAATGTGAATCCTTCTTCTGGTGAAGCGGTAGGCTGGCAGTTTTTAATAGGCAATAATCCCCAAGACTTGTACTATGATAATTATTATTATTGGGTGACCAATCAGGATGACAATACTATAACCAGGTATTATTTATCAGATACGAAAGTTTGCTCCGGTTCCGCCACGACCGCCTGCAATAACGATACGGATTGCCAAGGAGTTGGCGGGTGTTTTGCCCAACCTATTCTTTATAATACGTACGCCGTAGACAGCCAGCCCAATGCTATCGTCTTTGACGGCATGTTTTTGTGGCTTAGCTATGCCGACAGCCAAACAATAACCCGGTTATTAGCTGCCGATCCAGCCCAGCAGACTGACTTTGAAATGGGGTTTGTACCAAACAGCTTGTTATTTGACGGCTCGTATCTTTGGCTGGCCAGCAGCAGTCACCTGTACAGGATGTATACGGGCCAGGGGTATGGCATTGAGGATTATTCTTCGACCTTGACCCTGCAAACTCCAGCCAGCGATCCCTTAACCAGGCAGCAGGGCAGTATGAGCGTAGCCGGCTCCGGGCAGATCGGAGATGACAGTTCTGATTCGCTGGTGGCTGACGGGGACTTGTCTGCAGAGTCTAACGTCTGGGGCGGTGATAGCGATACCGATATCACCGTAGCCATCAATGGAGAAGAAAATTGCGGCGGAACAAACAATTGTTTTCGATGCCCTGAAGGATATTATGTCACTGATATTACCGATAATGGTTCGGGGGTTATCACCGAGATAACCTGCCGTCCTTTATAGCGGGCGATGTTATTAAATATGTCACGATTATAATGGCAAATATACAGAATAAAAAAACGAAATACATATTTGGAGCAGGCCTGCTCGTTTGCTGCGCGCTACTGCTGGTAGTTTTTACAGCCACTACCAAGGCGGCCTGGGAAGAACCGCAGTCAGATGCTCCCGAGGCAAATATCTTTACGCCTTTACACGTCGGTCCTGATAACCAGGCCAAGAAGGGCAGTATTTTGCTTGATCCTCTGTATACTCCTACCGATAGCATTCCCTCTATTAATTATCCATTAGAAGTGCGGGGTTCAAATGACGTATTTATTAATAATTTGGAAGTAACTGCTGGCGGCAGTGTGGCCGTTGATACGGATACGCTCTACGTAGATGGTGATAACCATTATGTGGGAGTGGGCACTACGTCACCTAGCGCATTATTGGAGGTGGCCAATGCAGGGGTGGCTATCGGGAGCAATGATGAGCCAGTTACCAGTTATGGATTGGCAATCAGCAATGCCACGCAATACGGTTTGTATGCCTATACGCAAGCCGATGACCAACCTTCGGTATATGGCTATAGTCCTGATAATCCCGGTGTGTATGGCTTTAATACATCTGACGGTACAGGCATTTACGCGGAAAGCGAAAGCGCTTCAGCTTTAGTTGGCAGTGTGGATTCCCCGTTGCGTGATAGCGGCACTATCAAGGCAGGCGTGTATGCATACGCGCATGGTTTGGGAGCCTGGGCGGGCTATTTTGAGCAGCGCGTCTATGGGTCACAAGAAACGGTGGCTTCGAGTTTTGTAGCCAGCCGATTGCCGGATTCCCAAGTTCCCCAAACAGCCGGCTGGGAACCACAAAAGATCGAAGGGGCTGTCAGGCCGGTATTAGATCAGGCCGTATTTGACGGAGAGTATATTTGGATAGAAGACGAAACAGTTGGTTGGGATCTGGAGCCATATTTTTTACTAATAGACCCGGAGACCGGATCACTCGTTGACGAGTTTCGCGTGTTGAGCAGCGGCGGCATCGACGCACATTATCCTTCCGAAATGATTTATGAGGATGGGTATATTTGGGTAGCTAACGGGTACACTGACAGCCGAGGCATTTCACGGATTGATCCCGCTACACACCAGGCGACTGTTTTTGAAGTGGGAACCAGGCCAGGAGGTTTTGACGGTACGATCGACCTTGTTTATGACACTACGACAAATCCTGGCACGCCGTATGTGTGGGTGCTAGGCTATGACGATGGGGCAGATGTTTATTCTAATGATGACAATTCATATTATATTACCAGATTACGGCCGGATACCGGGGATTATGGTTTTTGCACTGATGCCGGTTATGACGATCCCGCAACCTGCGCGGGTGTCGGTACCTGGACCGAATATTTAACGTTTAATGGTTTTTGTACGGATTCGCAATATACTGATCAGGCGAGCTGTACTGCTAATTTTTTTAGCTGGATTGATACCGGCACGACATGCCAGACGGATGATGGCGGAGGAAACGAAATTGTAAATATTCCAACAGGCCTGACCAGCGGCGGCGGTGAGCTGTGGGTTTCGTTCGCTGGCAGTGGGACTAATTTTGCAGCCGGCATCGGTTCTTTTGATCCCAGTGATCCAATGGGCACTTTGGCTGTTGGCTGTATAACTGACGCGGTTAATGATTACCATAGTTTATATGATATTACGTATGGTGATGGATATATCTGGGCTGGCGGCGGTGATGATCCTGTTACCGAACAGTCAATCATATACCGCTTCGATCCGGCGGATATTCCCGGCAGTGTGACCGAGTACAAGGGAGGAACGTATATGAACAGCAGTTCGGTGGTCGATCAAATAGAATTTGATACCACTTCTTCTGGCGAACCTTTTGTTTGGGCTAAGAATTTTTATAAAATGGTGAAATTTTCTATTAATGCCAGCGATGACTTGGTCGTAGCGCACCGCTATGACGAGTCGCCGCTCAACCTTAGGGATTTTATTTTTGATTATCGGGATACGAACGACCCCTTTATTTGGGCTACTTATAGCGGCAGCGGAGCTATTATGCGGCATCGTATCAATGCTCCTTACGATGGCACTATCTATTTGCCGAAAGGGGCAAATTCGTCTGGCATGGTATTTGACGGCACTTACGTTTGGACTGCCAATGACGGCTCCAATACAGTAAGTAAATTCCGCATAGAAGACGGTACCAAGGTAGGTGATTATATTGCCGGCTGGTTCCCCTTGCAAATGATATTTGACGGGCAGTACATTTGGACTATAAATGACGATAATGACGGACAAAACCAATGGGACTTAACCCAAGTCCGAGCTTCAGACGGGATAAAGGTAGGAGAGTATAATACTGTCGAGTTTAATTTCCGCAACTATACTCGTCTAGATATGGCATATGACGGACAATATATTTGGATCACCGACGCAGATGCCGGGACCATCCGCATTATTGATACTGATGTTTTGGGGCCGGATGACAACCATTGCGATTTTTCGGGAGCTGGCTGCAGCGGGGTTGATACCTGTAATCTGGGGGCAGCTGTTGGCCCAAGCCAATTGGCTTATGACGGGCAATCGATGTGGGTTACCCATAAAGACAATAAAATATCGCAGGTCAGCTATGACGGCAGTGATTGCAGTATAGATAAGACTATTACTTTGGATGCTGTTGCTTCAGATGATTATAATATCCAGGAAATTTATTATGACGGAACGTATCTATGGTTAGGCACTGCCAGGATGGATGATTATGGCAATAGTATTTATAGAATAAACCCTGATTACGCTGACAATAACGTTGTCGGCAAGTATCAGGTATATAATGATCCAGGCACTTGCCAGGGTGGTGATCGGCAGGATTTGTTTTGCCATAGCAACGAGGATTGCCCCGGCAGTACCTGTGACGCAGTTTTTTCCAATGTGGAAGCCATAATTTTTGACGGAGTGAATTTGTGGATCAAGCATGGCGGACGCAATGCCAGCCCTGGCAGCAGCGTGTGCAATGACGGCGTTGATAATGACGGTGATGGCTTGTGTGATGAATTTGGCTGCGGAGCTATGGCTGCTGATCCAAGCTGTAGCAGCCTGCACGATATGCATGAAACGAGTTTATGCAACGACGGGATAGATAATGATAATGATGGGTATATTGATTTAGCTGACAGTGAGTGTTCAGACGCGAACGATAATACCGAAGGGGAAGCCCTGTTTGGTGACGGGCTGGGATTAGTTGAATGCCGTGACGGCCTAGATAATGACGGCAACGGCATGTGCGATTTCGACGGTGCTGCCGGCATGCCGGGATGCAGCGGCCGTCCTGATCCCAACTGCTCTAGCCCTACTGACCTAAATGAATTCCAGCAAAGTTATTTTCACAATTCATATATTAGCCGCATCCAGGTAGCTACCGGGCAATTGGTAGAAAGTTATCGGTATGATTATTATTCCCAAGGGCAAAACTATAATAAGAGCAGGGGATCGCTGGTTTTTGACGGACGGAATGTTTGGCTGGGAGATGGTACAAATAACAATGATTATATAATACGGAAGTTTTACGCGGGCACTGAACTGGTAAACGGCAATGCTATGGATTCGGTAATGCTGCAAAATAAATGGCCGGGCCAGGCGCAGCCGGGGAGTTTTTCTATTAGTGGTTTAGCTTCCTTTGGACAGCAGCTCTGGGTCGAGGGTGACCTCGTGGTTCTCGGCAACCAGTGGGGTGGCAGCAGCGATCAATTGCGTAATTTCGGGGTGGGATGCGACAATGGTGAGTTTGTTAAAGGAGTTGATACGAATAATTATCGATTACAGTGCCGACCATTATAAAAATGCATAATTATAATTTATAATGAATAATTTTATAAACAAATTAACAGGGTTAAGGAAAAAGAGGTTGCTAGGATTTGTTTTGGCGGCAGCAGTCGTTGTGGTTATTTTACAGACGCAAACAGCCAAAGCTGAATGGCAGGAACCGGACAGCGGTCCAGTGAATGAGCAATTTAGCGCGCCTATCACAACGGGTGATGAAAATCAGGCCAAATCAGGATACTTGCTGATTGACCCGGAGTTTTATAATCCCTCGGAAAACTACTCCCTTACTTTTGACCCGGACAAGCCTTTGGATGTCCGCGGTGAGGGGGCTTTGTTTGACGTGCCAAATGCGTATAGTGAAATATTTACCGCGGATAGTGATACTTTATACGTCGATGGCATTCATGATTGGATCGGCATTGGCACAAAACTGCCCACGGGGAATTACAGCTTGCAGGTAAAGGGAGGTACGGTGCTGGCCGGTTCTGATAGCGCTCCGATTAGCGGGCAGGCGCTAAGCAGCTATAGCGATATTATTGGCGTTTCGAGCCAGGCGGATAGCGGAGCTACCGCGGCGTTGTACGGTTACGCTGACAGCACGCAGGCGGCTGCCGTCAAAGGCGAGAGTAAGAATAATGTTGGGGTAAGGGGAGAAAGTATCGATGGTTATGGAATTCAGGCGGTTAGCAATACATATAATCAAGCGGCTGTTTATGGGGCAAATTATGGTACTGGTTTGGCTGGATATTTTGATGGCCGCTTGTGGGCCGGGGAAGATATAGTGGCTAAACAATTTTTACCACTCGGCTTGCAGCAGTCGCTGATTCCCTTTACCGCTCGTCAGAAAACAGGTTCTTACCAAATAACCAATGGTGTTGTCTCCAGCATTCATGGAGGCATGACTTTTGACGGAGCTTATATTTGGGCGGGAAATAAGTATGGCGATGAAGATGATCATAATTTATTTAAGGTACGCGTTGGTGATGGTACTGTGGTAGGCGCCTATCAAACCAATCGTTCGTTTACCGAATTGACATTCGACGGTATGTCTATATGGGGTACAGTTGTCGGTGGTGGTGACCAGTTGGTTAGTAAAATTGATCCCGAAACCGGAGAGGAGCTATGTACTATTGATACCTTTGAAAATCTAGCTACGAGGCAGGGTGTTGATCCTTGGGCATTAACCAGTAGCGCGATTGACGGTAAAATATATATTTGGACGGCAAATTATCATGATTTAGCTACTCCAACTAAAGGCGGCGACCTCACCAGAGTTGATCCGACTGATTGCGAAACCGGCGGTGAAAGCATTACTATTTTTCCAGTGGGAGAATATGGGTCAGGGGATAGTTTACATAGACTAGTTAGTGATGGAGGAGATCACGTTAAACCAATGGATGTAATATTTGCCAGCGATTATATTTGGACGGTGTTAAGTAATGTTACTGATACAAATTTAATAAAAGTAGATCCCCAAGCGCCCGATCCGGATAATGCAGTGGTGGCTAGGTATTCCACCGGCTTAGTCTCTCCCGATAGGCTTATTTTTGATGGAGTATATTTGTGGGTGTTAGATGGTGATGTCATTATTGGCGGAAGGAACAGAAGCCAGGTGGCTCAAATCAGAGCGTCAGACGGAGCGATTATACAAATGTACACGCTTTATGATCCGATTGATCCAGCCAACTTCAGTTCAACTGCTAGCAATTTGATTTTTACGGGAACGCATATCTGGGTGTTGGGTAATGCCGGAACTAGCACACTCCATACAATAAATGTCGCGACTGGGGAGGTTAAAGGTTATCGTAGTGCTCTAGCTTCAAATTATGGAGGGAATTCAATGTTATTTGACGGAACCAATGTTTGGCTTTTAAGCGCTTGCAAGTCATTGAATAGTAGTTGTGATAACCCGTCATTGAAGCCATTAAGATTAACTAGATATTATTCAGGAAGCGGTCAAGGTCACACTGACCAAAGTTCATTAGTAACTTTACGCGATGTAGTAGGTAGCTGTTCAATTGCCGATCAGGAATGCCAATTTGACTGGCAGTGTCCAAGCGGAGAGGAGTGTTTAGTTGGCAATAGTAATATTGGCCAATGTTCGGTTACCACGACACAGTCCTGTATTTACGACAGCAATTGCCCGGTTGGTGAAACATGCAGCACGGCTGGCTCAAAAGACGCACAACCGGGGAATTTTAACATGCAGGGTTCGGCTGATATCCATCATTACTATTGTTCCAATTCCGGTACCGGGGAAGATATGTATTCGCAGCAGTGCAGCATTGACCAGGATTGCGTTGACGCGCTGGGTGCTGGCTGGGAATGCTCGGGCGGCGATGTGCGCGTGGGACAAGATTTGAAAGTAGTAAACAACCAATGGAACGGGGATACGGATACTATCGTTGATATTAGTGGGGGTACGGCAGCATGCGGGGAAGGCATGTATTTGAACGGCATTGAGATAGATGGCAGTGGGGCATTGAGTAAGATTCGGTGCCGCGGACTGTAATTAATGAATAATTAACAATGTATAATTTATAATCAGTATTTAATGCACAAGGTGAATAACAAGTTTATATTAATATTATTTATCCTCGCGGGAAGCGCGGTGCTGGCTGGTGGCTTGCTATTGGCAGTTAATAATATTTTTCATCCGTTTGAGTGGACTAAGCCTTTAGTACAGGAAGCAGTTGACCCGGAAACGCAATTGGATGAAGAAGTTTTAGCGGCTAGCAGCAATGTGGCTGATATCCGCCATGACGAAGAGAATCAGACTACCACAGTGACCTACACTTCTCTACCTATAGAATATCAAGTTGATAATACCGGTGAATACGCGCCCATTGATACGACTATTGTTGAGTCGGACTCGGATTATTACGCTTATGAAAATAATACTAATGTTTTTAAAACATATTTTGAAAAAGCGCCAAGCGACTACGGCTTTGTCACCTATCAGGCGCCCAATGGGCGGGGAGTCGAGTTTACTTTTGCTAACGCTTTGACCAGCGATGATGGTTGGGAGGTGCAGGATAACCAGGCTACTTATAAAGGCTTGTATAAAGGCATGGATGTGCGCTATACGGTTGACAACAGTTCATTACTCGAAGAAATAATTGTTAATAATAAAAAACGGGCCCAGGCGCTTGATACCGTCAGCCAAAGCGTGCATTTGGATAATGTGTATTACAAGCTGCAGGAGGGAGATGTCATTACTTTTCATAATGAAGATACCAAGAAAATCTCTTTTATCTCACCGCCGCCGGTCATGTATGAATTGAACAATCCTGATAATTTTAACCATGACATACATTATTCCATCACGGAAATGGGAGAAGGGTCGGTGCAGATTGATAAAGTTATCGAACCAGCGGGCAAGGAATGGCTGGAGAACGCTACCTACCCTATCGTCATAGACGGGAGTTACTACGGCAGCAATTATTATAATGGCATGGGGGAGATCCAATGGTCACGGAAAATCCCAAGTTGGTGGAGTAATTATACGATATCAAACGGCGATTCTCCCTATCGCACAGCTTTGATGACCGGCCGATGGACTGATGGAGATATATGTGTCTTGGGTCCATGCCCTCATTATAAAGATTGGCGGCATTATTTTAGCTTTCGTTCGGGGATCTCGAGTTCACTAGGTATCGAATATGCTGATATAGTTGGCGCAAAATTAACACTATATATGTATCGTGGTTATGCTTTTAGTGGGGTTGGAGAACCGATACGTGTTTATAGTGGTCTGGATGAGTGGGGTGATTTATATTCAGGCGGTGAGCAGACACTGATTGACGCGTGGGATGCTATGGATACGATGACGCTCGAGGAAACCCTGGACGTTACAGGTTTGCCTGATGCTAGTACCCAGGACTGCCGATATGGCGATTCGGAACCGTGTAAAGTGGAAATCGATATTGATAAATCAAGCGTAGGTAATGCTTTTTCTGAACGGACGTCAATTGTCTTGGATCCGAGCTTAATTAGTTTTAATAAAAATGTTGATAAAGTAGTTTATACATATAAACAGATTGGCGGTACAGATTCACCCTGGCCGACCCTTGAGGTAATATATTTTGACTCTTCGCCACCGACAGGAACATTTTTGGAAGTGGATCCAAAAGGCGGCCAGGCTAGCTCTACCGGCAGAACCACTATGGAGATCAAGGTATATGACCATTATGTCAATGAAACAAATTTTGCCCTGCAAAGATCATTTACCAATCCATACTCCTGGGAAGATGTATGCCCCAACATGATCAGTGGGGAGATGAGCAGATGTTATGGAGGGACAAACAAAGTATGTGATGGTGGGTTTAATGACGGCGGTATCTGCTATTATCAGGCAGACTGTGAAGATGGCGTTAATGATGGTGTATGTGTCGGGGGTTACTGCACCAGCAATGCTGATTGTCCGGGTTCTCCGCCTGGTACGTGCAATCATCGGTGCGTGGGCGGCGATAACGATGGTGATGTCTGCCGGTTTGATTCGAACTGCACTGGTGGTACCTGCGAGTATGTGGATTGTATTGAGGGGGCGGGGTATGATTGTACTGCTACCAGCACAGAGACCGCGGGCGTATGTAATGGCGGGTTTAATGACGGCGGTACCTGCGAATTACAGCAGGATTGTGAAAATGGAGTGAATGACGGTACCTGCGAATACAACAACTATTGCGTAGTTGAGGAGGAATTTGACGCAACGTACGCGCCAAATATCAATTATTCCGACAAACAAGCCTGGTACCGAGCGCGGGTAGAGCAGGATGATTTTGCCTCAAATTGGAGCAGTGTGAAAAATGATTATACCTATGCCAATGCCCAGCCAGACCAGCCAGCTATCGCCCGCTCTGACCGGTGGGATGAAGTGTATATGCAGCTGAACCTCGGGGGCGGAATACCCGGTTATTATAATAATCAAACAACCACAAAATATTGTGTGGGCTTTTGGCCACAGGATGAAGATTTAGGTTGGTATGTTGGGTCCAGTACTGGAGCAGCGGGATTGCGGTTTACTGATGATCCAGCTGCTACTTATCCGGTATTGCCCGATGTGTATGTTGTTCATGCTGATGGTTTAAATCCCGCTGGATACCCCGTTGTCAATAACCTCGAAGATACCATACCGCCAATAACACCAAAACCAAAGTGCCTGGATTTAAATGATTGGATTTATAATTCGAAAATCTATTTTAATACTGTTGGCGAATATTTTTTTAGTCCGATGAAGTTCAGACCAAACGACAAGTATTGGGTCATGACCTTGTCGCAGAATACCAGGGATAAATCTTTGAATTACCCGTCTTTTGCCTCCTGGGAAGAGGTAACTACCAGAGCCCGCAATCCAGGCGCGCCGACCTGGGATGATTCAGATGTCCAGGCCAGCAGCTTAAATTTGGCCATGAACACTACCCCGGCCAGCGATCCAAGCTATACAAATCCCAGCGATACCCAATACGCCATGTATGTGGAGGAACTGAATGCGTATTTGAATCCCGCTGATCTTGATGCTACATCTGTCAGTCCAATCTGGCGTACGGCGGCCCAATGGGGCAGCGGCAAAGAATATGATGTATTTTTACCCCATACTTGCTATAACATTAAAGCTAAATCAAAAAACAGAGCGGGAGTAGAGGGTGAGGATAAAGATGCTAGCATTTGGTCGGCAACTACCGTGGCTTGTACAGAATTGGCCGTTCCTGAAGTAACTGATGTGTCTTGTGACTATAATGAGACGGACGGCTACTATTGTGATGTTTCAGTAGATACGAAAGACAACCCAGCAGGCACTGAATATTATATTGAGCAGGGCCGGTGGAGGATTGGCTTTCCTTCCAATACAGTGACCTATTCTACAGCCATGAATTGGTCGGTGCGTAATGATGATTTTGTATTTCGAGCCAGCGGATTGACTTGCGGTATGATGTTTTTTAAATATGATTATAAGGTACGAGCGCGTTTAGGAGCTGATATAACTAGCTATTCAGCGGTAGTTAATGACTCGAATCATTTACCGCCTTGTGCGCCTACTAATGTCAGCGGCAGCCCGGCATACAATGGAGATCAGACTATTATGAACTGGGGCTGGAATCCCTCTTCAGGCGGTTCAACATGTGTGAATTATAATGTTTATAATTATGATGGGGCGAGTGATACTTATATTGACCAAACCGACGCGATTTTTCCCCACGTATATCAGCAGACCGTAACTCCCAATACGGCATACCGAGCCAAAGTAGCTGGCGTTGATACCTACGGGAGGGAGGGGCAACGATCCAACCCTTCGTCTGAAGTATGGTCATATCCCAGGAAACCAGGACTTGATGGAGTAAGCTGCGAGTATAGTGAGGTGTCAGGATTGTATACCTGTGAGGTGACAGTTGATACGAATGGTAATCCTGTAGGAGCTCCCGCTAATGTGCAGTATCAGATAGCCCGAAGCGCTTGCGGGCTCGATAGCAGTGGCAATGAAGTAAATTGCGGAAGTTATGCCTATCCTTTTGGTGGCAGTAGCGCTTGGTATTCGTATAACCCCGGACAGAAATTAACGGATAATGAAAGTGGCAGTGGATTGGATTGCAGTGCTGATAATAAAAAATATAGATACTATATCAGGGCAAAAAACACCGGTAATATTCCCACGCCCTATTTACCTGTTCCTCCGGTAGCTGATGTGCTGCCGCCCTGCCCAGCGGAAAGCATGATACACAATAGCAATTATTATGACGCGGCCAATTTACCTATAGAATGGGGCTGGAATCCGCCCGGTTCGTATGACGCGCAAGGATTTGAGATTGATTACTATAACCTATACGACGATACCGACCAGTGTATCGCTGGTGACGGCACCGACGGCTATTGTAGTTCACCATTATTCCCCGAAGTAGACCATACCAGCGGAGCGCAGCATACCTTTACCCAAACATTTGGCACGGACTACAATATTGAGAAGTTCGCCTATGTCCGGGCGGTGGACGTGAATGGCAAAGCCGGCGCACCTTCGAGTACCGCCTCCGCGTATACGGCTATTCAGGAAGTGCAGGGCTTTGAAATTATTTCAGCTGATATTACGCAAAAAGCCATTCCGCTCCATGTATCAGGAGATTTTGCCAATTTCAGCACTCCTTATGCGGGATTGCAATTATTGGAAACTACGGGGCATAGCGGCGGCGGTGCTTTAAGCGGCGAGGATAAGGGGTTTGAGTCAGGCGTTGAAGACTGGCTGCCAGAAGGAGAACGGGAAACTACCGATACTGAATTGGAAGCAAATACGGAGTATTGCTATCAAGCGCGATCCCGCAATAGCGACGGAAATAAGGACCAGCCAGGTGACGTTAATGATCCAAAACCAGACACAGCCGTATGCCGGTACACGAAAGCTAACACTCCCACTCTGCCCATTCTTCGCCGCGGCAGCGGTGGTACGGAAGTAAGTCTGACTCTCCGCAGCAATGATGAGAATCCTTTACATGATGGGCATGCCTCTGGCGGAGAAACCCAGTATGCCATCTGTGTTTCAAAGTATGACGATAATGACCAGCTAGTTTCAGAAAAATATGTACAGTTGGATGGCACAGTGGATGAGGCAGGGCTGGACTGTAATGAGAACGAGGGATTTAATCTGGTAGGACATTGGGGTTCGCGGAATGAATGGGGAGGAGATACGGGTGTGGATATTATCGGCCTGGACCCTTCGTATACCTATGATTTTAAAGCCAAGGCCAGAAATGGCAATGATGGTGATATAGATACTAATGGATGTACGCCTGATTACGATTGTTGGGAAACCCATTTTGGCCGTGAAGCCACCTTGTTTCTGGTAAAAAATAACGTGGTTGGTTGGGGCTGGTCTTCCAATACTGGTTGGATTTCTTTGAACTGCCTAAATATGTTCAATGCCACCGGGGATTATTCCTGCCACAGCGCGGATGACTGGGGATTGAATACGCAGTTTGAAGAGAGCCGGGAAATTAATCCATTGGAAGGATATGGCTGGTCATCATCAGGCCAAGCTCGTTTAGAGTATTGGGATCCAAGTTTCGGACCCGAGCCGGATACTGGTCAGACAGGAGCTTGGGGTATTGCTTATGACGCGGTTACTGATGGCGCTACGCAGGCTTGGGTAACAACCGCGGCTCCAAGCAATAAATTGATACGGGTAAAAGCCAGTGATTTGTCATATACCGCCTATGATCTGGGTAATGATTTGCGGAGCGTGGCGTTTGATGGCGAGTTTATCTGGGTAGTTTCCCAGGGTGATGATGTAATATATAAATTTGATCCGTCGACAGGTTCGGCTTTGCCGATTGGCAGCGGTTCGGTGCAGTTGCCAGGTGCGGCTGATCCGTATGATGTAGTTATTGAGAACGGGTACGTTTGGGTATCGAATGAGGGGAATGATACCGTAACCAAAATTAACGCTGCTGATAGCTCTATTATTGATACCTATTCTTTACCGGCTGAGGCTGATCCTCACGGCTTATATTATGACGGCCGTTATATTTGGTCAGCCAACAATAGTGATGTAAGTATTTCCAAAATAGATCCGTTATTAGGCTCGGCTGAAGCTGGGTCAGTGACTACCTACAATTTATCAGCAGCACCTGAAGCGGTTACCGGTGACGGAAAATATCTATGGATTGCCCGGCAGGGCGGTGTTACGGTTTTGGATATTGAAGGGAATGTTGTAGATACTATTGATATTAACGCCAACCCCATGGCTGATATAACGCTCTATGGGGGTTTTGCCTGGTTGAGCGATACGAATGCCAATCAGGTTTACCGCATCAACAAGGTTGATTATACTATTGTAGCGATTTATACAGACGTTGCTGCTCCCCGGCAGATCGCAGATGATCCGAATAATGAGCAATTATTTATCGTAAATAATTCTGGAACGATAAACGTCAGTACTATTGCCCGAAAGCAGCAAACTACCAAAACCGGCTTAGGCTGGGTGAGTCTGCATAAGAAAGTATGTGATAATAATGCGCAAGCAGGTTGCTATGATGACACTCAATGTGGCACCGGCTTATGTACTGAAGAGAGTGCTGGACTACCGCCAGACGGAAAGACGTATGGTTATTGTTATAATGATCCTGGCAATGAACGGTATGGCGATTGTGCTATCGGTGGAAACGCTTGTACCGAGGGGAATGAATCAGCTAATTGTACGGGTGGAGACGGAGATTATTGCATTTTTACTACCTGCAGCCGTTTGGAATCTGGGCCAGCGCAAGGTACCTGCCTGGTAAATGAAACCTGCAAATCATACGCCACGGCCAGCTTAAATGGAGTGACCAGGGAGGTTGACGGCTGGGCCAGAATTTTGACTTTGAAACAGCGCGGTGAAGACCAGGGCCAGACAGACTGGGGCTGGATAAAGTTAAACGGCGAGTACACCGCCCAGGACGGTACTGCAGGCAATTATGGATTAACCGGTACAGAGGTTGATTCCCAAGTATTTTTGGGCGCGCCGGACGTAAATCCAACCAACGTAGAGCTGTATAGTTTGTTTGGCTGGGGCCAGACAGCCGAGCGTTCTGATTTTAATAGCGAATCATCATGGCTGCATTGGGATAATATTTCAAAAACAAACCAGGTCAATACCTACAGCTCAAGCTCTATAGCTGTTGATTCGGTAGGCAATCCGCATATTGCCTGGGCTGAACAAGTAGAGGGTTCTGGCTGGACCAACGTTTACTATGTACAGCGTACCGGTAACCAGTGGTACAGCGTCACCGGGGAAGCCTACGTGCCAGGCTCAACGCCTTCTGCCAATATCAGCCAAGCCGATAACTCATTTTCAAATTACCCGGTGGTCAAGCTTGACGCCAATGACAATCCCCATGTCGCCTGGCAAGAAGGGAGCAACATATTTTATCTGCGTTGGAATCCAGATGATAACCAGTGGCAAACTGCCAGCGGAGTATCTTACGCTTCAGCGCTGGCTGACCCCGCAGCCAATAAACTGCAAGTCAATACCAGTGCCGCCGGTGGGGTGGCTATGCAGCTGGATCGTAATGGGTATCCTCATTTTACTTACTCGTCAGACAACGAGATATATTATAGATATTGGGACGGCAGTGACTGGGCAACCACTGCCGGCGGGGGTAATGTCAGCCAGTCAGGTAGTACATCCGTTAATTGCTCTCATGCCCCGCAATTAGTTTTGGGCAATGAGACTGTTCAGCGTCCGCATATTGTCTGGTTGGAAAATAATTCGACAATGGGCAGCTGCCAAGAATGGGGAGCCGTATATTACCGTTATTGGAATGGCAGCAGCTGGAGTACCGCGGGCAGTTGGCCAGGCTCAATACATGTTAATGATGATGTAGCTGACTACTTCGAGCCCGGTGACCCGGCGGATAATTACCATGGCGACATGCCCAGTCTGGCCCTTGATTCAAACAATTTACCAGGTGTTGTTTGGCGCGATCCTCACGCTGTATTTTATAAAAAATGGGATCCTAGTGCTGACAGCGGAAACGGCGATTGGATACCGGATAGTTCATATACAGCCCCAACGATTCCGGATTTTGATGATCTGTGGGTTGATCGCAGCGTGGAGCCAACCAGTTCACTACAGTCCGGCTCTTTAGCAATTGCCATGAAAAATGATCAGCCGCATATTGTTTGGGCCGAGCAATCAAGCCAGCCTGATGAAGTAGTCTATCGTTATTGGGATCCGACAGATGGCGCCTGGAAGACAATTTCGCGTGATTATTCTACCCCCTCGGGTAGTACGTCTGATGATAACTATTTTGTTTCCCAAACCCCGTCTGACGGCGGCTACAGCCCTACTTTTACTTTTGACCGGTGGGGAAATCCTCATGTCATCTGGACAGAGTTTACCTACAACGGGGATTATTGCGGCGAGTTTAGTACTGTAGATACGCCAGCCGGCTCTGCTCGGGATATTAAAATCGATCAAGAAAACGAATATTTATACATTGCCGGAGATAATAGGATAGAAAAGCGCACTACTGATTCAGGAGATTTAGTCACCGATTTTGGCGCCAATGGAGTGGTTACTCCAGCTGACAATATAGATATATGGAGTATGGATATAGATATCGCTAATGGTTATATGTATGTAGCCGGTAATGGAGGCGGCTTTGACTGGCAGATCGAAAAACGTTTGTTAAGCACTGGCGCGCTGGTTGCAGATTTTGGCACTAACGGTATCGTAAACGTTGCTGACGGAAGAGCCGAGTATGGCGTCAGCCTTGATTATGACGATGGTTATGTATATGTAGGCGGATATAATGACGCTACCAATTGGCGTATCGAAAAGCGCTACGCTGATTCAGGAGATTTAGTTGGCAGCTTTGGCGGTTCTATCGCTACTCCGCTTAATCCCAATGGCGATCCGGCCGGCGTTATTACCGCTACTGATGGCCAGGAGGCGCGGAAAGTGTTGGTTGATGGTAGTTACCTATACATTGGCGGCTATGGCGCTGACGATAATTGGCGTATCGAAAAACGTTTGTTAAGTACTGGCGCCCTGGTAACCGATTTTGGCGCGAATGGGGTAGTTATCGGACCAGAGGCAAGCCATAGCGTCTATGATATGGCTTTGGATGGTACCTATCTGTATGCTGTTGGCCGTTCTGATGCCTATACGGAAGTTGTTGGAAAATATAATAAAGCCACCGGTTCGTTGGATACGGCTTTTGATGGTGACGGCCTGGTCGAAGTTGGCGGGTGGGAAAACGTTTATCCGTACGCTATGGCTCTTGATGAGGAAAATATGTATTTATACGGTACGGTGGTAAATAGTCCTGGAGATCCTTTTGAATTTCGTTATGAAAAACGTTTGCTGACCGACGGTTCATTGGTCAATGCTTTTGGCAGCAATGGAGTTGTTTATGATTCGATAGATGGCTTTGGCTATGAGATGGTCTTAGATGATCAGTATTTATATGCTATTGGTAAGAGTGGTGATGTTAGTGGTGGTAATACTAACTGGCACATTGTCAAACGCTGGCTCCACTCCGGAGGGGAAGATGGGACCGGCTCAAACCGGGATTGTACTGATAGTGACTACCCTCTATGTATATATGATTATCCTCGGGTGCAGTGCGCGGCCAGCAATATTGCTTATTCGCGCTGGTTTCCCGGAGTGCTCCGTTCAGGAGTAGGCTGGATAGAGTTTTTACCAGTCGGCGCACTACTTGGCATACCCTGGCTGGAAACGCAGTATAGTGATATTTACGCTGGCTTGGATATCCAGCTGGCCCCGCCGCCGCGCGGTTCGGATCGCTATACTTCCACATTTTTGATCTTGGCTAATGGTGATATACAGGGAATTTCAGGATATTACAACGAAACCCAAACTGGGCTGCCAACCAGCAGGTATTATACCTCGGGCCTTGATTCGCTGATCACCGGGGCGGGATATCCGGTGGGTGAAAATGCCCTGTCGCAGATCAACATCAGCGCTTTGACCACTACGGTTGATGGAACGCGCAATCGATACGGGCATGAAGTGGTTACCTATAGCGGAGGGGACTTATCAGATGCCGGAAGGCTAGGCCAGCAGCCAATCCTGGATAGTAAAGTATATTACATAAACGGCAATGCTACTTTGGAGAATGACATGACCTTTATGCACGGAGATAGCGGTGCGGCCGGCAATGGGTTGATAATTGTTGACGGCGATTTGGAAATTAACGCCAACATATACTATGAAAAAGGCTGTGACGGAGCGGCTACCAGTCCCTGCCAGACCAGCCAGGAATGCGGTAGCGGTGAAACTTGCCAATCGGTATTTTTGGACGACGTGTCAGAAATGCCTTCGGCCGCCTTTATCGTTGAAGGAAACGTGTATATGAATTCCTTAGTACACGAAGTATCAGGCGTGGTAGTGGCTAAGGGGGATGAAGGTGTTATCAGTACCAGCCGTAGGCAGCCCGTATCACAGACGATTCAAGCGGCTAATGATGATACCTACGTTACCTTTGATGGGGATTATACTAATTTTAATACCAGCGGTTCATTGCGCTTTGGCCAGGAAGACGGCTCCAGCGGTTATCTGCTGCCGCAAGAACCGAAGAGGACGCAATTAGCCGCGCAAGCTAGTGTACCGACCGTATTAGGAACTGAAACCAGTGTTGTTCCAGAGAATCAGGGGCGTGAATCGAAGCCTGCGGCAATCGGTCAACCCGCATTATCTCCAAGTAAATCATTGACCAGTAATTCGTTTGTACGAAGTTTTTCCATAAGCGCTTCGGATTATTCTATAGCCAATATTGGTGATCCGTGTGTAGTAAGTCCGCGTACCTGCGAAGCCAGCGAAGCATGCTGTGATCGCGGGCGCTGTACAGAACGTTGGGAGGGTATTGGCGCCTGGGCTTGCGCTGATTGTGATTCATATCAAGACGCTTGCGCTATTTGCTGTGATCGGTTCGGTCCAAATACGGCTCAAATTTGTGAATTTGGCCGATATTCTACCTATCAGTGGACCGGCAATGGGGGCAGCCTCAATTGCTGTGGTGATGATGCCAACGAAGCCAATCCTTACGAAGCTACGGAAACAAGCTGCAGTGACGGCAATGACAATGATTGTGACGGCGATATTGACGGAGCTGATGCTGACTGCGGTGGGGGCGGCGGAGATATTGGTGATGCATGTACCGTAAATGGGGACTGTAATAATAACCAGTGTGTTGACGGGTATTGCTGTGATAGCCCCTGCAGCGGGAATTGCGATTTCTGTAATTTATCTAAACCAGGTTTTTGTACTTCGGATGATGCTGCTTGCGCGGGTGATTGTGATTCGTGTGTTTCTGGCAACTGTAGCGCTGATCAGGATTTATGTGTTGCTTGTGAAGATTGTCAGGGTAGTGGGACAGCATATAATTGTACGGTTTTAGCTGACGGCAGCCAGGATACTACGGGTATAAATTTATGTAATGGGGTTAATGATTACTGCTGTGGCGGAACGTGTGCTACGGGAGGAGGTAGCTATGGTAGTGGTTGCGGTAGCGGCGTCTGCGCGGGAACGTGGGCATGTGATGCGACCGTAGCGGAATGCAGCACCGAGGGAAATCCGTGCGATACCTGTACAGGTGATACAGCTAATGATGCCAGTTGTAACACTAGCGGTACGTGTACTATTACCGGTACTACGGATTGCAGCGCGTGTACGCAATGTGTTGAAGCCGGTAATGTAGCCAGCTGCAGCGGATATTACGCTTCAGGATCAGAAGATACGGTTGCTCCTGGGACATGCGTGACGCCCAATAGTTGTAATGGCAGTGGTGTTTGCTTAACTAGCGAAATAACAGTTGATCTTACCGCTTCCAGTTCTCTAATGTTAATTCCTTTTAATGAGCAATATATCGGTGAGGCCCTGACCTTGACTAGTGTGAGAGATGGCGCCACCATTGATGGCATTACCTTGACTGAAAGCGGTACAGCTAACGGTGCCGTAGACATTACCAATGTCAAGTTGTTTTACGAAGTTGTGGCCATTATGGGCAGTTGCAGTTATGAGGGTACTGAAAACCAGTACGGCAGTACTACAAATTTTTCATCGGATGATGGCACTGCTTCATTTAACGGCAGTGTGGCGGTTAATAATGGACAGATGATGTGTGTTTACGTTGTCGCCGATGTGCTGAACAGCGCTTCGCCGGGTGATACACTTGGTATCGGCATTGATGATCCGCCGAATGATATTACGGTCAGCGGGGCTACCAATGTTGGACCGAGCAATTCAGTAGTTATTACGGCAGACCTGAATTATGTTACCCATCGGGCCTTATTGCGCTGGCCGTTTGGTCAGGATGTCGGGGAATTTAATGTCCCGCCCGGCTCGGAAATACGCCATGCCAATATCAAGCTGTATGGAGACGGCAAGAGTGTGGGCAACGATTTCGAGGGCAGGATATATTTGATTGATTATGCTGATACTTATCCTTTTGATGAAAGCACGCCGCCCTTGGATAGTCCGGAAGCGATTTTCACTATCGCCACTTCAAATAGCGTCAGCTATGATACCACTGGTTGGGATGATACTGATAATGCGGAAAATACCACTCCGGAAATAAAATCATTGATACAAAAATATATCAACAGTGATGAGTATGAACAGCGTTATTATGACGGAGATGATTTATACCTTGGCCTCATTTTTAAAGAAAACAGCGCCACGCCTGAAGGATTCAAGTCATTCCACAGTATGGATAGCGGCAATCCGCCGGAATTGATTATAGAATATTCACCTCACCAAAGTTTGTATACTATCAGTGATCAAGCCGACGACGTGGTTGCTTGGGGCACTGATCCTGGCGATTGTGAATTTACAGGAGATTGTGATTTTGATCCACCATGCATGAGTTTTGGCGCTTATAGCATTAACCCAAATAGGATATTTTTCAGGTTTACCCCTGTTGGAGATGACGCAAATAATCGAGTTTTGCCGCAAAACGCACAGATTGAAGGAGCAGCTATAAATCTTATTGGCGATAGCTGTTGTAATGTCTGCAATCAAGATTTTCAGGCCCGCATTGGCCTGTTAAATGAGGCAAATATGCCGGTTATTAGTGCCAACCCCTACGATTATAGTTTGAGCCAAGATGTTTCTGAAGTAGCGCGCGATCTGCCGGCAACAGCTTGGGATGATACCACGCGGTATTTATTTACTGGTTTGGAGCCGCTTTTGGAAGCCTGGATAGATACTGACAATTATGACTATGTAGAGGGCAATGTTTCCGGGTTCAGGTTACGGCGAGGATTGAATGAAACCAGCGTGGATGCCGGGGAATCACGGGGCGTACAGCCACTGCAGAGCCAATTGCGGGTTAATTACCTGACCCCGCTGCGGGTAAACGGGCTATTGGTGGCTCGCGGGTATAATTTTGACCGTAAATACGCCAAAGATCTTGAGCCAGCCGAGCAAATCGTGTATGATGGAAGGGTGGTAGCCAATACGCCGCCCGGTTTGTCGGACTTTACCAAGGCGTTGCCGATTTATCAGCAGGTCGTTCCGTAGGTTTATCGATTGGAAAATTATATTTATTAATTATACATAAATATTGTGGCAAAAAAAGATAGCTATGTAGGAATAGATTTGGGTGGGTCCAGTTTAAAAGTGGTAGAGTTGAAAAACGTCAACAATCGCCCGCAGCTGGTAACCTATGGTTTTATTGACGAAACCTATAATATTGTAAAAGACGAAAGCAAAGAAGCGCAGACAGAGTTGGCCAATCATTTGAAAAAATTATTGCGGTCATCGCGCGTGTCTACCGATAAGGCCATAGCGGCATTGCCGAGCTTTAGCGTGTTTAGCTCTATTATCAGCTTGCCGGCCATGAGCAAGAAAGATTTAATATCAGCCGTGCGCTGGGAAGCGAAAAAATTTGTACCCATCCCCTTGGAAGAGATGATTCTTGACTGGGAAATGCTAAAAGAAGAGAAACACGCGGAGGTGCCTGTTTCTGATACGGCTGACGAGACAAACAAAAATGACGAGCCACCCGAAGGCGAGGAGCAAAACGAACAGGACGAGAAAAAAGATACCGTCATACAGAAGGACGCTGGTAAAAAGGACAATATAAAAGTTTTGCTTACCGCCGCGCCAAAAAACCTGGTCAATCGTTATGTGGAATTATTCAAAAATGCAAATTTACAGCTTGTCAGCCTGGAGACTGAATCGTTTGCGCTTGAGCGGTCTCTTATCGGCATTGACCAAAATCCCATCATGATTATCGATATCGGTAATGCGGCTACCAGCATCATTATTTATTCGGGCGGCGTGCCGATATTAAACCGCAGCATCGACGTGGGGGGACAGACAGTAACCAAGGCCTTAGTTGAGTCAATGGGCGTCAGCGAAGCGCAAGCCGAGCAGTTTAAGCGGGATATCGGTTCGACTATCACCGGCGACTCGATAGAAGAGCTGCCCAGGCCGATCCGCTATATGATAAACGCCATCATGAATGAAATACGTTATATTTTGAATATTTACCAAAGCCGCAACCAAAAGCAGATTTCGAAAATTGTTTTAACTGGCGGTTCGGCGTTTTTAGCCAATCTGACAAAGTATTTATATTCTGTTTTCAATGTCAAAGCGTATATTGGCAATCCCTGGGCGCGTGTGGTGCATCCCATTGAGCTTGATGCCATGCTAAGGCAGTTAGGCCCCCGCTTGTCCGTTTCAATCGGTTTAGCCATGCGTGAGATATTGTAAGGCTCGGATACAGGATAATAAATAAGCAGCATACTAGGCATTTTTATGAAGTATGTCATGTTTTAATTTTTGGTTAAATGTTTTAGGCATGGACATTTTGCACCCCCAACTTAAGGGCTTCATTAGGAGTT
>CAZJUO010000007.1:0-25817 GCA_964549245.1 uncultured Gammaproteobacteria bacterium
GTCCGCCACTTCGTTCTGTGGTTTTCTGGCAATGGCACCGGGTGAGGCTCAAATTTTTTATTCTCGCTTACCCGTGTTGTATTTTGATTTATCTAAAAAAATTAAGTACAATGGAAGTATATGGCTACTATAGACGATAAAGTAATTTCAAACGCCCTTGGTAATGAATTACAACGACAGCAGGATGGTTTGGAGATGATACCTTCGGAAAATTTTGTGTCTCGGGATGTTTTACGGGCCTTAGGTTCAGTTTTAACCAATAAATATTCAGAAGGCTATCCCGGGAAACGCTACTATGGCGGCAATACGTTTATTGACGTGGTAGAGAAAACGGCTATTGATAGGGCAAAAAAGCTCTTTGGCGTGGAGCATGCAAATGTACAGGCGTATTCTGGGTCGCCGGCCAATCAGGCGGTTTATTTCGCCTTGTTAAAGCCCGGTGATAAGGTTATGGGCATGAGCTTGACCCATGGCGGACACTTAACCCATGGCTGGAAAGTCAGTTTTTCGGGCAGATTTTACCATTCAGTACCTTATGGGGTGGACAAAGAAACCCAGCGCATCAATTATGATGAGGTGCTGAAAATGGCCAAAAAGGAACGGCCCCAGTTACTCATCGCCGGGGCTACGGCATATCCCCGGGAAATTGATTTCAAGGCTTTTAGTCAGATTGCCCAAGAAGTTGAGGCATACTTTTTGGCGGATATTTCTCATATTTCGGGATTAATCATTGGCAGGGAGCACCAGTCTGCCGTACCGCATGCGGATGTGGTCATGACTACCACGCATAAGACCTTGCGGGGACCGCGAGGCGCTCTGCTGATGTGCTCACAGGTTGCCGATCGGCTCAAAGAAGTGTACCATCCAAAATCTAAATGGAATCTGGCCGAGCGGATCGACCGGGCGGTGTTCCCTGGTTTGCAGGGCGGGCCGCACAACCACCAGACGGCGGCCATTGCCGTAGCTTTACATGAGGCTATGCAGCCAACTTTTAAAAAGTACGCCCAGCAGGTCGTCAAAAACGCCAAAGCGCTAGCTAAATATTTATTGGAATATGATTTTACTTTGGTCACCGGGGGCACGGATAATCATTTGGTTCTCATTGATCTGACTAATAAAAACATATCAGGCAGCGAAGCCGAAACGGTGCTTGATGAAGCGGGTATTACGGTAAATAAAAACACGGTACCATTTGACCAGCGCAAACCAATGGATCCTTCGGGCATCCGCTTAGGCACGCCGGCTTTGACCACGCGCGGGTTTACTGAAAAAGAGATGAAGCTAGTAGCAAAATTAATAGCTGATATTATTCACAATCCGAAAAAGGGCCTCGTCAAACAAGAAGTAGCCAAGCAGGTTCGTGAGCTGACCCGGCAATTTCCCCTTTACCAATAAAAAAAGCTGCCGAGTCGTATCGACAGCCTATTTTTGTATTATTTCCCGAGCGCAAAGCGTATGTTGTTGACGGCCAAGGAAAGCTCGTCATTATCCGACCTGCTGGCGATTTCAACCCCAGCTGCCAGTAAATCCTCCGGGAAGGTGGGCAGGATGGCCTTGAATATTTCCTGGCGGGGGTCTTTGCCTTGACGCAATCCACTGATAATCTCACACATAACCGGTCCGGCCAGGTGAGATAAGGCACTGAAATGTTCAGGGAGAACCCCTTGTTCTTTGATGGCGGTCTGGCCCAAGCTTCGTAGGGTAATAAAGTTTTGACCCAAGGTTTTTAATTTATCAGGATCTAGCTCCGGCAGTTCAATGTTGGTTGTGATGCCGTTTGAGTCTTGTACTTTAACAGTAGGCATAGCGCCTCCTTACCTTTTATTGTGTGTAGTTTTTATATAAGGAACCATAATTAAGGTATTCAATCATTTTTTTCCAGTGATGTCAAATCTATAGCACAGAGCATTCCATAAAAAAAGCTGCTTTCATTATTTGAAAGCAGCGGTTTTGGTTATTTGTCAGATGGTTCATCCCAACCTAAGCAGGTATGAATGCGACCTAATATCTTTTCCAGGTTCTGACGGCGGCTATCCCGTTCTGATTTTAAAACTTCTATAAGTGCTTCCAACAAACGAGGATAAAAATCCTGGCCGGCTTTGAGTAGCCACTGACGGCGGTTATCTTGCTGCTGATAGTACATGGCTTCGTGTAATGGTGATACGCCGTCATCTCCGGTGAATTGTTCAAGAGTAGCCTTGATTTCAGGTTCAAACTTGGCGTATTGATTGCGTTTTTGAATACGGCATATTCCGGCTATAATCATGATATCATGGCCCAGTTTTTTGATCTGCTCGGGCGAAAGATCGGGCAGGATGAGCTGTTTGGTTTGCCCATCGGGCAGCTTGATTTCTACTGTTTGCATAGGTTCCTCCAAAAAGTCGATATTGTTTTGACAGAACATTTTTCCAGAGATTACCATATATAGTAATTTAGGTCAATATGGCTGGAGCTAGCAACTTTGATTTTTGCATTATATTGGCGTATTATTAAGTCTATACATATAAAATCATTCCTATGACACAAGTTCATATCATTGATGGAAAAAAAATAGCCACCAATCTAAGAAGCGAATTACAACAACAGGTAAAGAAATTCGCAACCCAGCCCGGTTTGGCTATTATACTAATCGGTGATGACCCGGGCTCCCATACCTACGTTGGTTTAAAAGAAAAAGCCGCGCAAGAAGCGGGCATATATTTTGAAAAACATATTTTTCCCGACACAGTGCCGGAGGAGATAATCACCACCTTGATTAATAAATTGAATGATAATGAAAAAATAAACGGCATTGTGGTGCAATTTCCCTTGCCGCCAGCATTGTCAAAAGATCATATCATCAAGGCCATCAAGCCCAGCAAGGATGTTGACGGATTTCATCCGGCCAATATGAAAGCTTTGCGGCAAGGACGGCCAAGCATTACCCCAGCGTTGTCAGAAGGTATTGTACGGCTGATAAAAAGTACCAAGGTGCCGTTGTCGGGTAAGCGGGTTTTGGTGCTAGCCAATAGTACAATATTTAGCGAACCCCTGGATTGTTTATTGGCCAAAGAGGGAGTGCAGACTCAAGGCTGCAATCCTGAAGTCGGGCAGTGCCAGTTATCATCGCAGCAGGCGGATATCCTGGTAGTAGCTATTGGCCAACCCAGGAAAATAACCGCTTCATATATTAAACCTGGGGCTATGGTGATTGATGTCGGATACAATAGAGTGGCCGAAAAGCCAGTTGGCGATGTTGATTTTGAAAGTGTCAGCCAAAAGGCCGGATGGCTGACTCCGGTACCGGGGGGCGTTGGCCCCATGACCGTGGCCATGCTATTAAAAAACGTTGTCTATGCCTACCAACAGCAACATCAAGGCTGAACAATATTTGCTTTTTTGTCCGCACTGCGGATATCGTTTTAAGCCCGGCGATAATTTTCATTGCCCGCAATGCGGTTTTACTTTTTATCAAAATTCCAGGCCAACCGTATCAGCTTTTATCACTGATGAAGAAAACCGAATAGTATTAGCAGAACGGGCCATTGAACCAAAAAAAGGCTGGTGGGATGCGCCGGGTGGTTTTTTGGAAGATGGGGAAAAGCCGGAAGTTGGTTTGGAGCGTGAGATACGGGAAGAACTGGGCGTGGGATTGAAGGACGTTATGTTTTTTAATATTTATATGGATACCTATACACATGACTATACTTTTTATACCTTAAATATTATTTATACGGCACAACTGGCCGCACAAAATATGAAACCGGCTGACGACGTAGCCTCTATCAAATGGTTTGAACGACAGGAAATTCCCTGGCGGCGTCTAGCTTTTAATTGGTTAAAAAAAGCGTTAAAGGATTGGCAGTAGGTTAAGATAAAAAACCCGGAAGATTATATTCCGAGTTTTTGTATATTTTTATTTTTGAAAAAACGTAGTATATTACAAAGTTCCTGAACCTTTAGGATTAAAGCCGTTTTCCACTTCCACGCCGTCCAAATAACCGTCACCGTCTGTATCAGGGTTCAATCGGTCGGTGCCATAGAGAATTTCCTGTTCGTTTGTCAGACCGTCATTATCTTCATCGTCTACTAGGTTAATATTCGTAGTATTGGTGTTGGCGTTGCTATTGGCATTGCTGTTGGTATTTGAAGTCGTGTTGGTATTTGCTGTTTGGTTGGTATTGCTATTACTGTTCGTAGCGGTATTGGTGTTAGCGCTGTTTTGGTTAAAAATTTGGTTCAAATTCTGATTGGTATTGGTCGTGGCGTTCGTATCAGCAGCAGCATTGGTGTTATTGGTCAGAGCGGTGTTGGTATTGGTGATGGTATTGAGGTTTTCATTCACAGCAGTGTTGGCATTGCCGTTTGTATTCTCATTGTCATTGCTAATTATGTTCAGGACCACAATAGCCCCGGCAATCAGCACCAATAAGAGAGCAATGATAATGATACCAATCATCAAGTACTTACGCTTGCTTGGTTTTGGCGGTTCAGGCGATGAGGGCAGAGGGGCGTTGGGGGTATTTATATTTGGCGGCGGACCACCCGGAGCTGGGCGTTGGGGAGGCGGGGTGGGGGCTGATGCTTGATTTTGCTGGCCTATGGGTGGTGGAGGGACGGGGCCAGCCGCGGTTCTAGTAGGCCCTTTGGGCTGCCATGGTCCCCAATCTTTTTGCTGATCATTGGGTTGGTTTGGTTGTTGCGGTCGTTGTACGTTATCAAACATATTTTTTTGGTTTAGGTCATTTAACTATGGGCTTATAGCCTGCGAATTAATATAGTTTATTTTATCATTTTTTTGTAATCAAGACAATAAAATAAGGCTGGCCGCGGCAATGGCGGCGGTTTCAGCGCGCAGTATTCTTTTTCCTAAACTAACAGCGGTAAAGCCGTTATTGGCGGCTAGCTTAATTTCCTCTGGCGAAAATCCCCCTTCTGGCCCGATAAAAAGGTGGTAGCAGGGTTGGCCAGAATGTATTTTTTTTGTTAAATTATTGCCCGATTCTCCTTCCCAGGCGATTATCTTTTGGCCGTCCTGGCCGGCACTTTTCGTTATGGCTTGTTCAAAGGTGAGTAACTGATGAAGTGCGGGCGGTTGCTTGCCCCCGCACTGCTCGGTAGCTTCGGTCAGTATTTTTTGATAACGCTTGAGCTTAGTATCGGTTATTTTTCTTACAATTGAATTATGGGTGACTATTGGCACAAACGATTGAACGCCAAGCTCGGTGCCTTTTTGCAGCACCCATTCAAAGTTGTCTTTTTTTAATAAAGATTGGTAGATAATAAGCTGTTTGCTTGGTTCTCGGTTAGTTTGGCGTTTTTCCAGGACCGTTAGTTCGATAGTTTTTTGGGTAAGGGTTTTGATGGTAACTTCGTATTCGTAGTGCGGAGAGAATATAATGAATATATCGTTTTTTTTCAGACGAAGTACCTTGGTTATTTGATGTATAATATTGGCATCATCCAGGGTAATAGTTCCTTGTACTGGAGTGATGGTCGGTTGGTAAAAACGGGGGAGCATACGTGTATTATAGCATATTGTTTCCCATCGGATACCAGACTGATCAGTCTGGTATCCAGGAAGCTGGAGAGTGTGATACAATGAAAAAAGATAAACTGTTTTTTGTGACTATTGCTATTAGTAACTACATTATAATAAAAAATTTATATGAGCCGGAAGAAAGATACGCTCATTACGGCAGGAAACATATATTTGGATTATAATATATTTGGGGTAAATAATGACGGTAAAAATATATTAGAGGTCGGTAAAGATTATTTTGCCGAAAAAACTGAAATTGTCGTTGGCGGTTCAGCTGTTAACTTTGCTATACAGGCAGTCAATCTAGGGATTCCAACGGCAGTTATTGGAAAAGTCGGCAAAGACGAAAACGGACTAGAGGCGAAAAGACTATTGTGTAAAATGGGCATTGAAAGCGATTTGGTACTGGAAGCGCCTGATGTTACCACGAGCGTGGCATACAATATGGTATTTGCCCGCACTGGAGAGTTTATCGGGGTGCATGACGGAAATGCTGCAGCGGATGTATCTCCGGAGCAAATCGACCTACAGCACCCAATTTTTCAGCGGGCCTGCGCCATCTATTTTGGCGGGACGGTGAAACAGAAAAAACTAATCAAACACTTCCCTCGACTGCTTCAATCAATTCGTAAAGCAGGGATAAAAGTGGTTCTTGATCCGAATCGTTTTTCGCCTGGCTCCCCAGAAAATCTGACGGAATTAATCCGAGATTCACTGAAATATGTTGATTGTTATCTGCCAAATGAGGAGGAGGTAAAACAAGTTGCCGGCAAGGACACGGTATCTGAAGCTATTGAGACGATTATGTCGTACGGTGTTACAGTGTTGGCAGTTAAGCAGGGAGCCAGAGGCTGCCATATCATAACCTCGGACCAGGATATTCATATAGACGGATTTTCCGTACGGCCTATCACGACGGTTGGTGCCGGCGATGTGTTTAATGCCAGTTTTGTTTGTAAGTGGCTTAATGGTGAATCATTGTCAGAATGTGCTCGGTTTGCCAATGCGGCCGCGGCAATCAAGGTGTCAAAGAATGTTTATCTTACGCGGAAAGATGTGGAATCATTCTTACAGGCTAATTAAATTGAAAGGTTAATCCAATTATTTTATGAGTTTTCAGATTGGTATTGTCGGTTTACCTAATGTCGGTAAGTCAACCTTATTCAAGGCCCTCACTAAAAACCAAGTAGCGGCAGCCAATTACCCTTTTTGTACCATTGATCCCAACGTGGGGACGGTTGCTGTACCGGATAATCGTTTGGACAAGCTAGCAGCGGTATATCATTCAGAAAAGACCATTCCCACCATTATCGAATTTGTGGATATCGCCGGTCTTGTTAAGGGTGCTCATAAGGGGGAGGGTTTAGGTAATGCTTTTTTGTCACATATCCGAGAGGTGGCGGCCATCTGCCAGGTAGTGCGTGATTTTGAAGATAAAAACGTAACCCATGTTACCGGCCAAGTAAATCCCGAGGATGATAAGCAAACCATAAATTTGGAAATGATTTATGCTGATCTGGCTGTGGTGGAAAAACGCATTGATGAAGTGGCTCCCAAAGCCCGCAGTGGCGATAAAGACCTACAGCGCGAGTTACAAGTTTTAGAAACGGCCAAACAGGCTTTGGATCAGGGGCGATTATTAAAGGAAATCGATTTTGATGACGAAGCGGCGCAAACAATAAAAGAGTTGAATTTATTAACTCAAAAACCCATGCTCTATATGCGCAATGTCGATGAAGCCTCGGCGGCTACTGAATACCCCGGTTATGTTACCATTAGCGCCAAAATCGAATCAGAACTGGCCGAGATGGACGAGACAGAGGCACGGGAGTATTTACGGAGCTTGGGCCTGCAATCTACCGGTTTGGAGCGGTTAATCAGCGCTTCGTACCGTTTATTGGATTTGATTACTTTTTTTACCGCCGGCCCAAAAGAAACGCGTGCCTGGACGGTGAAACGCGGTTCATCCGCGCCCCAGGCTGGCGGCCGCATTCATACCGATTTTGAGGAAAAATTTATCCGCGCTGAAGTGGCACGGTGGCAGGATATTATCGAGCACGGCGGTGAGTCGGGAGCTAAGGAAAAAGGGAAAGTGCGTACCGAGGGCAGGGAATACATTGTCCAAGACGGAGATGTGATATATTTCCGCATTTAACAAAAAAACAGCATAGTGCTATAATGGTACTAGAGAATTATTTGCCTGAACATTATAACATACCACTACATTTTTAGGAGGTACAAATTTTTGTGTAAGCAAAAAGGCGATAAACAAAACAATCATCAAGAGTCACGCACTCGGAAGATTGAAGAACATCAGAAAATTAAAGCCTCGGAAGAACAAAAAACGTCTTCCCGGAAAGGAGGCTTACGATGACCTTCCTGCAAATCACTACTCCAGTATTGCGTTAGAAAGGGGGTGATCCTTGTCTATCGCGGGGTTTATCACCCTGCCTATCAGAGAGGAGAAGCGTTCTTCTCTAGTCCCAATCTCTGGTAGTAACGGAGGGAGGTGATGAAGTTCATCATTGCACAAAATATTTTTTCAGGTTCAAAGGCTGGAGTGCCAAGGCGCTCCAGTTTTTTTTAAAATAAATTATATTGTCTATTTATTTTTTTGAAAAATGAATATTTCTCGTTGTACCAGTTGGTCGGGACGCTGATACATCAGGGAGCCACGAGCGGTCGGGCCGATTTTGGCGAATAGGGTTATTTTTTCCGGCAGGGGGTTTATCCTGGTAAAGCCCATGGCGTGCAGCTTTTCAAGAATTTTAAGCGTATAAACGCCGGAAGCAAGTCTGAACAGCGGGAAAATGACGACTATTCTGCCTTTGGGTACTAACAAAGTAGCAAAAGCGCTAAACGCTTTCAGGTACAATTCATCCAGTTCATTGATGGTTTTACTGATAGTATCTGCCGTAGGCTCTTGGCTAAGCGGGGGGCCCAAGTACGGTTCGGTGATAATTGCCTGCATAGTACCTGGTTTTATTTTCTCGGGCAAATCCGCGATATCGGACTGGTATACGGAGATATGATGTTTTTCAAGCTGGTGGGTTTTAGTCAGCCAGCCGATATTTTTTTTAGTGTCTGCTACCGCCCTAGCACTGATATCGGCACCAATGATATTGGTATAGTTCATCAAGGCGGCTTCCTGCAGAACGGTGCCAGACCCGCAAAATGGGTCAAGTATGGGGTCGTCAGGCCTAGCTAACGATAAGTTAACCATGATTTTCGCCAGCTTGGGAGGCACCATGCCTGATTGAGCGTCACGCTGGGGACGGCCATAGTCACGTTTTGAATAATCCTCAAAATTCTGTACAGTTACCGCTTTCCCCAAATAAAAGCCATAAAGGCCACTGACCACGGCTATATCAGCGCCTTTGGTGATCATATTGTTCTTTGCCACTTGCACGCTGGAAAGAATGCCCTCTACTCCCTCGACATAACGGCTTTTGTAATGGTGGCCGCGTAACCCTTTTTTTAGGGACAGGCCGAGTTTTTTGCATTCTGTCTGGTTGCGCCAGATAATATCTCCGTACAGGCTAAAGCCAAAAACGAATTTATTTGACTGCAGGGGAAACAGTTTTTGCACTGCGTAATCAGGAGTTAAAACAGTATACAAATCAGTCCATGATTTAAAGGTGGTGACGATCTCTATAATTTTTATCGTGCCTCCCAGGTCTTGCTGCCAACGGCGCGGATTAAAAGCGGCTTTGGGTTCGACCACCAGGGCTTTGGAGGTCAGGTCTATGACTGAAAAGGTTTCACCGGTGGAAGCTTCCCGATTGAAGATTTCAGCTAACGATAAAATCGGATTATTACCTAAAATAAAACAATAGTAGGGCATAATTGTAGTATATATCAAAAGCCATAATTGGGCTAACTTGCCTTTCTTCAGGCACTATGCTAAGATTGACTGGAAAGCTAGAGAGCTTGTAAATAGCCTGTTTTTTTGTCTATAATTAACATACAATAAAAATTATTAAACGGATATGTCACAGCATTACGAGTTATTATTAATTATTTCCCCCAAGGTGGAGGAAAACAAACATCAATCATTGCTCGAACAGATTACCAAGCTTATAACCGATGGGGGAGGTTCTATAACCAAGCAGGATATCTGGGGCAAACGGAAGCTGGCTTATGAAATTGCCAAAGAGGCATATGGATTTTATGTGCTTATGGAGTTTGATCTTGGTACTGATAACTATGGCAGTTTGAATAAAGCATTCCAGCTGATGCCGGAAGTAATGCGCTATGTAATCGTTAAAAAACACGTAAAATCAGCCGAGGAATTGGAGCGTGAAAAACGCATTCAAGAAAAAGTCCGCGCAGAACAGGAACGGCAGGAACGGGAAGAGCAGGCAGCTATTGAACAAGAACAAAAAGCTGCTGCCGAAAAAGAAAAAACGGATGTGGCCGCTGATCAAGATGTAAAAACGGAAGAAAAGAAACGGGGCAAAGAGCCAAAAATTAGCCTTGAAGATCTGGACGAAAAACTGGATGAAATATTAAAAGAAGACGTATAAATTAGCATTAATTAATATTACCATGAACTTAAATAAAGCCATGATTATCGGGAACGTGACTAGGGATCCGGAAGTCCGTACCACTCCCAACGGCCAAAACGTCACTTCATTTGGGGTGGCTACCAATCGCCGCTGGAAGGACCAGTCTGGCCAGCAGCAAGAACAGGTAGAATATCATAACGTGGTGGCCTGGCGGAAATTAGCGGAAATTGTCGGCCAATACGTAAAAAAGGGAAGCAAAGTATATATCGAGGGGCGGCTGCAGACGCGTTCGTGGGACGACCAAAGCGGAGTTAAGCGGTACCGTACGGAAATTATAGCGGAGAACATGATCATGCTTGACCGGCCTGGCGGTGCGACAGGAGCACCATCGACCTCCAATAACAGTGCCAAGCAGTCACCATCAGAAGGCGCCCAACCCGAACCAGCCAGCAATGAGCCGGAAATTAACGTTGAGGACATACCATTTTAATATCTACTATGCAGCATATGAATAAAACCAATAACCAACAATCAAAGCAAAAAGTCTGTTATTTTTGCACCCACGGCCTGACGGAAGTGGATTATAAGGAGATTCAAGTATTGCAGCGATTTTTGTCTTCGTACGCAAAAATACTACCGCGCAAGAAAACAGGCATCTGCGCCAAGCATCAGCGTAAATTGGCCCGGGCCGTAAAGCGGGCCCGAACTATGGCTTTGATACCGTTTACCACCCGTTAACATTTTATTTTCATACTATATGCTAAGCGTCCACGATTTGAAAGCTGGTATATATTTTGTTTACCAAAATGAGCCGTATGTGGTTTTAAAACACGATTTTATCAAAATGGCCCAGTCCAAGGGGATGATGCGTGTTACTATCAAAAACCTCACCACCGGTAAAATTATCAGTGAAACGTTCAAGGGTTCAGAAAAGCTGGAACCGGCCGAAATAACTCGTTCTAAGGCTTCGTATTTGTATAATGAAAATGGCGAATACTATTTCATGAAAGCTGATGACTATGATCAGTTTTTTGTCACCGGCGAACAGCTCGGGGAGAAAAAAAAGTTCCTCAAAGAAGGCCTGGAAGTAGACGTAATAAGCTATGAGCATAAACCTTTAGCAGTGGAATTGCCCACAAAATTGTCCTATACAGTACAACAGGCGCCGCCTGGCGTGCGCGGTGATACGGCCCAAGGTTCGGTAACCAAGAAAGTAACCATAGAAAACGGCTACGTCGTAGACGTTCCGCTGTTCATTAAGCAAGGAGAAGAGATTATTGTTAATACCGATACGGGAAAATACGTGGGAAAAAAATAAATAATAGTTATAAAAAAAAGAACCCGCTTTATAAGTTAAAACGGGTTTTTGTAATTTTATTGCTGGAGCCAGGAAATAATTTCCTGGTTATCCATATTTAGTAACTGTGCGGCTAATTCTGGCGTCAGGTGGTTTGTTTCTTCGCCGATGACGTCAGCCTGAATGGAGCGATTGGTAATATACGGCTTGAGGCGGAAAAACCAGTGGTATTGAAGCTTGATTAGCTCTGGTTTATAACCAGGGAAAGATATGGGTGCGTTATGCAGTGCCAGGGAATATCTGAATCGGTTTCCAAGCAACAGCTCTAATTTTATTAAGAACGTCTGCAGAATTTTTACTAATTCCGGCAGCATGTCTTGGTCCATATTTTCGAAATAGGCGGCGTGTTTGGTGGGGTAGAGGTGGATTTCAAAGGGATGCCTGGAAGCAAACGGGGTTATTGCGGTAAATGCATCAGAGGCATACAATAATCGTTTGCCTTTGTTGCGGTCGCTTCGCTCTTCTCGGACAATATCGCAAATCAGGCAACGCTCATCTTTGAATTTCCAATGTCTGGCCAAACATTTAATTTCTTCTTTTGCCCTTTGGAAAACATCGAACTTAGCCCAAATAGACCAGGTGGGGTGAACATAACCGTGTTGCTTGGCCATATTATTACCATCAGTGCTGATAATGATATGTTTCAAATGACTATCTCGGCGTAGATCTGTGATTCTTCGCTGGCAAAGCAGTAAGCTGGCTTGGAGTAAAGCAGGCTCGACATTTGATAAGCGAATGAAATGGTCATTACTGATGACTATCCGCTCTTTGGTCCCATAACCACTGCTTAAGTCGTAAAAACCATCGCCTAAGCGTACGACTTTTCGGAAAACGCTGAAATCAGTATGCCGGCGGGTGGTAGCGTATACCTGACCTCCAGGCGTGGCGATTGAATCGATGATACGCGTGGTATTATGGTTACAAAAATCACACCAGTCAGTAGATGTCCACTGACTGTCTCCTGTTGTGTGCCAGCTTTGTATGAGTCGGCGAATTTCCGCCATCTCATGGGGGACTACAGTTACATCGCGGTCCATTAATGGATCACGCCGGCAATGTGTTTCCTGATATAGATTGTGCTTCATTAATTACTCCTTGTTGTGTAAAGGTACGTTTTGATATTTCTACTATTAAAAAAGCTTAGCGGAAAACTAAGCTGCCGTCAATAGTAGGATAGATGGTTTTATGCCAGGCCTATTTTCTTTTTTATGTGCAATAAGTTGCGTTGCGCTTTGCGCCTAGCTTTTTGGCTGCCTTGCTTGAGTGTGGTGGCAATTTTTTTGGGGTTTTTTTCCAGTGCCGTCCGTTTTTTCCTGAATTCTTTAAAAGCGGGGTAATTGCTAATTTTATCAGCCAGTAGCTTTTTGTATTCTGAAAATTGCACCGCGTTATTTTTTAAGGACTCAACGAATTTCTGACGGTCCTTTTTTTCCGCAAAAATATAGAGCAGCATGTACAGGTTAAATACGTTCATATATTTGCGAAAATTCTGTTCACCGAGTTTTTTACCCAGATTGTACAGGTCTTCTTCGGTACGGATGATGGGTTGGGTATCCTTAGTTTTGCCGAACTCTTCATTGATTTCTTTGTTGCGTTTAATGAATTCATCAATGATGTTTTTTTCATCACCGGTTAGCGTGGGCATGGCCATCACTTTTTTTTCTATGGTTTTTTCGTCGTCAGCTAAGGCAATGTACGATTTGGGCCCTAGGCTTTTACTCATTTTTTTGGTGGGATCGGTGAGGCTCATGAGTTTTGGAGTGGGGGTTATCTTGGCCTTCGGTTCTATGAGCACATTTCCATAGCGGGCATTGAAGCTTCTAACGATTTCGCGCGCCAATTCAAGGTGCGGCAACTGGTCGTATCCGACAGGCACGGTATCGGACCGGTAGAGCAGAATATCGGCTGCCATTAGCACTGGATAGTCAAGCAAGCCCACGTTCAGGTTGTTCTTAAATTGTTCCGCCTTGTCTTTGAAAGTCGGCACCCGTTCCAGCCAGGAAATCGGTGTCGTACAGTTTAAAATCCAGGCCAAATCAGTATGTTCGGGTACAAAGGACTGGAGCATGATAATACTGGTTTTACTATCCAGCCCGGCCGCCAAAAAGTCAACCGCCGTGTCAAAAATTCGCTGTTCCAATTCTTTTGGCTCGGGCCCCTCTGTGAGAGCGTGCAGATCAACAATGCCAAAAATACAATCGTAGTTTTTGTCTTGCTGCATTTGCAGCCACGATTCAATAGCCCCAAAGTAGTTTCCAATGTGGAGCTGGCCCGATGGTTGGATAGCGGAAAAGACGGTATGTTTCATATGGTTATTGTAGCATAGTTACACCTCAATCACTACTGGTAATATCATAGGACGGCGTTCTGTTTTGGAAAACAGGAACTGGCCTATTTGGTCTCGAATTTTATTCTTAATGTAAACATCGTCAATCGAGGCGCGAGGCTGTTTGTCCTGGAGGATAGTTTTGACCTTTTTTCTGATTTGGTCCAGCAATTGCCTGTTTTGTTTGACGTAGATAAAGCCGCGTGAGACGATATAGGGATTCTCTATGTCACCGTTTAAGGCAAGACCGCCGGTTTTGGCATCGATTGCCGCGATAATAACTACCATGCCGTCGCCGGCCAAGACCTGACGATCGCGCAGTACGACGTTTGAAACATCTCCTACGCCCAGCCCGTCAACAAAAACGTAATTCGATTTGACTTTGGTATTTAGCATTTTTGCATTATTTGATTTAAATTCCAGAACCGAGCCGTTATCCAAAACAAAGATTTTGTTTTTGGGAAAACCGTTTCTAACTGCCAGTTTTTCGGCTTCTTTGAGGAAGTAGTGGTTAGCGTAAACGGGCAGAAAAAAGGTGGGTTTTATCTGTTTTATAATCTCTTCCATATCTTTAGCAGTACTGTGTCCGCTACTATGGACATCCATAATATCTGTATGTATGACATTGTCGCACAATCGATACAGATTATCTTTGAGCCGTTGCACGGTCCGTTCATTGCCCGGGATCACCGAGGACGAGAAGATAACCGTATCTTGCTTTTTAATTTTTACGAAGCGATGGTTGTTGCTGATGATGCGGGAAAGCACCGCGTTGGGCTCTCCTTGTGCGCCGGTACAGATTACAATGATTTTGTTATCAGGGTAATTCTTAATTTTATCGACAGTTAATATATTTTTTTGTTTAGTCTTGATATATCCTAACTGGCGGGCAATTTCGATGTTGGTTTTCATGCTATAGCCATCTAGGGCTACTTTTTTGCCCATCTTTTGGGCAAATTCCAAGACTTGTTTTATCCGCTCTACTTGTGATGAAAACGTGCCAATTATTAAGCGGCCGGGAGCTTCTTTGATAATAGCTTCCAGGTTTGTGTACATAGTTTGTTCAGAAGTGCGGGGCTGCATTTCAGTAGCACCTAGGCTTTCCAGCATGAGAATGGTCGGCCGGGGCAATTTAGCTAAATGGTGGTAGGTGATGGGCTGGCGCCCGACGGGATTTTTTTCATACGTCCAGTCTCCAGGGTGTATGATTGTTCCCGCGGTGGTTTTGAGGAGCACCCCGACGGCGTCCATAATGGAGTGGTCAACAGCGAAAAAACTAGCGCTAAAACCGCCCAGTTTAATGGTATCCTGGATTGATTTGATGGTGATGGTCTTAAGCTTTTTTGATGATCCCTTGGTGTGGTCTTCCATCCTCTTTTTTACCAGGGCCAAGGTTAGCGGACGGCCGATAACTGGCGGATAATTAAGCTTTTCCAGCAATATGGGAGCGGCTCCAATATGATCAAGGTGTCCGTGTGATAAAATTACCCCCCGGATCTTTTTTTCTTTACCGCGCAGGTAGTGTGTATTGGGGATAATATAATCAATTCCGGGCATATCTTCTTCAGGAAATTGCAGGCCCATGTCCAAAATTACGATATTATTTCCGTATTCAAATACCGTCATATTTCTACCGACTTCTTCCTGGCCGCCCAGAGGAATGACGCGGAGAGCCTGCCTGGCCTGCGAGAAGCGTTTTCGTTTTTTTTGTTTATTAGATTGAGTCATATATATTGTTTAAAATTTGATTATGAAATTAGTATCACATTTGGCGCCGGTTGATGACAGAGCCAGTGGATAATTAATGGGCGAAAGAGGAATCGAACCTCCACGGGGTTGCCCCCACACGGCCCTGAACCGTGCGCGCCGCGCCTGCCTGTGCCTATGCCGAGAAGAGGAATCGAACCTCCACGGGGTTGCCCCCACACGGCCCTGAACCGTGCGCGTCTGCCAGTTCCGCCATCTCGGCCCAGGCATAGGCGGGCAGGCCTGCCAGTTCCGCCATTCGCCCAAGTTATTATGTTATGTAAAGCGGGACCCCTACCCGTATTTAAAATTTCCGAGAGAAAATTGGTTATTCCCAGCCTAGCCTGGTTTTAATATACCAGCTAGCGACGCCATTCAATCGATCAGAAGGAATGGTTATCCGACTGATTTCAATTCCTTTGACTTTTTCCACTACGCCATAGTCGTAGTATGGGGAGTAGAGGAAAATTGCTGGCGCTTCTTCGGCTATGATATTTTGGAAATCAATGTATTTTTTTGCCCGTTCGTCTGGGTTATCAATGGTCCGTGCTTCTTCCAGCAGCTTATCGACATCTTTGTTGTAGTAGTTGGAAAGATTTAAGCCGCCGGAAAGACTTTGTGATGAATGCCAGAAAGGATAGGGATCGGGGTCGGAACCTAGAATTTCGCCATATAGAAAGGCTTCATAATTTCTTGGTTTAATAACCTCACGGTCTACTCGCAGTGGATTCATTATTTTTAGTTCGATGCCGACGTTGATTGCTTCCCAGTTGGTTCGTAATATATCAGCGGTTTTTAAATAATCCGATTGGTCTACGGTAGTCAGCGAAAATTTTAACTCGTTGCCGTCTTTTTGGCGCAGACCGCCGTCTTCTGGTACGGTCCAGCCAGCTTCGTCTAATGTTGTTTTTGCTTGTTCGATATTATACTCATATTTTTTAATATCCGGGTGGTGTCCGAGAAAGCCTTCCAGTATGGGGCCGTCAATACTGACCCCTTCATTGTTTAATGATTCCGTGACGATACGCTTTTTATCAGTAGCATAGGCCAAGGCTTGCCGAATAGCCTGATCTTTGAGCAAGTCGTTTTTATTATTAAAGAAAATGGCCGTATACTGCGGTAATTGCAATGGGTAAATGACCAGCTGATCGTTCTTTTTGGCTGTTTCCTGGTAGTCGTTTGGCAGGTAACTTATGCCATCGACAGTGTTGTTTTTCAGGGCAGAAGTAGCTGATTCAAAATCCGCATAAAACCGAAAATTGATTTCTTGGAGGTAGGGTTTGGTCTGGTAATAGTAGGGATTTGGGGTTAGCAAATATGACTTGATAGTGCCGGTACGGTCTTTAGTTAATTCTTCAAATTGATAGGCTCCGGAACCTATTGGTTTTGTGTTGTATTCGGCCAGTTTGAAGTTGCTGGGGGAAACATCACTCCAAATATGAGCGGGCAAAATGCCGATCGTCAAGTTTGATAAGAAAGGCGAGAACGGTTCTTGTAAAGAAAAGGTAACTGTATAATCATCAATCCGTTCGATCGTTACTCCTTGAAAGCTGCTGTAATACGGACTGTTGTATTCTGAATCTTTAATAGTGGCAAAGGTAAAGACTATGTCGTCAGCCAAGAGAGCATTGCCATTTTGCCACTTGCAGTCAGGACGGAGGTGTATAGTGTAGACCTTTTTATCTTCAGATAGTTCGTAGCCGGTTGCTAAATCCGGTACGAGCTCCAAATCTTCATTGTAGGTAAACAACCCCGAATAAATCAGCTTACTTATATCGCGGTCAATATCGCTCTGTGCTAAAACGGGGTTTATGTAATTTGGCTGGCCGATCAAGGCTTCAGTATATGAGCCTCCTTCTTTGGGTAGGTAGACGATATGGCGCTGGTAAAAGCGAACTAATAAAAATCCCAAGCTAACAATGGTACAACCAACTAAAGCCCAGAGAATAATTTTTTCCTTTTTGGACAAATATTGGGGCAGGTATTGCAATTGCTGCCAGGAGGGAAGGCGTTTTTTAGCTAAAGAAAAAACGAGCCGTTTATCCAGTTCGGTTTGTTCGGTCAAGATTGACGGTGGGGTAGGCAAGGAATCCTTATCGCCCTCTTTTTTTGCCTTGGTGAACGGACTCCGTAGTCGGTGAAATATGGATGATTTTTTTTGTTTTGCGTTATCTTCCACTGTGATCAGAATGGTTATTGTCGAATCAGTACGTTAGCTACCGCTATAGCAAAAAAGAGGATACTGACTACAATAGTAGCAATGAATAAAGTCTTTTCAAAGCCTCGTTTGGTGCGATAGACATTGCCTTCACCGCCGAACGCCGTAGACAGCCCAGTGCCGCGACTTTGGAATAAAACGGCCGCGACTAATATCGCTGCTAGAACAATCTGTGCAATATTGAGGATATTTTCCATGTCGAATTAAGTGAGTAAATAAGTAATCTATACGATAGCAAAAGCAGACTTATTTGTCAATCTGTTCTCCTACTGCCTTTTTCCCCTGCTCGCATTTCGTTTGCCAGTTAGTGATATTGCTTTTTGCGCATCTATGGCCAGGAGGGCAGGGTATAGTGGGCGGCAAGGCAGGAAGGCGAGTCATGATTATTTATTTGAAGACTTCCCTTTTTTAATAATCAATCGCTGAAGCTGCCGTACGCTACGACCCGAAAGTTTCATGGCGGGTTTTTTCTTCTTGAGTCGCCTTTTTTGTTTGGCAATGATTTTTTCTTCAGCTTGTTCAGTGTCAATAATTTTCATAAAAATTCTTTAATATTTTTTGCAGCAGCCAAACCAACAATTTTTGTTAATTCATACTGCGTAGCGTTGCGTACAGCGTCAACGGAGCCAAAAGCGGTTATCAGCTTTTTTTTCTTGGCTGGGCCGATGCCGGGAATATCGTCGAGCGCAGAATGGACTATATCATGGTAATGTTTTTTTCTATAAAAAGTAATGGCAAAACGGTGTGCTTCGTCCCGCATACGTTGTATCAGGTACATGGCTTCGGAGTGTTTGGCGAGTTGTGTGGCATTTTTTTTGTCCGGTACGAATAGTTCTTCGTTTTTTTTCGCCAAAGCGGCGATCGGTGTCGGCACCGAGACTTGCTTTAGCACTGTGTTTAGCTGTCCTTTGCCACCGTCAAGGATGACTAAATCAGGTTTTGGCCACGCTGCCTCACCGCTGTCTTCACCCCCGGGGGGAGGATTATTTTTGAATCTGCGCAGCAGCAGTTCAGCCATCATGGCTGGGTCGTTAATTCCCTCCACTGTTTGGATAGCAAATTTCCTATACCATTTTTTATCGGGCTGTCCGTCAGTGAAGACTATCATCGAGCCAACCGGGTTGTGGCCCTGGATATTGGAAATGTCATACACCTCAATGCGTTTTGGCTTGGTTTTGAGCGATAGCGCTTGCTGCAGTTGTTGGAGAGCTTGCCTGGCTTTTGTTGATTCCTTTTGCCAGGAAGCCTTTTGGGAGGCAAGGTAGTGCTGTGCGTTTTCCTGGCCCATCTGGAGTAATTTCTTTTTTGTGCCGCGGACAGGCTGGAGCAGCCGGCAATGAAAGGTTTTCTCTAATAGTTTTTTGTTGGTGATCGCAGTCGGAATAATTATCAGGGGAGGTATTTTAGTAGCTTGGGAATAGTATTGCTCAATAAATGATTGCACTATTTCCTGATCTGACCGCTGTTTGGTGTTTTGCAAGATAAAATTCTGTCGGCTTGCCAGAAGACCGTGGCGGATAAAAAAGAGATTGATGGCCGCCAAATCATCCTCTCGAGCGATACTGACGATGTCTTGGTCTTCTTTTTTGGTGGAGACAATTTTTTGCTTTTCCGCTATTTTAGTTACGGATTCAATTTTATCACGCAGCTGCGCGGCTTGTTCGAATTGGCGCCTGGAAGCCGCTTGTTTCATTTGTTGTTTTAGGTTGGTAATAATATCGGTAAAGTGGCCGTTTAAAAAATGTGTAATCCGTTGGATCGTTTGTTGATATTCTTGTTGGTCAGCCGGGCCGAGTAATTCGGGGTAGCGTTGCTGAAGGTACTCCAGGTGATGTTTGCGGATAGGTTTGGAGAAATTGCGATGGGGAAATAGTCTCCGCAGCAAGTGTAATGTCTGCCGGACCGAACTGGCTGAAACAAAGGGCCCGAAATATTTAGCTCCGTCGTTATTGATCCGCCGTACGGGATAGACGCGGGGGTAGGCTTCATCAAGCGTGATTTTTATATACAAAAAATTTTTGTCGTCTTTGAGGTCGATATTGTACGGGGGTTGGTGTTTTTTTATCAAATTAGCCTCTAATAGGACGGCTTCTGTTTCTGTTGAAGTGATAATGAATTCTGCCTTAGCGATATTTTTTACAAGTAGTTTTTTATGGGGGGTCAGCTGGTTTTTTTTCTGGAAATATGAGGCGATCCGGCTGCGTAGTTTTTTAGCTTTGCCGATATACAGTATCTCGCCCAGTTTATTTTTATATACATAAACCCCAGGTTTTAAAGGAATTTTTTTTAGGTTAATCTTCATAGACAAGGGTATTATAGCATATGGCTTATATTCACCGGGTGAAACATGAAAATGGGCTTGACAAGTGACGAGGCTTATGGTATCATGGCCTGTTTAGTACCTTGATTATGAAAAGATATAAGAGAAGTTAACCATAAAAAAATTGGAGGCACGGATGCGTATTAACGTGCAAGCAGTATGTCCTCGGGATTCACGGGATTCAAAAAAATCCAGGGGAGCGGAGCGTAAGCCGGGCGTACACGCCAACAAGAATTATTTTTTTGTCGGCGGCGAAACCTACGGAGAAGTATGGCGGCCAGTTTTTGGAAGCCCGCATAAGTCAGTTACCGATTTTTATGTACGTACCGGAGCATATGGCAGGCCGGTTGATTTTCAGGCCATATTATTTACCGGTAAGCGTAAGGTCAATGGATCAGCCGAGATGGTGGTAGCCATCGGCGATGGTCTGAAGGTGCTCAAGCCCAGCCAGCCTCCGCGTGAGGGACATGCGGATATGTATGCTTTCGGCAATAAGCTCCGGGACGACCGGATTCTGCCCGTCTTTTATCTGCGCGTTACCCGCCAGGGAGGATTGACGATCCGCCGGTATGAGGTTGACCGCGATGCGGTCGTTATTGACCGAGGCGCTTACCGTGTAACGGTCAAGTGCCATGAATTCCTCTCTATTAATAAGGGAGAAGATTTGAGCAATGCCCATGATCTTTCCAGAAAATTTCAAAGTATCAATTTCATGTTGATGCCGCTGGCTAAGATTATTAGCCAGGCGTACAGCGAGCTTATCGCTGGGGAAAAGGTAAATGTAGCCTAAACGGTGATGAACTTCTTTTTTGTACCCGGTCTGTTAATACTGGCAGATCGGGTTTTTTATTTGTCCACGCTCTTGACCGCTGGCCAGATAGGGTGTATACTGTCTCTCGTATCTTTATACGCTGATTTTATCATATGGCAAACCATGACAATACAATCACGGTACGCGGCGCCAGAGTCCATAATTTAAAGAATGTTGATGTTGATATCCCCCGCGACAAACTGGTGGTGATTACCGGTATTTCGGGGTCAGGAAAATCATCTCTGGCTTTTGATACTATTTACGCAGAGGGCCAACGACGGTATGTAGAGTCGCTATCCGCCTACGCACGGCAGTTTTTGGGTTTGATGGACAAGCCGGATGTTGATCAGATAGAGGGTTTGTCGCCGGCCATTTCCATAGACCAGAAGTCAACCTCGCACAATCCGCGCTCCACGGTAGGTACGGTTACGGAAATATACGATTATATGCGTTTGCTTTTTTCCCGAGCCGGGAAGCCCCATTGCCCTAAGTGCGGTAAGCCGGTAGTTAAACAAACGGTTAAGCAGATTGCCGAGCGGATCATGGAATTACCGCCAGATACGCAGTTTATCATTCTAGCTCCGGTCATACGCGATAAAAAAGGGGAGCATAAAAAAGTTATTACTGAAGTACGGAAGGCTGGCTATGTCCGCGTGCGTATTGACGGTGATATTTATTCCGTAGAGGAAGCGGAAGATTTGCAGTTGGATAAAAAAAGAAAACATACCATCGAAGTAGTGGTAGATCGACTGACCAACAGCAAAACGTTGGATAAGGAGCGGTTAATCGAATCGCTGGAAACGGCGCTTGAGCTGGGGGATGACATGGTTATGGTGCGAGCCGGCGAGGAAGAGAAGGATATGCTTTTTTCTCGGCATTTTGCCTGCCCTGACTGCGATATTGACATCCCTTCATTGGAACCGCGTAATTTTTCATTCAACAGTCCGCATGGCGCTTGTCCGGAATGTGACGGTTTGGGCACCAAGCTGGAAATTGACCCTGATTTGGTTATTCCGAATCCCCGTTTGACGGTGGCTGAAGGGGCCATTCGCCCTTGGTCACGGACCTCTTCAAACCAGGCTTGGTATATCCGCTTTTTGGAAAAGGTGGCCCAAGCGCACAAATTTTCACTTGATGTGCCGGTTAAGGATTTATCTAAGAAACAGCTCGATATCATTTTATACGGCAGCGGGAATAAGGAATATTCCATGGAATATTCCAGCGACCGTTTTGAGGGGGAGTTTACCAGGAATTTTGAAGGAGTCATTCCCAACCTCATGCGGCGGTATAAAGAAACGCAGTCTGATTATATCCGTTCGGAGATTGAAAAGTATATGCGAACGCTTCTTTGTCCGACATGCGGCGGCAAGCGGCTGCGCCCTGAAGTACTGGCCGTATTGATAGACAAAAAATCCATCGCTGATATAAGTTCATTAACGGTAGAAAAAGCCAGAACTTTTTTTAATTCGCTGCAACTGGTGAGCGAAAAGGAAAAAACGATCGCCAAGCCGATTTTAAAGGAGATAATTTCCCGATTGAAGTTTTTACACAATGTTGGCCTTGACTATTTGAGCCTTGACCGGGCAGCCAATACCTTAGCCGGCGGTGAGGCCCAGCGCATCCGCCTCGCTACCCAGATTGGCTCATCACTGGTCGGCGTGGTGTATATTTTAGACGAACCTTCAATTGGTTTGCACCAGCGCGATAATGAGAAATTGATCAATACCCTGCAGGCGCTAAAAGCCCTGGGTAATACGGTAATTGTCGTTGAGCATGATGAGGGCACGATATTAGCCGCTGACCATGTGGTTGATGTTGGACCAGGGGCCGGCGAGCACGGCGGCAAAATTGTAGCGTCTGGTACTCCCATGCAGATCAAGCGCCACAAGCAGTCACTAACAGGAAAGTATATTTCCGGACGGCTAACTATACCCGCTCCCCAAAAATATCGCTCGGGCAATGGCAAGCAATTGGTTATCCGTGAAGCGGCCGAGTTTAACTTAAAAAACATAGACGTTGCTCTGCCATTGGGAAAGTTTATTTGTATCACTGGCGTTTCTGGATCAGGTAAGTCTACCTTGATGACCGATATCCTGGCCAAAGCATTGGCACAGAAATTCCACCGAGCCAAGGAGTCACCGGGTAAACATAAGGCCATTGAGGGTACGGAATTATTAGATAAAGTAATAAATATCGACCAGTCACCGATCGGCCGAACACCGCGATCAAATCCAGCCACCTATACGGGCGTATTTACCCATATCCGGGATTTATTTACCCATGTTTCAGAAGCCAAGATACGCGGTTATGGACCAGGGCGGTTTAGCTTCAATGTGGTTGGCGGCCGGTGCGAAGCGTGCCAGGGTGATGGGCTGGTAAAGATCGAAATGCAGTTTCTACCTGATGTTTACGTTGAGTGCGAGGAGTGCAAGGGGCGCCGGTACAACCAGCAAACGCTGGAGATTCATTATAAAAATAAGAATATTGCTGATATTTTGGGCATGACAGTCGAAGAGGCGATGAATTTTTTCCGTAATCAGCCACCGATTTTCAATAAGTTAAAAACGCTTCATCAAGTAGGTTTGGGGTATATCCACCTGGGGCAGTCAGCCACCACCTTATCCGGCGGGGAAGCGCAGCGCGTCAAACTTGCTACTGAACTTTCGCGGCGGGCTACCGGCAAAACGCTGTATATTTTGGATGAGCCGACTACTGGTTTGCATTTCGATGATGTCAAGCGTTTGTTAAGCGTACTTAATAAACTGGTAGATAAGGGCAATACCATCTTGGTCATTGAGCACAATTTGGATATTATCAAATCGGCAGACTGGATCATCGACCTTGGACCGGAAGGTGGCGATAAAGGTGGCGAAATAGTAGCTGCCGGCACTCCACGTCAGGTGGCTAAGGTGGCTACCAGCTATACCGGCCAATTTTTAAAGAAAATGTTAAACTAAATATTTAGACGGTTCTTTCAAAAACTCAAGAGTTAAGGAGGCGTATGTGCATATAGAAATTGAGCACCATTCGACTAGTGACAAGGTAGTTGCCATGCTGCGTGATAATCTACGGCAGGCTCTGCCTGATTCGGTAACAAACTTTCAATCGCGCTGGAACGATCATGCGGCAAGTTTTTCTGGTGAAGCCATGGGCAGTAGATTCAGCGGCGCCGCAAATGTTACCAATGATCTTATTTCTATCGATATCAGGTTGCCGCTTGGCGCCTCCCTGTTCATTGATATAAATGAGCTGGAGGCCGGCATCAGGAAAAAAGTTGGACAACTAATTTCTTAAAGTGATTCATCATATTTAGTTTATTATAAAGAGCGACACAGCTATAGGCCGCTCTTTTTTTATATAATAAAAAAACCCGCCATAGTAATTATGACGAGTATGGAGATTATGTAAGCTGTAGTGATGAGCGAAGTATGTGTATATGCCGGGGGGCGATAAAACCAAACTTTACTTGGTAGCTAATTAATCGTGAGATAACTACAGTTGTTTGGATTTCTGGAATAATGAAGCGGTCGCCGACATAGCCATAGAGTAATATGTATTTGTTCTTGTATGTTTTTTGAAATTTAGTTGTCCGGATAGTAAATTGTTTTGTACCGGAAAATTGTAAATATACTTTATTTTGTTTCAGCGAGTGAAATTTTATTTTTACGCTGCCATGATCAATAGTAATCCGCTCACCACGTTTTGCCGTAAGAATTAACATGATAACCTACTTTGTTAAAGAGCTATACTCCAAACCTAGTTTAGAGACTTATGAGCAGTTTGTCAAAACGCGCTTTTGACTAGAAACCTGGCGTAAAAAGGGATATACTGTAGGCATGGAACAGCTGCAAAAAGCTATTATCAAGACGATAGCCTACTACGACATTTTTGATTACCCTTTGACCATTACGGAAATATGGAAGTGGCTTTTTGTTGACCGGGAGGCCGCGGGGCGATTTGCCGATATTACACTAGTTGATGTTTGGCAGGCGGTTGACAGGTTGGTGGCGTCTGGACGCTTGGTCCAGCAGCGGGGGTATTATCATTTCCCGGGACGTGAAGATTGTGCCAAACTTCGGCAACAGCGCTATCGTCTGGCAGAGCGAAAGTATTTTCGAGCTATACGGGTGATACGCTGGCTGCGCTACGTGCCTTTCATCAGAATGATCGGTATTTGCAATACCTTAGCGTATAGCAATAGCCGTGATGAGGCGGATATCGATCTGTTTATAATCACTGAACCGGGCCGCATCTGGCAGGTGCGTTGGTGGGTAGCCGGTTTATTGAAACTATTCGGCTTGCGCCCCTCGAGCCGGCAAACAAAAAATACCATCTGCCCAAGTTTTTTTGTCGATACCAAGCACATGGATTTGCAGTCGTTAACAATTCCTAATGATATTTACCTGCCCTATTGGGTGGCCCAAGTATATCCGGTGTATGATGAAGGGGTATACCAAAGTTTTGTTGCGGCCAATGAATGGGTCAGACGGCAATTACCCTATTGGCATAAGACAGCACCTGTACCACGCAGAATGGTCAGTCAGCCCGGGATACTGCGGAGAGCTATTGAGGCTGTTGCTTCTTTGTTGCCGGAACATTTGTATAGAAAAATGCAGATGAATATTATGCCTGAAGACTTGCGTTCAATGGCCAATCACGACAGTCGGGTGGTAATCACTGATTACATTTTAAAATTCCATCACAATGATCGGCGGACGGTATTTTTAAAACGGTGGAGACAGCGCGTAGCTGAAGTATTATGAAACAATATATTCAAAAGTTCGTGCCATACCTTTTCTATTTGTTTGTTTTTTTACTGCCCTGGCAGGCTAGGTGGATATGGCAGGAAGGGGAGCTGAATAATAATTACTGGGAATACGGCAGTTTTAGTTTATACGCTACCGATTTAATTTTTTTCATACTGTTGGTAGGCAGTATCTTGGTGCCAAAACAATCCCAGGTTTATGCCAAAAAGTATTGGCCGCTGCTCGTCAGCTTTTTATTTTTTGT
>CAZJUO010000007.1:25827-27388 GCA_964549245.1 uncultured Gammaproteobacteria bacterium
ACTGTCAATTTTTTGGTCGGACAATAGGAGCATTTCTTGGTACGCGGCCGGCAGAGTCATAGAGGGAGTTTTATTATTTTGGGTTATCATGCGTTTACGATTGCGTATGGTGGCAGTGGCTTTAGCTTTTGTAGGAGCTGGGCTGGTGCAGTCGGTTTTGGCCATTATTCAATTTGCTACCCAGCAGGTTATAGCCAACAAATGGTTGGGCATGGCCGCGCACCAACCAAGTGTGCTGGGGGATTTTGTCATCGAAACAACCCACGGGCGGTGGTTGCGAGCATACGGTTCATTGCCGCATCCGAATATATTGGCCGCTTTTTTGGTAGTGTGCTTACTCCTGACAATTGGATTGTTAATATGGTCCTATACTAAAAAACGGGAGGCGATACGGTGGCGGTTATTTTTTTGGTTAGTGTATGTGGTGCTCTGCACAGCTTTGCTGCTTACTTTTTCCCGTTCGGCCTGGATTGCCTTTGGGATTTGTTTTGTGGGCATGATATTGGTATTCATTGTACAGCGTAGTACCGAAAAATTGCGTTTAATGTTGTGGCTGGTGGCCGTACTTTTTGTTATGATTACTTTGAGCGTATTTACAGTTCCTGAAATATGGCAGACACGCATCAGCCAGCCTGGCCGTTTGGAGGCAATGTCTTCTCAAGAGCGGATTGATTATTTTGAGGAATCGTTTTCCATTATTAAAAAGAATTGGTATCAGGGAGTGGGCGTTGGAGCTTATACCCAGGCGTCGTATGATATGGAACCGAATAAAGAAGCTTGGGATTATCAGCCGGTTCATAATATGTATATCTTGATAACCGCAGAGCTGGGCGTGTTTGGCGGTTTGGTTTTTGCGGTACTGCTATTTGAGTTTTTTCGGTCGTTTATCAGAAATGCCCTGCGTACCAGGGAGCACTGGCCTATGGTGATTGGTTTTTGTTTTATGGCCTTGCTGATAGCGGGCATGTTTGACCATTTTTTATGGAGTCTATCGTTTGGTGTTTTGTTTTTTTGGCTAATTTTAGGCACGTGGGCACGGTTTTGCAATGACTAAAATTGTGGATAACTTACTCCAAAACCCAGGTTGACACTAAAAAATAGGTCATATATAATAGTAACCACAATTAGCACTCTATGATTTAGAGTGCTAATTTGAACCGAACTATATCATTTATTAATCATTAATTGAAAGGTATATGAAGTTACAACCACTTGGAGATCGAATTGTCGTTAAACCGGTAACCGAGGAAGAGGTTACCAAATCGGGCATTGTCTTGCCTGACACCGTGGAAAAAGAAAAAAAAGAAGAGGGGGAAGTGATCGCCATCGGCGATGGCGAAAAAATTAAAAAACTTGGCCTCCAGGAAGGCGATAAGGTTATTTTTGGCAAATACGCCGGTGAAGAAGTAACCCTGGAAGAGGTTGAGTATAAAGTGCTCAAGGATGAAGATGTTCTGGCCAAAGTCGGCTAACTTTTTTACAACCAAGACTTAATTATTAGTTAAGAATTAATTTATTGAAAACATATGGCAAAGCAAATATTATTTGATGAAAAAGCCCG
>CAZJUO010000008.1:0-25822 GCA_964549245.1 uncultured Gammaproteobacteria bacterium
TAAAAAGACTATACTATCACCACTACCGTAAAAAACCTATGCAAAACCACATTTTGGGCCTTGACATTGGCGGCACCAAAATCCAAGCCGGCCTAGTCAACCCCAAAAACAATCGAACTTCCCGCGTGCAACAATTTCCCATGGACCACCGCAGCGCCAAACACTCTTTACAAAGGATTGAAGAATGCATTGATGCTTACAAAAACAACTGCGCCTCCATTGGCATCGGCATTGCCGGCCACGTTATCTACGAAAAAGGCCTTTCGGTTAGCAGCGCCCATTTTCCGGCTGGTTGGAAAAATGTTCCTTTGAAAAAAATTATTAATAAAAATTTCCGCAAACCGGTAGCGGTTGACAACGATGCCAACTGTATTGCTTTAGCAGAAGCTATAGCCGGTAAAGGTAAAAAATATAAAACAGTAATGAGCCTAACTATTGGTACCGGCATTGGCGCCGGCTTGGTAATGAATAAAAATATTTTTCGTGGTGGCAAGAACGCAGTCGAGTTTGGTCATATTATTATTGACAACCGCCGATCCTTTGAAAGTCTGGTTTCTGGAAAAGCTACTATTGCCCACTATAAAAAACAAAAGGGCCTTGCCAAAACCTCGTATGAGATAATGCGCCTGGCAACCAAGGGCGACCGCGTAGCCAAAGGTATAGTGAAGCAGATGTCAGACTGGCTGGCTATCGGATTGGCCAACGCGGTATACGCCTATAGTCCCGACATTATCATTATTAGCGGAGGGCTGGCTGTGATCCCATCTTTAATTCGTCCGGCCATTACCAAATCAAAAAAAATTGCAGTTTACCCAGAAATCGCCGACATACCGATCGTACAATCATCATTAGGCTATGATGCCGGGGTGATCGGCGCCGCCCTCCTTACCAAACAAAAAAAATAATCAATGCCCATACCACACCTCAAACAACCCAACTTCCGTGTTAAAAAAATTGGCCAGCGCGTCGTGCGCAAACAACATTCGCGGCGCCAAAAAAAGCAAAACCCTTTTCGGTGGCTGCTGAAAAATTGGCTGCCAGCCACAGTAATAACCCTTATCGTAATAATCATAGTAGCGGTAGGTGCTTTTGCGTGGTTTTCACGTGATCTGCCAGACCCAGACAAAATCATCGATCGTACGATAGCGCAAAGCACGAAAATATACGCCAATGACGGAGAAACCCTGCTCTATGAAATCCATGGCCCGGAAAAAAGAACCGTCGTGCCCCTAGAAGACATTCCCGATTATATGAAGCAGGCTACCGTCGCCATAGAAGATTCTGACTTTTATCAGCATAGCGGCTTTGACTTACCCGGTATTGCCAAGGCTGTTTGCCATGAAATTTTCGGCAACTTAGGCGGCCTATGCCCGCAACGGGGAGGATCAACCATTACCCAGCAGTTTGTAAAAAACGCTATCCTTACTTCCGAACGGTCGTATACCAGAAAAATTAAGGAGCTGGTGCTTTCCTACCAACTGGAGAAAAAATTCACCAAAGACCAAATTTTGCAGCTTTATTTAAACGAAATTCCATACGGCTCTACCGCCTACGGAGTGGAATCGGCTTCACAAACTTTTTTTGGTAAACCATCAAAAAATTTAACTCTTGATGAGGCTGCTGTATTGGCCGCTCTGCCTCAATTGCCAACGTACTACTCACCGTACGGCTCACATACCGACGAGCTGGGCGCGAGAAAACAGCTGGTACTGCATGAAATGGTAGACCAAGGCTACATTACTGAAGCTGAAGCTGAAGCGGCTAACAACACCAATACCTTGGAAAAATTAAAGCCTCGCAGCGAAAATTTTATCGCTCCGCATTTCGTGCTGTATGTCCGCGAACTACTAAGCAATAAATACGGAGAGAAAACCCTGGAACAAGGGGGGTTAAAAGTTACTACCACCTTAAACATTGATAAGCAGCGCATTGCAGAAGAGGTGGTTAAAAAATATGCAGAAAAAAACGCCACCAACTACAACGCTTCAAATGCCGCTCTTGTTTGCCTTGATACAAAAACCGGACAAGTGTTGGCTATGGTTGGCTCCAAAGATTACTTTGATGAAAATATTGACGGCAACGTGAACGTAGCCATACGCCCGCGCCAACCCGGCTCGTCGTTTAAACCTATAGTCTATTTAACCGCCTTTGCCCAGGGCTATACACCCGACACCATCTTATTTGATCTGGTTACCAGGTTTAAAACCGACGCGGCTGATTATGAACCAAAAAACTATGACCTGGTTGAACATGGACCGGTAACCATGCGCCAAGCATTGGCAGGCTCGCTCAATATCCCGGCGGTGAAAACCCTTTATCTGTCCGGTATTGACAACGTTTTAAATACCGCGGAAAGCCTGGGTTATACCACCTTTCAAGACCGTAGCCGCTTCGGACTGTCTTTGGTTCTCGGGGGAGGCGAAGTTACCCTCCTGGAACACACTGCGGCCTTTGCCGCACTGGCTCGTGAGGGGGTAAAACATCCCACCTCGGTAATCCTAAAAGTAGAAGATAACAAAGGTAAGGTGCTCGAGGAGTATGAGGAACGAGAAGAACGCGTTATCGATCCCGAAATAGCCCGCACGCTCAATAATGTATTGTCTGATGATAGCGCGCGAGCTTACGTTTTTGGCACGGGCAGTAATTTAACATTAAGCGGCCGCCCGGTTGCTGCCAAAACCGGCACCACTAACGACTACCGTGACGCCTGGACCATAGGCTATACGCCCTCTTTTGCTACCGGCGTCTGGGTCGGCAATAATGATAACTCTGAAATGAGAAGAGGGGCGGCTGGTTCTGTGGTAGCGGCCCCTATCTGGCATGAATTTATGCGGCGTACCGTTGGGGGGCCTGTAGAGCCTTTCAATAGTCCTCCTGCCAATACTGCCGATAAGCCAATATTACAAGGCGATTTGGAGGGTGAAACGGTTGTTAAAGTTGATAGTTATACTGATAAAAGAATACCACAGTCGTGTCTGGAGTCCTATCCTGAACAATTTATCACCGAAGCCACCTACCGTGCAGTACATAATATCTTATATTATGTAACCAAAGATGATCCCCGAGGCGCTCCGCCCGCCGATCCTGCATTAGACCCTCAATACGAACGCTGGGAAGAGCCGGTACGGCGTTGGAGCCAGGAAAATGGGTATATCGACTCGTTACCCGAAGAAGGTTCGTGCGATATACGCTCGACAAAAAACCAGCCTTCCATTACCATCACACAGCCCACCAGCAAGACAACAGTAAAAACATCAACAATTACAATTACTTCCACCGCCAAAACGGCTGCGAACCGCTCTATTGACCGGGTAGTATATTATCTCGATGATACAAAAATAGGAACCGTGCAAAAAAAACCTTATACCTTACAATACAAAGCAACGTCGTTAAAAAGTGGCTTCCATGACATCAAGGCCGTAGTTTTTGATGATATTGAAAACCAAACGAGCGATACTGTCACTTTCAATTTTCTAGTTAATACTGCCGCGAAAAACACCAACTCCAACTAACTAAAGCCGCTGATGGATAAAAAAAATGAACCCCTGGCAAGGAGTTCATTTTGTTTTTAATAAATAATAACTTCGCTACTGCTTGATGGGCATAATGATATACACGTAATCTTCCTGTTCTTTTTTTGGTTTTAATAGCCCCGGACTAGTGCTGTTGTTAATAGCAATAATGCATTCTTCGGTATCAATATTCTGTAACCCATCAAGTAAAAACCGGTAGTTAAAAACAATATTGTTGTCCTCTCCCTCGATAGAAGCCTCCTGCGCCGTTTGGCTTTCGCCGATTTGCAAATTGGCAGCTGATATTTCAATCTTCCCTGACTGCGTATTAAAGTTTAAAGCGATGTCGTTTCCTCCAGGCTTGCAAAATAAACTAGCCCGCTTGATAGTAGTTATGAATTCTCCATTGTTTACCGTTATTGTGGTACGGCTTTCCTTGGGAATGATCTGCTGGTAGTCTGGATATTGTCCCTCAACAACCCGCGAGGTAAGGCTGGCGTTTTCCAGCGAGAACATAACCTGGTTTTCACTGACCGCCAGCTCAACTTCCCCGCTTTCCTCGCCCACAATGCGCAATAGTTCATTAGCGGTTCGTAAAGGAAGTATCATACTATACGTATCTTCTGTTTTTTTTGTAAGATTAGCCTTTTTTTCGGCTAGCCGATAACTGTCCGTAGCTACTGTTATGAGCTGTCCGTTTTCCATGGAAAAATAGACGCCACTTATTTCGGGCCTCGTTTCGTCAACCGCCGCAGCAAAAGCCACAGAAGATAAGGCTTTTTTTAGCTCGCCGCATGAAAGCACATAACGGTGGGCTGGTTTTACTTCGGGTATAAGCGGGAATTCCGATGCCTCAACTCCTTTCATGGTGGTTTTTGAATCTTGGCACTCAATCCGCAGGTTTTGTTCTGACACCTCCATGCTCACTTTTTCGTTTGGCAATAAATTTATATAATCGCTTAATGTTTTTGCTTGTACGGTAAATGACCCTTCTTGCTCAATTTTCCCTCTGACATGACAGATTATCCCCAATTCCAGATTGGTGGTCATCAGGGTAACCATCCCCCCTTCGGCTTTTATCAGCACGTTGTTAAGTATTGGTAATGAAATATTTTTACTGGCGATATGGCTGACAAGTTGTAACCCCCTGGCTAAATTTTCTTGTGTGCAAATAATTTTCATATAGTATTAATATTATTAATTAATATAAATATATATTTTAATAGTAATAAGGTGGGTGGATAAGTGGAAAGCGTTATATAATTGCTTTAGTAAGGGAATAAAGTGTTTTTTCTGTGGTACTAAAGAGTGAAAGAAATGAGAGCGAACTGTTGACCTTATGAGGATAAGTTATGCAACCCCTACTATTAAAAAATTTTTCGTAATGGAGCGCGGAAAAACGCAACAGGTAAACAACAGTTGTTCAACAGACTTAAATGGACTTATCCTCAAGACATAAACAATTATTTGTTATAAAAACGCTGGCGGATCAGATTAATATCCTGCCTGATTTTTTCATCTTCCTCTTCGGCTTTTTTGATTTTCTCGTAGGCGTGCATAGCGGTGGTGTGATCGCGCCCTCCCAGTTCTTGGCCAATGGTTGGGTAGGAACACTTTGCTTCTTCGCGGAGCAGAAACATGGTTATTTGGCGGGGAACAACCAGTTCTTTTTTGCGGCTGCTGCCCACCAAGTCGTCAATTTTTACCTCAAAAAACTCTGCCACGGTGCTAATAATCTGTTTTGGAGTAAGAGCGCTGTCCCTTTTTTTGTAATTGCTGACGCTGCTTAATATACTTTTAACAGATTCAACGGTCGGTTCGCTTTTGTTTAGCTCGTGAAAAGCGTAGATGCGGTTAAGCGCGCCTTCAAGCTCACGAACACTGCTATGGACGGTGTTGGCCACGGCGGAAATAATGGCAGACGGAAGCGGCTTGCCCCGTTCTTTGCATTTGGCGTTTAGGATAGCTACCCTTGTTTCAAAATCGGGTTGGGCAATATCAGCGATCATGCCCCATTCAAAACGGGAAACCAATCGGTTTTCTAATGCGGGAATAGCCTTTGGCGGACGGTCAGAACTTATGACGATCTGATTGTTTTGCTGGTGAAGCGCATTAAAAGTATGGAAGAATTCCTCTTGGGTGCCCTCTTTCCCTGCCAGGAACTGGATGTCGTCAATGAGCAGGACATCGGCAGAGCGGTAAAAATTTTTGAATTTTTCAGCACCCCCTTGGCTGATAGAGTTAATAAATTCGTTAGTAAACTTTTCACAGGTGACATATACGATTTTTTTCTCGGGGCTTATTTTCAGCACTTCATGAGCTATAGCCTGCAGTAAGTGTGTTTTTCCCAAGCCGGCACCACCATAAAGAAACAGGGGGTTATATACTTCGCCCGGTTTTTGGGAAACGGCCAAGCAAGCGGCGTGGGCCAGTTCGTTGCCCTTTCCGACAATAAAATTGTCAAATGTATATCGAGCGTTGAGCTGGAAACCATTTTTCTTTTCAGGCGAAACGCCGTTAGCCGGTTCGCCAACCGCGTCAACAGTAGCAGAAGATGACGGTATGGCGGGAGCTTTTTTTGACTCGACACGGTATTGAACTTGGCTGACTTTGTTGTTGGTTACATTAGCCAGCGCTTGGGCAATTTCTTTATGGTATTTGTTTTCCAGCCAGGTTTTAGTAAATGCGTTTGGTACCCCAATAATTATCTTATTATCTTCCTGGGAGATAATAAACGTATTTTTAAACCAGGTCGTAAAATTAGCCTTGCTTAAGGAAAGCTCGAGTTCACCGAGCGCCGCCTGCCATAGCTGCTCATTAGTCATAAAAAATATTTCAGAAAAATAATGGGTACTATCTATCTTACCACAAATGGGATTTGGGTAGAATATTAAAAAACGGCATAGTTTGTGCATAAACTGTTGATAGCATGAGGATATAATTTTCAAATTGACCACCCCACCCCAAGCTGGTATACTATAGGCAATTCATTTTAGGTGAATGCTAGGCTTTATTGATTTTAAATTTTTACCCGTATGCCAAAACGGACATACCAACCCAAAAAGAAACACACCAAAAGGAAACACGGCTATAGAAAGAGATCGCAAACCCCGCAGGGCCGGCGGGTTTTATCACGGCGGAGAAGGAAAAAAAGGCAGCGAATTGCCTCCTAGTTTTTGCTTTATGTTGGCACAAAAATATCGAATTAGAACCCAAGAAGAATGGAATTTAGTTTTTAAAAAGGGAAAACCTTTTCACTCTCGGATGATGTTGCTAAAGGTAATGCCGAACCGGAAACCGTATAGTCGAATGGGGGTCAGCGTAAGCACCAAAGTAGATAAAAAAGCCACGGTTAGAAACACTATAAAGAGGCGTCTGCGCGCGATTTTTGCGGGAATACACGAACGCTTACGGGCGGGGCATGACTGCATTATAATAGCCCGGCAGCCCATTAAAGAAAAAACATATAAAGATATTGAAAGCGAATTATATCATTTGTTAAGTGCCGCCCGGATTCTAAAAAAAGTAAGATAAGAAGCAGTTTGTATGAAAAAAATAATTATTACCATAATAACCCTCTACCAAAAGACGCTTTCGCCAGACCACGGTATTTTTTCATACCGCTATCCGTATGGTTGTTGCCGTTATCACCCGAGCTGTTCCCAATATGCGCGGTTGGCAGTTGAAAAGCACGGTGCGGTTAAAGGGTTGTACCAGGCTGCAAAGCGGGTACTGCGGTGCAATCCATGGCATAAGGGAGGGTATGATCCAGTAAAATAATATGATTGGAGATATATACAATTTAATACTGTTTGAGCCGTTATTTAATGCGTTGTTGTTTATTTATAAGTACATTCCTGATTTGGGTACCGCTATCATTATTTTAACGGTCATTATCAAGTTACTGCTTTATCTGCCTTCCCGCTCCTCTATCCGGTCGCAGAAATTACTGCAGCAAACCCAGCCAAAATTAAAAGCTTTGCAGGAAAAGTATAAAAACGATCGCGAAGAACTGGGAAAACAGATGATGAAATTCTACAAAGAAAATAAGGTCAACCCCTTTTCTTCTTGTTTGCCGCTATTGATACAATTACCGATTCTTATCGCCCTCTATCGGGCTTTCCTGGCAGTGGCGCAGATTGATCCCGAAACATCAATATTGATGAGCGACCAGTTGCAGCATGTTTATGAGCCGCTACGGGCGCTCTATAACCAAAAGCCGATCGATACTATGTTTTTGGGCATTTTTGATTTGGCGCAAAACAAGAATTATGTATTCGCGATTTTGGCTGGTGCGGCCCAGTTTTGGCAGTCACGCATGCTTATGGCCCGGAAAGCACCGAACGTTCCAGGCGCCCAGGATGAGCGAAAGACAGCCAATTTAAATAAGCAAATGATGTACTTTATGCCGCTAATCACCGTATTTTTCGGTGTACAATTCCCGGCAGGCTTGACGTTGTATTGGCTAGTATCAACCCTCTTTACTATCGGACAGCAATGGTATATATTTAAAAAGGATCAAGCAAAAGAGCCCGTCGAAGTTTCTTCAAAGAAAAAATGAATCTTCGCAAAGAAAATATAATAGGATTACCCGTATATACCAAGAACAAGCAGTATCTTGGTAAAATTTTTGATTTTGAGCTTAATGCCGAAAACCAGGTAATTGTTAAATATTTCGTCAGCAGCGGAGACCTGATTAAAAAACTCGTTAAAAATAAAGAACTGGCGATAGGAGCCGAGCAGGTTATATCTGTAACTGATAAAAAAATGATAGTTGAGGATACCTTAACGTACGGCCAGGAAGCCATCAAGCTGCCAATGGAAAAATCAGCCACCGCCGTGTAAGCTGGAGACAAGAAATTATAGGGCAAGCAGAAGGCTACCTCTTTTTAGTTACTGTTATTTTTCTGGTTGTTGGACCTTGATGCTGGAAAAATAGCTCTCTGGTTATATACGGCGCGATTATCCTTTTAATTTTATCAGCCCATTCAATAACAATGACGGCTTTTTGATTGCCAAGATAATCAGGCAGGCCAACCTCGAGAATCTCCGAGGGATTTTTTAGACGATAGGCATCAACGTGGCAGAAAGTGCCGGCTGGCGCCTTAGTTGGTAACTGGTGTACGGCCATAAGTACGAAGCTGGGGCTTGCCAATCGGCCCGTCAGGCCAAGGCCTCGGGCAAAGCCCTGGGTAAAACAGGTTTTGCCGCCGCCTAGGTCGCCGTATAAAGCCAACAGATCGCCGCCATGGCATTTTTTGGCTAATTTTAGCCCCAGGTTTTTTGTTTCTTGTGGGGAATTGGTAATAATGTTCATTAATTTTTGGTTACAAACCTTAAAAAAAGAGACAATCTTGACATTCCATTACTCATACAGTATACTACATAACTTACCATTTTATTATTATTTTTTACTATAGATGGAACGGTCAGCTATACAACAGTCCGTTGATGTCATCAAAAAAAGCAGTAATATAGTTATTGTTTTGCCGAACAACCCGTCAACTGATGCGGTAGCAGCGGGATTGGGGCTTTTTTTGACCTTGGAGAAAAACAAAAAAGCCTCCAAGGTTGTTTGTAATGAGTTCAATCTTCCCCCGCAGCAGCAGTTCTTGCCCAAGAGCAAAGAAATACATACAGATCTGACAGCCCTGCGGAAATTTATTATCTCCCTTGATTTATCAAGGACAAAAGTACAGGAGTTAAGCTATGATATTAGCAATAATGACAAGCTTAATATATTTATTACGCCTAAAGATGGTTTTTTTGAGCCGCGCGATATTACTACCTCGGCATCTGAATATGAGTATGATTTGATCATAGTAATTGATGCGCCGGACCTGGAAGCGCTGGGAAAAATATATGATACCAATACGGAATTTTTTTACCATACGCCAATTGTTAATATTGACCATAATCCGGCCAATGAATACTTTGGGGAGATAAACGTGGTTGATTTGGTTGCCACATCGACATCAGAAATAGTTTTTGAGCTAATTAAGCAGCTAAATAAAGAAGCGCCCGATGAATATATCGCCACCAGCCTACTGACTGGCATTATTTCGAAAACAAAGAGCTTCCAAAGCTCAACGGTCACGCCAAAATCATTGGCTATCAGCAGTTATTTAATAGAAAATGGGGCCCGCCGGGATGATATCATTAAAAATTTATACCGGACTAAGTCTATCAACACGCTTCGTTTGTGGGGACGAGCCCTGGCCCGATTAAAGACCGAAATGGAAGGCAAGGTTGTCTGGTCGCTGCTTAATAAGCAGGATTTTGCCAAAGCCGGAGCCTCTGAAGGAGACTTGGAAGGGGTTATCGACGAGCTGATTATTAATACGCCTAGTGCAGAAATAGTAGTTATCTTGTATGAAACAAATCAGGGAGTGGGAGCTATTGTTAATACCACTAAGGCTATTGATGGATTTGCTTTGTTTAAAGAATACCGCCCAACCGGCACCAGAAACTTTACACGTTTTACTTTAACCAAAAAGCAATTATTGGCTGCCGAGCAAGAGGTAGTAGGCATTGCCAAAAAGTATCTGACAAAGAGCTCGTAACTTTTTTGTAGAGCAGCACGCGAAAGCCAGATCCTACTGATCATGGATTTTTAATATGGCTTGATATTTGGTATAATAGGTAATATGAGTGATGGCTTTAACGTACAAAAAGATAAAAATATTGATGATTTAATAAAGATATCCCGACAGGGACAGCAGCGCATTCAAATCAGCAGTGACGAGACCGAAGCACAGCTTTCAGAAAAGATGCGGGAGATGGAGGAGCGCAAAGTTGAACAAATAACGCGCCAGCAAGCAGAGGAGCGCGGTTTTGGCTATATTAATTTAAAAGGTTTTCCCATCGCCCCGGAGGCTCTGATTTTAATATCAGAAGAAGAAGCCAAGGAGCTGCAAGCACTCTGTTTTCTAAAAACTGATCAGGAGATTCGTATTGGTGCGGTACACCCGGAAGACCAGCGGGTTAATGATATTATGAATCAGTTGGCTGCAGACACAAAAACCCAAGGAGCAGTGTATCAGATCTCGGAAAATAGTTTTTCCGAAGCGCTGAAATTATACGCTACCATTCCCAAACCAAAAAAGAGAGAAGGCGGTGTCGAAATAACCGCCGAAGAGCTGCAACGGTTCCAGCGTGAATTAAAAACATTTCATGATCTGGCCAGCAAGATCCAGCACGCCTCGATGACTGATTTGCTGGCTATGGTGATAGCCAGTGCCATAAAAGCTAAGGCTTCTGATATTCATATAGAAGCAGAAGCAGAAGATATAAAAATACGGCTTCGCATCGATGGTTTTTTGCATGATGTGGCTACCTTGCCCAAAGAAGCCTGGAAAAAAGTAGTCAACCGAGTCAAGATAATAGCCAAGCTAAAAATTAACGTGACCGACGTACCGCAGGACGGGCGTTTTACCATTTTTTTGACCAATGATTTTATTGATGTCCGTGTTTCCACCGTACCCAGCGCGCATGGCGAAAGCATTGTCATGCGGTTGCTGATGTCTTCGGCCACGGGCTTCAAGCTTGATGATCTGGGGTTGGTAGGAGAAAGTTATGATATATTAGTACAACAGATCCAACGCCCAAACGGCATGATTTTAAACACCGGACCGACCGGCTCTGGTAAAACTACGACACTGTATGCCGTATTAAAAAAACTTAACAAGCCGGAAACAAAAATTATTACCTTAGAAAATCCTATTGAATACAAATTAAAGGGTATTATCCAAAGCCAGGTGGAGACCTCTGATGATGACCAGCGGCTTGGTGCTGGCACGAGCGGAGACCGTAAACGCCATTATACCTACGCGGTTGGTTTAAAATCGGTACTGCGCCAGGATCCTGACGTTATTATGATCGGTGAGATACGTGACAAACAAACGGCGGAAATCGCTATCCAGGCCGCCTTGACCGGGCACTTGATGCTTTCTACCTTGCATACCAATACGGCCGCCGGGGCAGTGCCCCGGCTATTGTCCATGGAGGCGAAGCCGTTTTTATTGGCCCCGGCACTGAATTTAATTATCGGCCAGCGGCTGGTACGGCGCGTTTGTGAGCATTGCAAAGAAACCTATACTCCGCCAGCCGAAGTGATGAATCGGGTTTATTCGGTTATTGATTCCTTACCCGAGCGCAAGAAGAAAGAAATTAATAAAGACAGCCTGACCTTTTATAAAGGCAAAGGATGCGAGCAGTGCAACATGATCGGTTATACGGGACGTATCGGGATTTTTGAATTGCTGGTCATGAATGATGATATTCAAAAGAAAATACTAGAAGGTAAAATATCGGAAGCCCAGATACGCGAGGTGGCCATTGAGCATGGTATGGTGACTATGGTCCAAGACGGCATCATAAAAGCTGGCCAGGGCATTACCACCCCTGAAGAAGTATTTAGAGTAATAGAGTAATTTTATGGGAATAGGCATTGACTCAATGAGACGCGCGGAAGAACAGATGTTCCGCAATTTGGACAGAAAAAGAGATTATACTGAAAATTCGGAATTTAATAAACTCATTCAGGAATGGAGGGACACCCGGCCATCCCCCACCGACTTTACTGATATCTATGATGCCGAAGAGATACGACGAGACCAGGGCATTGTAAACAGGGTAAAAAAACAGGACGATTTCAATCAAAACAAACGATTATCTGAAATTTCCATTGAATATGCTCTAATGGAGGGAATTTATAACGGTTGGCTGGGGGAAGAAGTGAGTGTAGTGCCGGCATCAGAATACGATGATTATGCCAATCATGTTGATTTTGTTATGTGTATACCAGGGAAGACCGAAGCAGAGACATATTATATAGGCGTTGATGCCACGACGGGCAATCATTTGCCCGGGCTGGAAAAAAAGCTGACCTATACCACCAGAAATTTGAAAAAAAATTCGCTTAACCGCGTGAAGTATTTTATTGATGACCAAAACCCTAACCAAAAAGGTTCAATTGAATTACCCCGGGTAGTTATTGGTTTGGATAACAATAAGGCTAACGCATTAATGCAAAGTATGGCGGCTAACCGGAATTATGATCTGGAAGAAACCACCAAAGGGGAACTTACCCAGGAAATAGAAATACAACTGGTAAAAGCCGTTGATTATTTGGTGCGGCGGTTCTTCAGCCAGTCAGCGAGAAAATTAACGACTGCCATAGAAGCGATCGCGTTTTTTAAAGAGCACGAGCAGGAAATAAAGCAAAAAGACAGTAAGCTATATGACAATTTAACAAAACAAATAGGCGCCCTTGAATATTTCCAGGCGCTGGATAATAAAAAAAGCCCCCATAGTACTAGCGGTTCTGGGGGCGGGGGCACGTTTTTGAATTTTCTGACTCATGGCCGGACGACGGCTTTTTCTTAGCCTTCGTCGGCGCATCGTTTAATTGAGCTTCCATAGCGTCCCCCAACGGTGCAATAACCGTTCGTTTGGTATCTGCTGGTTTTTCTTTTTTCATCGCCAGATCCTCCTATGACACGTCAGTTTCCAGGCAGAAGCTACACCGTAGCATAAGGAATAATGGCTGTCAAGCCATAGAAAAAAACGGGTAATGTGTAAAACCCGTTTTTGTTGTGTTAGGTATTAGAGCAGTTTTTGCAGCTTATCTTTTTGCTCTTGCAGCTTATGCTTTTCTTTGGCTACAACATCTGTCGGGGCTTTTTCCAGAAAGTTTTGGTTAGCCAGTTTAGCCTCGATTTTTTCAATGTATTTTTGTATGGCGGTTATTTCCTTAGTTTTGTCAGGTTTAATAGCCTGGTAGGCGATATAATAATCAAGGCCGTTTATTGAGCCGGTGACGGTTTTTTGGGGCGCTTGTTGTAAGGAGTGAAGACCGGCGAGCGCTTTTATGATACCGGCATTTTGTTCAATGACAACACTATGCTTATTCCAATACGAAACGCTAATTTTTTCTTTGGCGGCAATGTTATTTTCTGCGCGGAAGTTTCTGATTTCCGTTATCAAGTTTTTGATGATTAAAAACTCTTTTTCAGATTTCTTATCAATCATTTTCTTGTGTACCGTTGGCCAGGGCTGTATCATGAGCAGATTTTTTTTGGTGGGTTTTTTGTAGCGAGACCAGATTTCTTCGGTTACAAAGGGTATAAATGGGTGTAATAGTATCAGCATGGTTTCCATAACCTGGTACAGCAAGCCAGTATTCTTTTCCACTTTAGCGATTTCAATGTACCAATCAGCAAATTCATGCCATAAAAATTCATACAGCATGGTGCCCGCTTCAGAAAAGTTACATTTATTTAAGTTGGCGGTTGTTTGATTGATAACAGTGTTAAGCCGGCTTAGTATCCAGCGATCAGCTAAAGATTCTACCGCAGCGTTTTTATTTTTGGGTTTGGGCTGCTGCATAATGTATCGCGAAACATTCCACAGCTTGTTGATAAAGTTTCGGTAGCCGGCAATTTTTTCTTCGTACAACCGAAAATCCTGGCCGGCAGCAGCGCCGAGCACGAGGGAAAGCCGGATAGCGTCAGTACCGTACTTTTCTGCCATAGGTATCGGGTCAACGCCCGTGCCCTTGGATTTGGACATTTTTCGGCCGTCTTTATCCAGCACCAGGCCGTGCAGGTAGACAGTGTTAAATGGCACCTCTTTAGTAAAATATAGGCTCATCATGATCATCCGGGCTACCCAGAAAAAGAGGATGTCCCAGCCCGTTTCCATTACATCGGTAGGGTGGTATAATTTGAGGTCTTTTGTTTTTTTTGGCCAGCCAAGGGTAGAGAAAGTCCATAGGCCCGATGAAAACCAGGTGTCTAGAGTGTCCGGGTCTTGTTGCCAACCCCGACCAGCCGGTTTTTTGGCCGAGGCTTTCACTTTGCCGTCCTTGTACCAAACGGGTATTTGGTGCCCCCACCAGAGCTGGCGTGAAACACACCAGTCTTTGATATTATTCATCCAGTGGAAATATACCTTTTCAAAACGTTTGGGCACGATTTTTATCTGCCCTTTTTTAACTGCCTCAATAGCCGGTTTGGCGAGCGGTGCGATTTTTAAAAACCATTGTTCAGAAATAAGCGGTTCGATCGGCGCGCTGCAGCGTTCGCAGCGGGCGATGTTATGGATATGCTCAACAATATTTTCAATATGTTCCTCTTCCTCCAGCCTTTTAACAATGCTGTGCCGCGCTTCTTGCACGCTCTGGCCATAATACTCCCCTGCTTCTTTGGTCATCCTGTTGTCATGGCCAATAACATTAATGACCGGCAGTTGATGGTCAGTGCCAATGTCATAGTCAAGATGGTCATGCGCCGGAGTTACTTTTACTACGCCAGTGCCAAACTCGGTTTCCACCCGCGAATCAGCAATAATTGGTATTTCCCTGTTCATTATGGGCAGCAAGACCGTTTTGCCAATGAATTTTTTATAACGCTTGTCTTTAGGATGCACGGCTACGGCGGTATCGCCCAACATTGTTTCCGGGCGGGTGGTAGCCACCACTACGTATTTGGTACTGCCGAATAAAGGGTATTTGATATACCATAATTTACCAGGAGACTCTTGGTGAGTCACTTCCAGATCCGAAAGCGCTGAAGCACAGCGGGGGCACCAGTTGACGATCCGCTTCCCCCGGTACAGCAGTTTGTCATTGAATAATTTAGTAAAGGCGGTTTGCACGGCAGTAGTCAGCGTTTCATCCATAGTAAAATGTTCTCGAGACCAGTCGCAGGAAGCGCCCAGCTGGCGGATTTGCTCGGTGATGCGTGAGCCGTACTGCTTTTTCCAGCTCCACACGCGCTTAAGAAATTTATCACGGCCCAGCTTATGCTTGTTGAGTCCTTCTTTGTTGATTAAGCGTTCTACCACCACCTGGGTGGAAATGCCGGCGTGGTCGGTGCCGGGCAGATAGAGCGTTTTGTCGCCTAGCATGCGGTGGTAACGTATTAGAATATCTTCCAAGGTTATTCCCGTAGCGTGTCCCAGGTGCAACTCGCCCGTTACGTTAGGCGGCGGCATAGCGATACTAAATTTCTTTTTACCCCCGTGCGGCAGGCGATCAGGATTAAAAAAACCCGAAGATTCCCAGGTTTTGTATATCCTTTTTTCGACTTCTTGTGGCAGATATGCCTTTTCTAGCTCTTGTTTCATAGGTAGATAATTGTACCGTATTTTCCTTATTTTTTCCAGCGCTTGACGGCTAATCGATAGCAGGCCAAGCAACAGGTAGTACTTTGATTATAATACACTGTTACTCAAATATAAAGAAAAGGAGCGATCGTGAAAAACAATAAGAAAAGAGTCGGTGAAGCATGTCGAGAATGCCATGGTACTGGAAAAATACCATGCGCGTTACCACTAACCACGGGCGACACTACTTGTTCCCATTGCCTGGGTACCGGTTGGGACATGTCCGCTATTGATGGGAGTATGACAGATGAAGAGTCAGAAATCATAGAGGAGTGTCCACCTTATGCTTCTTCACCTTGCCCAACGATTATTGATTGAGTTTTATCCAGCAGCTATGGCGAAGCAGCGAGAGTCCTACAGGGCTCTCTTTTTTATTATTTAATAATAAGCATTGACAACACCGCTTCCCCTTGTTTAAATTAACAAATACCAAAATACACATATTGAACATTAATAAAAACACCTTTTTCAAAAGGAGGTACATATGAAAAAGGGCTTAGTTATACTGCTACTATTTATAGTCATATTGGTGGTTGGCTGTTCGGAGCCCGGCACTTTTGTCGAACCCGATCCTCAGCCGATGGAAGTAGTAGCGAGATTTATTTTTCCGCATGGCCCGGCTCCGGCTACTTGTTTTGTCTGTATCAACAATGTTCCGTATCGCTATGCTTTAGGCGATACTATTATGATTATTGATACAATACCTCCCAGTGATACGCTTCATTACAAAGAGTATACTATCGAGGGAGTGAATTGGCGGGGCTTCTTTAGCCGAACCGTCGTCCAGATCAAGCCAAGCGATAATGAGGTAGTAGTGGTAGATTTAGAGCCACAGGAACCACTTCTTACTCATTCCCATGCGTTGGTATGTGTCAGGTGCCAGGACATAGAGAGCGGAGAATATTTGAAAAAAAATTCCGTCTATCTACGACCAGAGGGAACGGACCGATACTACACCGTAGACCTCATGAATGAACTCCATCAGTCGATTGGTCCGATTGCTTACCAGTATTATTGGTTGATTAGTCCGGCGGTTGTGCTGGGCCAATACCACGATTCAGGTACGTTTGATATGATAGTGCATTACAATATTGGATCTTTCGCTTACGACCTCTGGGCTGGTGAAGTTGAATTTGGCACCAGCGATGTAGTAATCGTTTATTTACCAGTTCGCGTTTTCAAAGATACCTCTGGCAGTACCATAGACGTGGTATTATGGGGTGATGTTCAGATAACGTATTGGCAGTCATTCCTGTAAGCTTGCCACCAGTATATTGTACGTAACCCATGCGTCAGCGCGTGGGTTTTTTATTTGAGGGCATTTGTTGCCTATATAATCAATATTCAGCTAAGCTGAATAAAATAACTAAAATAGCAAATCAAAAACCAGGAGAGAAAATGGCATACTTTTATGGTAATTCGGGTCCTTCCAGGGACGGCGATAGTGATGATAATCAAAAACAAGTAGAATGCCTAAGTTCACCGAACGGAGAGCACACTAAGTATGGCAAGTACTGCAGACATTGTGGAAAAGAAATTGGCGGTGAGCCGGTGAGTAATTGCCAGCAACGGCACAGTGCCTTAGAAGGCGGAGGGACAAAGTACTGCCCCGACTGTGGTGAGAAGCTATAACATTTTATTATTGAATTAAATCATAAACTCGCGCCTAGGGTGCGAGTTTTTTATACCAATTCCCAATTCGGATCAGCCACAGCTTGACAGCTGTTTTTCGATGTGCTACAATATTTCTTGCTATGAATACTTTTAGCACACAAACCTGGTATCGTTTTTATTTCCACTTCTTCTCTAACGAAGAGGTTGTTTCGCGTGTGCAAAAAAGTATGACATAATATACCACCCCTCTAACCAAACTACACACCGAGCCTCTTCTGCCAGAAGAGGTGTTTTTGTGTATGGCAAAACATATCCATTATGAAAACACGCACGTAAAAATATCAATACTGGCCGTCGGAATCTTAAACTGATGAAAGGAGGTGTATATGGCAGTCGAAACACAGCAGTTGATTATCTGCACACGGGAAACCTATTTGCGGCTGGCCCAGAGCTTGGGTATAAGCGAAGCGCAATGCATAGCATTGGCTGACCAGCTGCTGGCACATAACATGCCCGGCCGTCATGATATGCTTGCCGCATATCAACGGTACGTAAAATTGCGCCGCGGTAATTCAAAAAGCATCCCTCTCTGGTAGCTTTAAGCAGTGCGGTGGTGAAACTCGATCAATGAATGCGGCCACGCTCATAAGGGTTCCACCGCACGCACTAACCTTCCATGTTATGGTAATATCAAACATCCGAAAGGAGGTGAAACCAATGATGTCTCTGGATATTCTGATCTATGACGAACACAGCATAAAACGGGCGACTGAAAAAAACAGACTGCCCGAAGACGTGGCCCGAGCCTTTGGTCAAACACTGGCCCAGGATGTAATTCAGTTGTCTACGTTATCGATTCGGAGAAGCGGGCTCGACATCACCCCGCCGGATACGAGCGGAGCCGGCCATTAGTTGGTAGCAAAAGGTACCACTGCGCGAGCTGTTTTCCTGCAAGCAGTTCTTTGTGTCCTATCTGTGCAGTCTCACAATTGAGGCTGCACTTTTTTATACCAATTCCCAGTTCGGATCTGCTTCCAGCGAGCGCCAGTCGGTGAAGTATTTTTTACGTGTGCGGTAATAACCAGCCAGGGCGATCATGACAGCGTTATCCGTGCATAGTTCAAGCGGCGGCGTGTAAAAGGAGGTCTTTGGCACTTCTTTGTTAAGTGCTTGCTGCAGTTGTTCGCGTAACGGTTGATTGGCGGCCACGCCGCCTGCCAAGAGCACGGTTTTTACTTTATGCTGTTTAGCGGCGGCAACTGTTTTTGCAACCAGTACGTCGGTTACTGCTTGCTGAAAACTGGCCGTGATATTATTCAGTTTTTTGCCAATAATTTTTTTACCTTTGGTTAGGTATAGTACTGACGTTTTTAATCCAGAAAAACTAAAATCAAAATTGTTATGGGTTAGCATTGGCCGAGGAAAATTATAAGCCGTAGAGTCTCCTTTTTCAGCCAGGCGCTGGATGTTCGGTCCGCCGGGGTAGCCGACACGAAGGATTTTGGCCACCTTGTCGAATGCTTCACCGGCTGCGTCGTCACGTGTCCGACCGATCAGCTTGTATGTGCCATGGCCGGCCATTAAAATTAATTCCGTATGCCCCCCGGATACCGTCAAGCTCAAGGCAGGGAAAGCAATGGCAGGGTGATTGAGCCAGTTGGCATAGATATGCCCTTCCATGTGGTTTACTCCAACTAATTTTGTATGCCAAGCGTAAGCCAAGGCTCTGGCAGTTTGCACGCCTACTCGCAAGGAAGTGATTAATCCCGGACCCCTGGTAACCGCAATAGCATCAAGGTCGACTGGCCGCAGTGAAGCTTTTTTAAGGGTAGTTTGGATGGTTGGGATAATGGCGGTGATATGCTGCCTAGCCGCAACTTCTGGCACTACCCCGCCGTATTTGGCGTGGGTTTTTATTTGGGAGGCGACAACATGAGATAATACGCGCAAACTTTTTGTTTGTGCTTGGACTATGGCGGCCGCGGTTTCGTCGCAGCTTGTTTCTATTCCTAGAATTATCATAAATAAATTTCTTAATGCTTGCTTATGTATTGTACCATATGTTATACTGGGATAAATAATAGTATTGTTCACGAAGGAGGGAGATGATGCTCTTTGATGTTTTACTCATCATATTGGGGTCGTATGTGGCTACTTTTGCCGGAGCGTTGGGTTTGGTGATCATGGTTCGAAACAGCTTTATGTCATTGAATTTTTTGAGCGGCTTCTTGTTGCTGGTTATTGGGTTCATCTTTGTACGTATCTCATGTCCTGATTGCGAGCCTGGCTTGCAGCCGCCGTCAGAAAAACCCAAAGCGCTATGATATATATAGCGCTTTTTATATACTGTGCTTGACATGCCCAGCTGTCTATGCTACAGTGCCAGGAAAACATAAAGTAAAAACTGGTACGTATAACAAAATTAAATGGAGGTGCCTAATGATGGAATCACCAGCAATAATTGCAATCGGCGGGATTGCCGGTTTTGTTCTGTTGGTCGTGCTTATGGCCAAAGCCATGAGCGGAAGGCAGTCGCGGAAGATAGCTACCACCTTGGGGGATGGCAAGCATTTAAAAGGCGCTTATAGCCTGGTTCATAAGAAAAAATAAAAAACCTTGGCGAGGTTTTTTACATACATCCCAGCTTGTACTGATTGCAGGCTGGGAATTTTATTAGTTGTGTATTGGTACCGCCTAGTAAAGGAAGTTCGAACTTTTTTCATGGAAAAAGCCTATAAAAGCATGGCTTAAACAATATTGAGCTATAAAAATAACTCTCAAAGCATGTCTTTGAGAGTTATGATTAGGAAAATAATATCAACATTTACTATTCTTCCCAGGGAATGCAGGGCGGCGGTGAACCTGGGATAAATACATAATTGATAATAAAGACAGCGTCAGAGACATTAACTAGCTCATCACAGTTTGTATCACCAGCCAGGTACGGAATTGGCGCTGGCGCACCGGGGATAAACACGAAATTGATGATATAGACCGCGTCAGAGACATTAACGAGACTATCCTCATTAGCATCGCCTGGTACCCAGTATTCTTCAGAAACCCCAACCACTAAAGCATAAGGATAGTCCTCATAAGGAATATCAATAGCCGTAGCGGTAAAGGTCCATTCACCTGCCGTATCAGGCATAAAAGCCAGCTGGAGTGGTGGCTGTGTTGAAGACCATTGTTCAAAGAGCGTACCGTCAGGACGGTAAACCGATAATTGCAGCTCACTGCCGGGAAAATTCAATATACCACGATAGAGACTAAAGAATAAATCAACGATAATGTCCGTAGCCGTTGATTGTCCATCGTCTAAACGGCCACTCTCTGATTGGATGATGGTATAACTGGGCGGCATAACCGTTTCTGCTTCATTAACCAAAGCCGGTTCCTCCTGTTCGTACAGCATTGTCACTTCTTCCGCAGTGAGAGTACGATTATAAAAGCGAACCTCGTCCATATTACCGTGGAAGGCCATATATTCCGGATTGTACAAATGATACCAGGCACCTAAGCGAAGCGGTTGATTGGAATTATTAATATGAGTAACAATAAGTGTTTGCCCACACGTTTGCTCCTGGCCATCTATATACATGGAGGTCTCACCAGTATGATAAGTAATAGCAAGATGATGCCAGGTATTGATAATAAAATCATGGTTACATTGTATACCAGCAACGGTGCCGGACGGGTCACCGACCGTAAATGACAAAATGCCATCCTTTTCAGTCAAAATATATGAATTCAAATCAGGATAATTGGGGCTACTGTAGTGCTTACTTAGTATAGGCATGCAATTTGGCCCACAATGCCCGGGAACGCCAAATGAAGCGAAATTTACCCACAGGGAAATACTCAAATCATCGGCATCCTCCAGTTCGTCAACATCACCGATATCTATATAATCGTCAAGGCCATCAAATGCCATCCCCTGGCCATAGACACCGCTAGTTGGCAGGGCGCCGTAAATAACCCCGTTATGGCCAGCACCAGAGTTATCGATAGCTGTCCCCTCATTGAAGTTCCAATAGGCGGCTAAACCTTCATTGATGGAGCTTACCCGTATTTTCAGCATTGGACCGGAGTCAGAAAAATATTGTCCTGTATGAGGCCGGTACAGCGCCACATACAAGTAATATTCTCCAGGCATCATAGGTGCTTGTATCTCAAATGAATACAATCCTTGACCTTCCGCATCTACTCTACCGGTCGTCGTTGTGATAACGACGTTACTCCCATCAATCCAGTTATGCACCAGATCAGATGGGCTGTCGGCATTGTACTGATCGGTCACGGAATGCAGCTCGACATAGAATGGCTGATTCCCGTCATTAGTCCAGTACGCTGTCCCATCATTTCTAAAGGTAAATGATACCGGCAGTACCTGCCCCGGGGTAACTGGATAGTAGTTACAACCGGGTGGATAATCTGGTGTTCGGGAAGTGCAAGCACCGATAAATGTTGGGGTATAATAATCAGGACTACGTAACCAACCTTGGATGTCAGTATTATCAAAATACAACTTACCATTTTCGTTAGTTTTTAGAGTGAGGTGCCTATTTCCATCAATATTCCAGTTCTGCTCGACGATCCTAATATCGTATTCACCTCCGCCCTGGCTTGTAACCTGATCTACAAGTGCCACATGGTTTGCCTGATCCCAGCAGAGAATATCGCCGTGCTCAGGAAGCACATCACTGACAGCTCGTGCGTATGCTACCAGGTCCTTTTGTTCGGCAGTTTCGAAATACGTTCCACCGTCACCGCTCCAATCAGCGCGATAGTGGAAACGCTTTACCAGTTCTACGCATTGATACTGTCCACCATAGGTTCCATCCCCGTCACACGAAAGACATCCATTGATGCAACCGTGATAATAACCGTTATATCTGGCAGCGACACTATCAATATAGGCCATAATACATCCACACTCTGGTTCCTCTTGATCCGCACAATTGACCGCATGTAGATCTCCTGCCAAGAACAACATAAAAATTCCCACAATAACTGCTTTCATCTTTTTCTCCCTTCTATACTTTTTAGATGCTATTCTTATTTATCCTTGATTATCAAAGTTCATTTTCCTCCATTCTTATCCCTGTTTTTTATTTTATGAATGATTGAGTTTTCTATGTTAATTATTGAATCTAATACTTTCCAAAAAGGCAAAATCCAAGGGTTGATTCTGGTCGTAGAGATCATGACGAACCTGAATCATGAAAAGTTTAGTACCATTTATTACAAAATAATAATCCGTGCCATTAGATTGCGGGGTTTTTAATGATACTTGGTGCACTGTTTCATGATTTGCAATCATATATGGTGAGCCTATTTTAATAGTGTCAGACTCGGGTATCGTCACCCAGGATGATACGTCAGTATCTGCTGGTGGATTATAAAAGTCATTATCACCATGAGTTATAAAATATCTTGGCCAAAATCCTCCATTGGGTTTTTGTTCCGGTCCGCGAAATTCAACGTAACCTTTATCAATATTCTCAATAACATTTACATTGGATGGGTACTTACAAGAAATACCCCATTTTTCATTGGTATACGTCAACCAATCACTCGTGTCAATATTGGCATTAGCGGTAGAATTTACATTGGTGGCAGTATTGGTATTAACAGCAGCATTGGTATTTTGATTGGTAATAACGACCGCATTGGTATTCGTCTCCTCCTCCTGAAAAAACAGGAAATACCCGCCGATTAGGAGTAATAGGATTATTACCACGAGGATAATCCAGGCTGTTGTTTTGGACATAAAGTTATCATTAATATTCAAATAGCTAAAATTGATATTGTTAAATTCTGATGTCGCCCTGGACGGTGTGAGAAACTAACCCAAGCTTAGCAAATTAATTAATGAAAATCAATGTTATTATCTGCCAACTTATACATAGGTGGTTCAATTCCAATTCACCCTATTTTCACTCACTCAATGTTTATGGGGGTAAAATGACTTTGGTAATTTTAACAGGTGCGAACCTCAATTTGAGGCTAAACAAACACAAAACCAGCCTGATTTGGCTGGCTGTATGGTTTGGCTGGCCTTAGTGGAGAATGTTCGTAACTATTATACTAAAAATATTAGTTATCCACAAAGTACTGCCTATTCAGGCAATAGTGCGATATTTTGGCTCTTGGATTTAATACCGATTCATCTAAAGCCATCAGCATTATTCAGGAATATTTTGGAATAATTGAGATTGATCTTGATAGAGAAAATGGGACTTTCGCTCAAAAAGCATTGGAGCATATAAAAGATATTCTATTGGGTTTAAAAGATGAGTCTCTTCAGTTGGAGTATGATATATTAGAAGCTAGAATACTTCAGAAGTTAGAAAAAACAGACGAAGCCATAAAGTTATTGGAACAGCTTTGCATAAGATATCCAGATAATCCTTGGGCTTTTTTATACCTTGCCGAATATTATCTCAATTTAGAGGATTATGATAAAAATGACACTCTGTTGAATAAAGTTGAAGGAATTAACAGTAAAAATAATCTGCTATTATTAGAGAAGCTAATAAGAGATATACGATTGCAGAAGCATATAAACATTTTCACAATTGATGAGAATACATTTCCAAAAGAATCAAGAATGAAATCCAATTATTATAGAATCTATGCACTTATTCTTAATAATGACGGAGATAAAGATAGAGCTTTAAGTTTTATAGGGCGAGCCATAGAACTCAATCCAGACAAAATCAATAATTATGATGTTAAATTAACTATATTGCTAAATATTATTTTCTCTCAAGGTACAAAGAAAGAAACACTGCAACAAAATCTAAATATATACATTTCCGAAATCGCTTCAATTGAAGATAGATTTAACAAATTGGGTGGAATGAGTCCAAGGTTTCAGTCTATTTTCAACCTTAGAAGGCTTAATGCATCAATATATCTTGAATCTCCTGTTGGAATCGGCGTACTAGCCAAAAATACATTTGAGTTATTGATGCAATGCTATTTCGACCATATGATTGACAGTCTTCTTGTTGTTCTTCTAATGCATACAGAATTACCCCAAAATAGCTTTGATATATTATTAAAGTATCTGGCAGACTCAGATAAAGAAATATCTGATGAATTATCAAAAGCTATTGTTTTTCAATTTTGTCTGAAAGGTACTCTAATATCTTCAGGGAAAGAGTATTTTAAATCCACGGGTAAGATAAAAATAAATGAGTTTCTTGACAATTTGAACAAAAGTCAATACAACAAAGCGTGGGAGTTTCTGGAAAGCGATATAAGGTTTAGTCTTGCTTTTGCCAATTCAGCTAAAGAATTTCCAAAAATGCGAAGGCTGATAATCCAGAAGCTTCCAGATGATGGAACGATACAAAAGGAGAAACTACGCCTTTTAATAAATTATGATGAAGACAGACTAGATGAGGCATTTGACTTGCTTAAAGGATATGATTTTTCAAATCTACATTTCTATGAATGTCAGCCCATCTTAGATGTTGCATGGAAAAAGGGCGCATGGGAATTTGCAATAATTATAATCGATAAGCTGCTTGAATTTGAAAAAAACAAACACAATCGCCTCCAACTTAAATTAAAAAAATATACTGCCTGCCAGAAATTAGATAAATTCACTGAAATGATTCATATTGGCGAACAAATATTATCCAATAAACATGAATTAGAATTATTAGATGATCTAAATAAAGAAATCCTTTTAGGACAAACTGTAGCTGCAAAATTAAGAAGAGGTCAATATAGGGAAGCAGAAGCTCTTTTGAGTAAATATTCGGACCTTAACTTTACTTTTGAATTTAAAATCGGTGTAGAAACAGAAGTCTATTTGAAAAATAAAAAGCCAGACAAGGCTTTAAAATCAGTTGTTGAAGGTATCATATTACTTAATTCGCCTAATCCAGAACAGTATGGGAGTTTATTTTTTGTATTCGCCATAATTAGTAATTTAACTGATTTTAATTTGAGTCCTTTACCTAAAGTCTGTGATAATTGTTTTGTGAAATTTAAGGATCAAGAAAGATGGTTTTACATAGGCGACAAATACGAGTTAGATGCTTCAAAAATACCTACTACTGATGAAAAGTATCCAATTATTATTGGAAAAAAATTACATCAAAAAGTAGATTTTAATCAAAGGTATAGTTCAAAGGCAAACGAACAGATTATAGAGTCTATACTGCCAATTGAAAAATATATTGCTTGGCAGTGTAGGCATTACGCTACTGCTCTTTCGCAAGAGAACAGATGGGATAAAATGAAGATGATTGAGGTATCGACTTCAGGTGATAAATTTGACCCTAAATATCTTATAGCGTTTCTTGAAGACCAAAAAAAAGATAAAGGGCGATTTTTTGACTTATTCTGTAAGGAGAATTTACCTTTTGCATTTCTTGCAGTAAATCAAGGGGGATTATCCGGAGCCATTTCAATTATTGTCAATGAAAATAAAGGCTTTATAAAATTAATCATTATTTGGGCTTGTTGCAAAACCTTGCTCGCCAGAGCAAGTAAAGCAAAGCTTTAGTTGC
>CAZJUO010000009.1:0-11308 GCA_964549245.1 uncultured Gammaproteobacteria bacterium
CCTTACAAATGCGAAGCATTTGCTCGGATTACTTTATTTATTATGGTTTAATCATTCAAAAGAGCCCAGCGTTTTTTAATTTTAAAAAACTTCTACTAAGTGTTTTTTATTATAGTTTTTTTAAAGGATTTGTCCAGTCAGCGCTTTGAAAAAATGTTATAAACGTATTATGATAATGTATAGTATGAATACCAAACTGCGTGATTTATTGTATTTAGTTATTGGCATTACGGTGCTGTTTGTCATTGCCTTTTTATTGTTCAGAACCAGCCGGATAGGCATTAGCCTTATTACTATAGTGATGATAGCGGCAGCCACCGGATGGTGCGTGTATAGCGCGCGGAAACATCAGATGAGCCGGCGAATATTTGGTGTGACACGGCCGAATTGGTGGTACTTCTTAGCATTTATGATTTTAGTGGGGGTGCTGACGGCCGTGTTGTCGATTGTGTGTCTTAGCCTCTTTCCTGGTTTTACGTTTACCCCATGGCAGCAGCCAGTACCGTGGATTTTCTTGGCTTTGTATCTGGTGATCAGCATTCCGTTGCAGGAATTTATTTTCCGCGGCTATATCCAAAGCGTATTACGCCAGTCTACCAATAGGGCGTGGTTAGTAGTATTCTTAACCGCTTTTTTATTTGCCATAGCCCATCTTCACTATGGCTGGATTATGGTAACCGCTACTTTTATTCTCGGCAGTATATTGAGCTGGCTCAAGCTAAAAACCAACAGCTTGGCATACGTTATTGCCGTCCATTGGTCAGTGGGGTTGATTTATGCGTTGTTTTTCTAGCGGACCTTTTAGTTCTGCCTGCCATCGCCATTGCCCCCGAAAGGAATCGAACCTTTATGTCCGGCTTACCCGCCCCGCTCGCCTCAATTACCCTCGGTAGTCCCGCCATTCGGCGGGATCTTCGTCCCTCGACTTCGCTCGGGACTTCGAGAATCGAACAGTTGGTAGTCTTTAATTTGCATAGTGTCCCCAGGAAGAATCGAACTTCCATCCCAGGCTCCTGCCGCCGCGCTCACCATGCTCACACTGTGGCGGGCACAGTAGAAGGCCGGCGTTCCCCGCCTGCCATCGCCATTGCCCCCGAAAGGAATCGAACCTTTATGTCCGGCTTAGAAGGCCGGCGCTCTATCCATTGAGCTACAGGGGCGATGGCAATGGCGGGCAGGTATCCATTGAGCTATGAGGGCTCGCTAAGGCGGGCGGGAAGAATAGTATTCTAAAAGAATATCGGAATAGTAGCAAAAAAAAGGTAAAAGGTCAATCGTTATGAAACAGATTGATACCGTTTTGTGCTTGCCGCAGTCAGCCCCAAAGCAGCTTGTATTTTTTCATTACTTTCGCCTCTACTCAAGAGTCTTTGCGCAAACGCGGCTCGCAGTGATTGGGGGGTGATGGTTCGACGTTCTGGAATTTTTTGGATATATTTTTTTATCAAGCGTTGTACAGTTCGCGGAGTGAGTCGGTAGTCGTTAGGCGATATTACTTGCAGCTGCTTAGATTTTGCTCGGTCGTGGCGAATGAACAAAGCGGGAAGGTTGTCGGTCCTTACACACAAGTATTTATGCAGCCAATAAGCAGCTTGGTTGGTTAGAGCAATGGCGCGTAGTTGGCTATTGGCTCCTCTTACGGTAATGGTTTGGCGTGTTTGATTGTAGTGTTTTTTTTGCAGGATACACAGCTCTGATACTTTTAGTCCGCTGCAGTACAGTAATTCCAGCAAAGCTTTATCCCGCCAACGAAGCAACTGGCCTTGTCGGTAAGAAAGGGGCGCTTCCAGGAGCTGTTGGATTTGCAGGCGGCTGGTTGTTTTGGCCTTTGGATTGAGTGTATATAGCGTTATGCTGTTCGGAGATAAGGCAGATACGCCTTGTGCGTGCAAGTATTTCAAAAATATACGCAAGGCGATGAGATGGTAATTTTGGGTTGAGGATTTTAATTTTTGCCCACGTTGGTTGGGGAGTCGGACGAGTTTAGTACGGAACTGGCCTACAGTATGCATGGTTATTTCCGATGGTTCAGCTATGCCGGTTAATTGCTGGAATCGCTGTAAATAAGCATAATAGCTGCGACAAGTGGCGGCGCTGATCTTTTTGTCAGTATGTAAAAACGTGATAAACCCATCGATATATTGTTGTAATGTCTTGTTCATGGTTTTATTTTACGACGCATACTAACGATAGTCAAAAAGACAGTTGACGAAGCAGTCGATAGTTGTTATGATAGCCTATTAATGTCCTTTGAGCATTTAACTATGGAGGCTTTATGTCACGAGCAGCGAAATTTTTTTGGATTTTCATTGTTGGCGTCGGGGCGGCTGTGTTGGTAAGTTACGTTTCAGGCTATTGGCTGGAATATATGAGCACGCTTGCCGCCTTTTCCTTGGTAGCAGCCATAGCCGGCGCTATAACCGAAAAAAATGTGGATGCGGCTGGTATTTTTACTTTAGCTTTAGGCATTGCGGTGGCAGTAATATTTTGGAAGCTCTATGATAATGAAGGCGTGCTGACGGCAAATTTTTGCACCGCAGTGATCTGGGCATGCCTTAATAGCCAGCCGACAACCCTTGCCAGCAGTTCAAAGCCGCATGCTGTACATAAAAGCCCTGGTTATTAAACACTGGGGCTTTTTAATTTGAGCCTTGTTCTATTGGTATTTTCTAGGGGGGGGTGATCCGCAATTATTTCGAAAAGAAGGGGAAGGACTAAGAAAAAAAATAAAAAAGGAACCGATAATGGTTCCTTTAAATTCCACAGGATTTGGGAACGGTCAAATCGAAATCAATTTTTTTAACCGTTTCTCCTGATTGACAGGCTTTGCCCGCTTCCTCTTCTCTTGCTTCGCTTGTAGTGCGGTATAAGTACACTTTTCTCGTGGCTCCTGATGGGTCTTGGAGAATTGCGTAGTAGTTCCTGCAACTGTCATTACCGTCAATGCTGCCACTCATACTTCCTCCTTGGATTTTTTATTCTTATGTTCACCTATAGTATAGCATGGTATTGTAAGCTTATAAAAAGTATTGAAAATCCAGCTGCCCAGATTGACAGACGTGTGTGTTTTTGATATTATGTTATGATTTAGGTAAACGATCTTTGGAAATATATTTTTATAAATAAAGGAGGCAGTAATGCTGCGCATATGGAAATTTTTGTTGATCCTGGCCATCGGGGCGATCATTACTTTATATGGAGCTCTGGAGATAGGACCACGAGGGAGGATACTGCTGCTTTGCGGTTTATATACTATCGTCAGTTCATTATGTGCGCTTAGTAGTAATAGATTGAAGGGTAGATTCACAGCAGTTGTTGCAATAATTGGAGTAATACTTTTTGTGGTTATGGCCAAGGTAGACTTTTTTAGCTTTGATGTAGTAGGATTAGGCGTACAGATGTTTTTATTTACTCCACTGATCTATTTTGTAAAAATTAAGAATCGCACATGACTGTATCTCTATCAGAGAAGTTAAAGTTTTTACGAAATCCTGACTGTTATCACTGTCGGGATTTTTTATTTGACTTCGGCATTGTATCGGTGTAAGGTTAGGGAAATAATTAATGCACTTTATAACAAAGGAGTATGCTATGTCTAAGAAATGTGCCTGTGGCGATGGATGTAATTGCAGTGGCGGTGTTAGCAGTTTGGAGATTTCTGTTGAAATGGGGCCAGGCGGATCATTGCCGATTACGTTGGAGAATTTACGGCAAGTAACTGGTATTGCCTACCATAAAGCAGATAATACAATTACTTTCATGGTGGAGTATTTGCCAGGCTCTGGCAAAACAAGCTATGATGTTATCGACCTCCATGAGCTGCGGGATTTTGTTGTTGATTTTCCCGAAGTGGGTCTCGGTGGCCTGGATTTAGCCAAGAAGCTGATAGAGCTGATTACCGACCAACCATTTGTGGTTGATATTGATAACAAAGATTTTGTATTTTATCGGCGCCAAGATTTTCAAGGAAAGATTAAACAGTACGAACAAACCCAAGAGAATTGCAGAGAGGAGAAAAAATGACGATTCAAATAAGCGTCAAAAAAGATGGCAAAAAAGAAGTGGCCATTGTTGAAGTTTTGGGCCAATTGATGAGCGGACCGGATACTGGCGAGTTAGATGAAGCATTATATCAGATTCTCGACCAGGGAAGGTCCTGCATCATCGATTTGAAAGATTGTGACTGGATAAATTCCTCTGGAAATTGTATCCTGATTCACCATTATAAAAAGTTCCATGAAGCGGGTCGCACATTGACACTTTGCGGGCTGACCGAAAGAGTTAATAGGATAATGGTAATGTCTAGATTAAGTGAGGTTTTTGAAATTTCTAATGATGTTGATGAAGCTTTTGGGAAAATCCATTAGCGACGGGCAGACAAAAAATTCGAGGTTAGGTAGAGCTAACCTCTTTTTTATTACTTGACCTTTTTGTAGCTTCCTTTTATACTAGAGAATACTAATTTATTAACCCTACGAATGCTTGGTTTTGCGGTGTGGTTGCCCCAAAACTCGGGATTCGCGGACAAAGGAAGCGGCATTATGCTAACTAAAAAAGAAAAAGATAAAATCATCGAAAAGTATAAAACCCACAAAGACGATACTGGCTCACCGGAAGTCCAGATCGCTATTTTGAGTGAGGAGATAACCCGCCTGACCGACCATCTCAAGGGGCATAAGAAAGATTTTTCTTCCCGCCGCGGCTTGCTCAAAAAGGTGGGGTTGCGCAGGCGCCTCTTGAAGTATCTTGAAAAGGAAAACCCCAAAAGCTACGAGAACCTGACTAAAAAATTAAAACTGAAAAAATAATGATCAAGCATAAAGACCAGCGCGTTGGCGTATTTATCGACGTACAGAATTTGTATTATTCCGCCAAGCATTTGTATAAGGCGAAAGTAAATTTCGCCGAAGTGCTGAAGACGGCAGTTTCGGGCCGGCAGCTTATCCGCGCTATCGCCTATGTGGTGCAGGCGCAAAATACTGACGAGCAGCGTTTTTTTGAGGCTTTGGGCAACCAGGGCTTTGAAGTCAAAATGAAAGACCTGCAAGTTTTTTTTGGGGGCCACAAGAAAGGAGATTGGGATATTGGCTTGGCTATTGACGCCATTCGCATGTCGGACAAGCTGGATGCCATTGTTCTGGTGACGGGCGACGGGGATTTCGTGCCACTGGTTGAGTATTTGCAAAACCATGGGCAGTTTATGGAGGTTATAGCTTTTGGCGAGTCCTGCTCGTCACTGCTGAAAAGCCGAGCGGATGAATTTATTGATCTTAGCCAACAAAAAAGAAAATATTTATTAAAAAGCGATATACGGCGGAGACGCCGTTAGTTAATAATTAAAATAGTAGCCAGAATAGCTTTGACCTGCACCCTTCGTAGGCTTATATCAGTAGATAACAAAAATCCACTGGTACAAGTTTATGAAGCGAGGAACGAGCGGCTGGCTAGTAGCAAAGGAACGATAGTACTATGTCAGTACAAAAATTTGAGACAGAAGTGGGAGGAAAAAAACTAATATGCCAGACTGGCCAGCTAGCCGGTCAAGCCAGCGGTGCCTGTACAATTCAGTACGGGGATACGCTCGTTTTGGCAACCGCGGTTATGAGTTCGACCATCCGTGAAGGGATTGATTATTTTCCCCTGATGGTTGATTATGAAGAGCGTTTATACGCCGCGGGCAAGATAAAAGGATCTCGGTTCATCAAGCGCGAAGGGCGGCCATCCGATGAGGCGGTATTAACCGCGCGGATGGTGGATCGCTCATTACGGCCGCTGTTTGATGATACGCTGCGCAACGACGTACAGGTAATATTAACCGTACTGTCAACTGATCAGGAAAATGACCCGGACATTATTTCTATGATTGCCGCTTCATGCGCCTTAAGCATTTCCCCTATTCCTTGGCAGGGGCCGATCGCCGGAGTGCGGGTCGGGCGGATTAATGGTGAATGGGTCTTGAATCCCAGCTATGAAGCCAGAGAAAAAACCGATTTGGAAGTAACCGTAGCGGGCAATGAAGAGAAAATTATCATGATAGAAGCAGGCGCCAAGCAGGCGGCGGAAGAGGATATGCTGGCGGCTATTGAATTCGGCCACAAGCATTTGAAGAAGGTGACGTCATTTATCAAAGAGGTGCAATCGAAAGTCGGTATGGAAAAGGAAGTGATAACTATCGGCGAGCCGTCAGAAGAGGAAGCAAAGGAGCTGGCCGCGGTCAGGAAAAAAGTAGAAGCCTTTTGCCAGGATAAAATCAAGGCGATTTTTGGCAAAGGCAAGAAAGAGCAACAAGAGGCGCTTATTAAGCTCAAAGACGAGCTGGAAGAAGCATTGAAAGAAGATAATGAGGTTACCAAAGAGGCGCGCCAAAAAGGCGTTCTTATAGTTGATGAATTATACGAGGAAGCCGCCTATTCATTGGTTATTAATGACGGTAAGCGGGTAGACGGACGGACCTTGGATGAGATCCGGCCGCTTTCGGCAGGCGTTGGATTGCTCCCCCGCACGCATGGTTCGGGGCTGTTTAACCGTGGTGAAACGCAGGTTTTGTCCGTGGTGACCTTAGGCTCTCCGGGTGATGAGCAGGTCTTGGATACTATGGAAGAGTCTGGCAAAAAACGTTTTATGCACCATTATAATTTCCCCGGCTTTTCTACCGGCGAGGTAAAACCAATGCGTTCTCCTGGACGCCGCGAGATCGGCCATGGAGCCCTGGTAGAAAAAGCCATTGAGCAGGTATTGCCTGATCAGGAAGACTTTCCCTACACCATCAGAGTTGTTTCAGAAGTGCTTTCATCAAACGGTTCTTCGTCACAAGCTTCTTGCTGTGGTTCAACCCTAGCTTTGATGGACGCTGGCGTGCCTATCCAAGAGCCAGTCGCGGGCATTGCTATCGGTTTAGTAACCGACAAGGAAAATCCTGACAATTTCAAGCTCTTAACTGATATCCAGGGAGTTGAGGATCATAATGGTGATATGGATTTCAAGGTAGCAGGGACCGCCAAGGGCATAACCGCTATCCAAATGGATGTCAAAGTCCATGGCATCAGTACGGAGATTACCAAAGCCGCTCTGGAAACAGCCCGCCAAGCCCGATTGAAAATTCTTGAGGTGATGAAATCGGCCATAGCCGAGCCGCGGCCCGAGCTTTCAAAATACGCACCGCGGATTACTACGATTCGCATTGACCCGGAAAAAATCAGAGACGTCATTGGGCGAGGCGGTGAGACAATTAATAAAATCATTGACGAATGCGGTGGGGCAGACGTGACCAAGATAGACATCGAGGAAGACGGTTTGGTGATGATCACCTCACATAATTCAGCTATGTCGGAAAAAGCTATGACCTGGGTAAAAAACCTGACGCATGATATCGTGCCGGGGGAAATTTATGAAGGGGTAGTGGCAAAAATCGTAACAGACAGGAATTCCGGCAGCGAGATCGGCGCCATTGTAGAACTGTTGCCAGGTCAGGACGGCATGGTTCATATATCGCAGTTTAGTGACCAGCGCATCGCCAAAGTTTCGGACGTGGTTAAAGTAGGTGACAAATTGAAAGTCAAGGTTATGGGAGTGGACAAAGAACGAGGTCGGATTGAACTGTCGCATAAAGTTTTGAATGGTAGCAAACCGACGGGCCCTGATCGCCAAATCAAAAAGCAATTTCATTCACGACATAGGAACAATAACCATAGGAGGTAGTGACATGATTATTAGCCTGAGCGGCAAGCCAGGTTCTGGCAAAAGTACGGTAGCCAAAAAACTAGCCCGAGATTTGGGTTTTGAGCGTTATTATATTGGCGGTCTTCGCCGTAAAGCCGCTAAAAAAATGGGATTAACCCTGGCTGAATTCAATAAAAAAGGAGAAAGCGACGCTGATACGGACAAGGAATTTGACGCTATCGTTGAGGAGCTGGGAAAAACTAAGGACAACTTTATTATTGAGAGCCGTACTGCATTTTTGCTGATTCCTCATTCCATTAAAATATTTTTGGATATTACGGAAGCGGAAGGGGCCAAAAGAATCTGGCAATCTTTGCAAACCCCTGATGGCAGGAGCCGGAATGAAGCAAAAAATCTGAAGACATATGAAGATGTCCTACGAAGCGTTTACGAGCGTTTACGAAGTGATAAAAAACGTTACTTAAAGCATTATCAGGTCAATGTTTTTGATAAACAACACTACGATTTATTCTTGGATACAACAAAATTAAACCCTGATGAGGAATATCAGGCGGTTCATTCGTTTATTAAACAGAAAAAAGCTGGTCAATAAACTGGGTAAAGTGTGCATAAGTCGCTGTGGATAAGTAATTATTATGAGTAGTAGCTACAATAATATATTTTTTTTATTTATCTAATATTAGCTGAAAAAAGATATTGACATTTGTAAAACATTGTGATATACTTAGCGTAGATTGAAAATTGATAAGTTATGCACAGTCTTGGATAGGTAAAGAAAGACTTTTTCTAAAACTCTCTAATAAACGTTTTAGGCAAGTTCTTTCTTTACTGCCAAAGCCCGAGGTTGGTAGGGCGTCTATATTCCCCGACGCGAGGAATTATAGATTTTTGTAAATATCAAACAAAATAAAAAGGGATATCCTTAGTAATAAAATACTAGAGATGTTTCCACAAGGTGGTAAGGAAAATGAATTGCTTTTTGGACATCACCAACACCAAGAGCGCTGCAAGGTTATTTTTCGATAAATCTTTAAGCGCCTGCCTATTTTATAGGCGGACCTTAAGATGAAAAATAACCGTCGGGCGGCGTGGTGCCCAAATAATAATTTATTTAAGGGGCGGACCACCCGCCCTTTTTTTATCCAAAATATTTTTACGGCTACGGCAAGCCCAACCTTATTTTTTTGTCTTTTTTCAGTTATACTGGGAGTATGGTTATCCCAACTGCCATGGAAGAAAAAAAATTGTACCGTTCTGGCTTTACAACGATTGCCGGTATTGATGAAGCAGGCCGCGGCTCATGGGCCGGGCCAATAGTAGCCGCGGCGGTCGTTTTGCCGCAGCGGTTTCGCCTGCCGGGCCTAAAAGACTCAAAGCTGCTCACCCCAAAAGAGCGTGAGCGGCTATATGATCAAATCATGGCACAAGCTTCGGGGGTCGGTATCGGTTTAGTCAGCCGAAAAAAAATTGACCGAATAGGATTAGGGCAGGCCAATATTTTGGTTCTGCGAAAAAGTGTTTATCGTTTGCCGATCGAACCGGATTTTATTATGATCGACGGGTTTGCAATTACGTTTCGGAAGGTAGCGTCACGGCAGTACGTACAAGGGGACCAGCGTGTTGCTTCGATAGCCGCCGCGTCTATTATAGCCAAAGTATATCGTGACAACATTATGAGACGATACCATAAAAAATATCCCTACTATAATTTTCATCATAATAAGGGGTACGGTACCAAAGCCCACCACCTGGCAATTATCAAATATGGGGTATGCGATCAGCATCGGCGCTCATTTCAGCCTATTGCGGTGCTATTGCAAAAAGATTTATAAAATATGCTATACTATACCTATGTATACGAAACGAGTAGCTACAGGCCATGAACTGCTTGATCCCGAGCAACTTTTACGGCGGGCTGATCTTGCGTTAGGTGAGCGTGTGGTGGATTTGGGGTGCGGGGGCGGATTTTTTTCCATTCAGGCCGCCCGTATGGTTGGTGATAATGGCATAGTCTATGCAGTTGATGTACAGAAGCCGGTCTTATCTTCAGTGCAAAGCAAGGCCAGGACATTTGGCCTGTCTAATGTTCAAACGGTTTGGTCAGACGCTGAAGTCTACCGAGGAGCCAAAGCTATCGCTGACGGCAGCATTGATTTGGTTGCCTTGGTCCAGCTGTTGTTTCAGACTACTCATCATGACGTTGTCTTCAAAGAGGTTGCGCGTTTACTGAAAGAAAAAGGACGCATCCTTGTTGTTGATTGGAAAAACCATAAGCTGCATATTGGCCCGCCCGCTGATCAGTGCGTCAAGCCCGAAGAAGTTATGGCGCTTGCCGAGCAGTTTGGGTTCTACAAAGTTAAAGATATACCTGCCGGCCCATACCATTTTGGCCTGCTTTTACAAAAAAAGAGTCGGTAATACATTATAATACGTTAATAGGACGGCCTTCCCCACAAGCCAGGGAAGTTTTTTATGAATTATTATAAAAAAATTGGACAATGGGGAGAGGCTATAGCGCGGCAATACTTGCTGAAGAAAAATTACCTTATTATTGCTGTGCATTGGCAGTGTCGCGAAGGAGAAATTGATATTATCGCTTATGATGCGGGAACCCGGAATTTGGTTTTTGTGGAAGTTAAGACCAGGCGGTCCGCTACATTTGGCCCGATCGAAGAATCTATAAGCCTGTTGAAACGCGCCAGGATAGCCGCCGCGATTAATCGGTTTATCAGCGATTATGAGTATCCGTATGACTATCGCTGTGATGCCATATTTATCAAGGTTCGAAACGGTATCCGCCTGACGCACTTGCGCCATGTCGACCTGGGGTAGAGCGGCTTGCATTAATATTGGATATGTTCTATACTGGCTAGTACAAGGCTAGTTGTTTATAAACTAGTCTTTTTTGTTTGAAAAATTTATTAAGTAATAAAAGTATATGGCACAAAATAATGAAATAATCCAAGCGGTCCAACAAATATGCGAAGAAAAAAATATTTCTCTGGAGTCGGTGACCGAGACTATTGAGGCGGCCTTGGCCGTGGCCTATCGAAAAGATTTCGGCGAAAAAAACCAAAATATTAAGGTTGAATATGATTTGCAAAGCAATAAGGCACGCGTTTTTGACGTAAAAACCGTAGTAACTGATGAAAAAGCCGAAGAAACGATGAAAATGCTGGAAGAAAAAAAGGCGCAGGCAGAAGCTGAAGGCCAGGAGGCAGAAGCTGAATCGACGAACGCGGATAAAAAACCGGGCAAAAAACTCGAAGCGGAGGCAGAGGAAGATGATGAAAAGATTGACCGTTTTAATCCCAAAACCGAAATTACCTTGTCAGAGGCGAAAAAAATAAAGAAGAACGCCAAGCTTGATGAGATTATCAAAACGGAACTCAAACCCCCGGCCGCGTATGGCCGTATGGCCGCGCAGACTGCCAAACAGGTTATTATTCAGCGTCTGCGTGAAGCTGAACGGGAAACTATTTATAAAGAATTTAAGGATAAAGAAGGAGAAGTCATTAACGGCACTATCCAGCGCCTGGAAGGCAGGATGGTTTTAATAGATATTGGCATGACTACTGCCCTGCTTCCGCCTTCAGAGCAAACCCCAGGCGAACGATATGCGCCGGGC
>CAZJUO010000009.1:11318-25290 GCA_964549245.1 uncultured Gammaproteobacteria bacterium
CTTTAAATTTTGTGTAGTGGCGGTTAATGAAACCCCCAAAGGCCCGGAAATAATCCTTTCACGCTCGCATCCGGAAATGGTGCGCAAACTGTTTACCTTGGAAGTGCCGGAGATCGGCAATGGTTCTGTGGAGATAAAATCGATCGCTCGAGAAGCTGGTTCACGCACCAAATTAGCTGTCACTACCGACCAGAAAAATATTGATCCGGTAGGTTCTTGCGTGGGACAGCGCGGTTCGCGGGTACAAACGATAATTTCGGAGATCGGCGGTGAAAAAATTGATATTATTGAATGGGAAGAAGATCCGATAAAATTTATAATCAATGCCTTATCGCCCGCTAAAGTATTGAGCGTTGACATTAATGATCAGGAAAAAACCGCCTTAGCCGAAGTTAAGGAAGACCAGCTGTCATTGGCTATCGGCAAAGCTGGCCAGAATGTACGCTTATCCGCCAAGCTGACCGGCTGGAAGATCGATATTGTTTCTGAAAAAGGAGAAAAGGTAACTTCTTCAGAAGAAGACAAACAGGCTCAAGCCGACTCGGCCAAGCATGAAGAGGGTAAAGAGAAAGCAGACAGTGAAGCCAGCGAAGCGGCTGATCAGAAAGAAGAAAGTGAAAGGCCAAAGGAGCAAAAACAATCAGAAGAACCTAAAGAGGAGCCAGAAACAAAACCAAGCCAGTCGGACCCTAAAAAAGAGGAGCCTCAAGACGCCAAACCTGCCGAAGATGAGAAAGGCCAGTCAGAGAAAAAAAAGTAAACATTATATAACAAATAAATTAAAAAGAATCTATGTCTACACCACTTATTATCGCCCTGGCCGCTTCGGGCCTCTCAATCATCTATGGAGGGATATTGACCCGATGGATCGTCAAACAACCGAAAGGCGATGAAAAAATGCAATCAATTGCCAAGGCTATTCAGGAGGGGGCAAGCGCCTACTTAAACCGCCAGACCAGGACCATTGCCGTTATTGCTATCATCATCTTTATCTTGTTATGGCTGTTTTTGAATTTACAAACGGCAATCGGCTTTTTGATCGGCGCCATTCTATCAGGCTTGGCTGGCTATATCGGTATGAATGTTTCGGTGCGCGCCAACGTGCGTACAGCCGAAGCCGCTAAATCAGGCATGAAAAAAGCTTTGAACATATCCGCCAAAGGCGGTGCGGTAACCGGACTGCTGGTGGCTGGACTTGGCCTGTTGGGAGTGGCCGGATACTATGCTATCACCAAAGACATTCAGGCGCTTATTGGGCTTGGCTTCGGCGGCAGTTTGATTTCTATCTTTGCCCGGTTGGGCGGCGGTATTTATACCAAAGGTGCTGATGTAGGCGCTGATCTGGTAGGCAAAGTGGAAGCGGGCATCCCCGAAGATGATCCGCGCAACCCAGCGGTGATTGCTGACAATGTCGGCGACAATGTCGGCGATTGCGCCGGTATGGCAGCTGATTTATTTGAAACATACGCGGTGACGGCTGTAGCGGCTATGCTGCTCGGCTCATTAACCTTTATAGGTTTTGAAAACGCTTTGTTATTTCCTCTATTGATCGGCGGACTGGCTATTGTCAGTTCGTTAATTGGAGTATTGTTTATCCGTTTGGGCAAGAAAAAAAGTATCATGGGGGCATTATACAAAGGTTTAATTGTTACCGGTATATTGGCCGCGGCTGCTTTTTATCCGATTACCCAATGGCTCATGAAGGATAATGGCATTTACTCGGTTACCAATCTATATCTTGCTTCGCTGGTTGGTTTGCTGGTTACTGCCCTGCTGGTAGTAATTACTGAATACTATACTTCGACTAAATATAAACCCGTCCGTTCAGTGGCCAAAAGCTCTGAAACAGGCCATGGTACCAATATTATTACCGGCTTGGCTGTTTCTATGAAATCTACCGCCTTGCCCGTTTTAGTTATTTGCGGCGGGGTACTGGCGGCTTACGGATTAGCGGAAATTTATGGTGTGGCTATTGCCGTGATGAGCATGCTTTCGTTGACGGGCATTATAGTGACCATTGACTCGTACGGCCCGATTACTGATAATGCGGGCGGTATCGCTGAAATGTCAGGCTTGTCCGAAGACGTACGCCAGACCACCGATGCACTGGATGCTGTAGGCAATACCACCAAAGCCGTTACCAAGGGCTACGCTATCGGTTCGGCTGGGTTAGCCGCTTTAGTTTTATTTGCTTCGTATACCCAGGATTTAATGTCCGAGGGGCATTTATTTTCGTTTTTGTTAGACGATCCCAAGGTATTGGTCGGCTTATTTTTAGGCGGTCTGCTACCTTACTTTTTCGGGGCACAGGCTATGCAGGCAGTAGGCAAAGTAGCTGGCTTTGTAGTGCAGGAAGTACGCCGGCAGTTTGCCGAGAAAAAAGGCATTATGGACGGCACCGAAAAACCGGATTATGCTCGCACTGTGGATATTGTTACTAAGGGAGCAATAAAACAAATGATTGTTCCCGCTCTTCTTCCCGTGGTAGTGCCAATTTTAGTCGGTTGGTTATTGGGTCCCGTAGCTTTGGGAGGATTGCTGGTTGGCAGTATCGTTACCGGGATATTCGTGGCCATTTCTATGACTACTGGCGGTGCGGCGTGGGACAATGCCAAAAAGTATATTGAAACAGGAGCTCATGGCGGCAAAGGTTCGGTGGCTCATCAAGCGGCTGTAACGGGCGATACGGTTGGTGATCCGTACAAGGATACTGCCGGTCCGGCTATTAACCCCATGATAAAAATTTTGAATATCGTTGCTCTGCTGATCATTAGTTTAATACTTTAGAAACGTATCATGCCGTACCAGATTTTGCGTCCAATTTTTGAACCAGCCATCAAGCGCAAGATCAGACATGTTGCCGGAAGGGAGCATTTACCTAAACCCCCGTTTATCGTAGCCGCAAACCATGTTGGCTTTCTGGATCCCATTGCTTTGGTCATTACCATGCTTGAGATTTACCAGCAGCCGATGTATTGCCTGACAAACCAGTTTATGTGGACCATCTGGGGTGGTCCGTTAGCCAGCCGTTGGTTGGCTATGATTCCCGTTTATAAGAAGCGAAAAAAAGATTCATTGCAAGCGGCCCTGGCGTTTTTAAAGAAAGGAAAAATTATCGGAATATTTCCTGAAGGAACGAGAAATACTGATAGCAAGCATTTACTGCCTGGCAAGACAGGTGCTATACGCTTGGCACTTCGCTCGGGAGTGCCGATTATCCCTTTGGGTATAATAAATACAACAGGCCGAAGCATTGGCCAAGCTTTTGGCAGTTTGTGGCGGGATGATTCGTATTTGGATTTGCATTTTGGACCGGCTTTGGACCTCAATGAGTTTCGGAACGCAACCATGGACCGCGCTTCGCTCCAGGCGGCCACCCAAAAACTGATGCAAGCTATTGCTCCGCTATGCCAGAAAAAATATTTATATAATAATTAAATAGTCTATGGCCCTGCCAAAATCATTAACCGTATACCCTGTTACGAGGAGGTTTTTGTTGCCTACGATTCGTTTTTTTATCAAAAAAACAGTAGGCCTGGAGCATATTCCACGGCAGGGGCCGTTTCTCCTGACATGCAAGCATCTTGGGCCCATGGATGGTATTTTTATCGCTGCTGTTATAGTGCCCATTATTAACCAAAAAGTCCGTTTTGTAACCAATATAGCGAAAGCGGGATGGTTTTGGGAGGAGATAGTTGCCAAGCGATGGGCCGGCTGCATTCCGTTTTATCGTGAAGCGCCCAAGACGTGTATCGATTTAGCACTGGAGTATTTGCAGCGGGGTGAGGTAGTAGGTATTTTCCCCGAAGGTTTAATTCAGGATTTTGGTACCCATGAGCATAGAGCAAAAACCGGAGCCGCCCGTTTAGCTATTTGGGGGCAAGTACCTGTGGTGCCGGTTGGTTTGGTCCATAATATATCGGTGCGCCAGGATTTGCCTTTTCTACAGCGGCGCCGGCAGGTAATAAAAAATATTTTATTAAATCCTCACGCCTTGGAAATCCATATTGGCAGGCCTTTTGAGCTCTCTGAATATTACTACCAGGAAATGAATAAACAGCTCCTCGTAGAGGCCAGCGAAAAAATCATCGACCAGATTGATTTGCTGACGACGGTTCACATGGAAAACAATACAAAATCAGTGTAAACTATAAGCAGGTATATATTATTAATTCAAACAATATGAAATGGTCTCAATTATCCCATTTGCCCAAAGAACAGCTGCGGGAAATACAAAATAAAAAACTGGCGTATTTTATGAAGCATGAATTGCCGTACTCGCCTTTTTATCGGCAGCTGTTTATCGACCATAAACTGCGATTTTCAAAAATCCGCACTACCGATGACCTGCAAAACGTTCCTTTCACTTCCAAGGAGGATTTGGCGCCCACCGTCGAAGAACCGGCCAAACCGCGCGGTTTTATTCTGCAGCCCGATGAAAAACTGATACGCAAAGTAGCGCCAAAAGAAATGCTGGCCAAAATATTGTGGAAGAAAGCTAGGCATCAAGACGCCAAGCAATATTTGGAGTATTTTTATAAGCCTATCCACATGCATTTTACCACTGGCCGTTCTGCTACCCCGACACCTTTTGTGTATACCGGGTCTGATGTAGAAATATTCCGGCAAGCTGGCGAGCGCATGCTTGATGTAGCGGGCGTAACGCGTGATCTGTCAGCTTTAAATGCTTTTCCCTACGCACCGCATTTAGCGTTTTGGCAGACCTATAACGCACTTACCAAACTTGGCATGACTTCACTGCAAACGGGCGGAGGAAAAATTATGGGCACCCAAAAAATTATGGATGCTATTGAACGCTTGAAAATGGGGGTGGTGACTTTTATTCCGGGGTATGGTTACCATATGCTGCGCGAGGCGGTTAAGCAAAAAAAAGATTTTTCCAGCTTGAAATTTGTGATCAGCGGCGGGGAGCGGGCCAGTGCCGGGATGAAGGAAAAGGTCAAAGGACTGCTGGCGCAATTAGGCGCCAAAGACGTCCAGTATTTATCGACCTATGCTTTTACCGAAGGCAAAACCGCATGGATACAATGCCACGAAAGGTCAGGTTATCACACTTACCCTGATTTGGAGTTTTTTGAGGTGGTGGATAAAGAGGGAAAGCGGGTTGAGGATGGACAGCCTGGTGAATTGGTTTATACATCGCTTGGCTGGCGCGGTTCAGTGGTGGTCCGCTACCGCACCGGAGACATGGTCGAAGGCATCGAATACGAGCCGTGTCCGCATTGCGGCAAAACCGTACCGCGCATTAAAATGGATATTCAGCGGAGTACGGAAATTAAGGAGTTTAATTTAACCAAAGTAAAAGGCGAATTGGTCAACCTAAACCAATTTTATCCGGTACTTTCGAAAATTCCCGAGCTTGAAGAGTGGCAGGTCGAAATCCGCAAAAAAAACAACGATCCGTATGAAATCGATGAAATCGTCGTATATATTGCACAAAAAGAAGGCGTTCCCTTTGATATGATCCGCAGTAAAATAAATCAGCTGCTCCATAACGAAATTTTTATCAGTGCGCAGGTCATAGAGAAGCCGCTGAATGAATTATTGGAGATGCTGGGTATGGAGACGGAATTAAAAGAAAAACGCATCGTCGATAATAGGCCCAAGGATTAAATGGATATGTGGCTATTAATCGCCCAGAGTGTCTGGTTATTTTTCCCCACGGGCATTGCCAATATGTCCGCATCACTGTCGCGCTTTATTCCGCTACTTCGTCAGCCGGTTGACGCCGGGAAATACTGGCGTGGCCGTCGGATATTTGGCGCGCATAAGACGTGGGGCGGTTTGCTGACCGGTACGGTAGCCGGGATTTTATTTTATTTATTGCAGCAGTATGTATACCAGTTTGATTTTTTTCAAACCATCAGCCTGCTTGACTATCACTCCCAACCGTGGTTTATTGGGGGGTTGTTTGGGCTGGGGGCGGTACTGGGGGATTTGGTTAAAAGTTTTTTTAAGCGGCGGATCAGCATAGAGCCAGGAAAGCCGTGGATACCATTCGACCAGATTGACTATATCGTGGGAGCAATAGTTTTATTAAGTTTTATCTATTGGCCGGGATGGAAAGTAGTTGTGGTGGTTTTGGTTTTGGGGCCGGTTTTACATATTATGGTAAATTTGATAAGCTATACCCTACGACTGCAAAAAAATAAGCTGTAATGTTAACGCCAATCGTCTAGCATATAGCTCTACGGTGTATAGCTAATGATTTAAGATAATTAAGCATAGTAATCAATATATGAAAGTTGCAAAAAAAGAATTACCTAAAAATCAAGTTGAATTGACCATTGAGCTGTCGGTGGAGGAATTTCAGCCTTACCTTGACCAGGCGGTAGCCACTATCAGCCGGGAAACTTCCATTGCCGGGTTTCGTCCGGGCAAAGCGCCTTACCAAGTGGTAGCTAAACAGGTTGGGCTAATGCGCATACACCAAAACGCCGCTGAAGCGGCAGTGCAAAAAAGCTTTGTCCAAGCCGTTGAAGAGCAAAAAATATATACTATAGGCGCGCCAAAAATTTCTGTGCAAAAAATCGCGCCTAATAATCCCTTTGTATACCAAGCAACGGTAGCTCTACTACCCAAGGTTACGTTGGGTGATTATAAAAGCATATCAGCAGAAAAGCGTGAGGTGGCCGTTGAAGACAAGGATGTCGAAGCTACTGTAGAAAATTTACGCAAAATGTTCGGTAAGGAAAAAAAGGTTCTGCGACCCGCTAAACAGGGTGACAAGGTGGAAGTTGATATGGATGTTTTTATGGATAAAGTCCCTATAGACGGCGGTAAAGCCAAGCAGCAGACCATCACAATTGGCGAGGGTGCTTTTATCCCCGGGTTTGAGGAGCAGCTTATCGGCATGAATGCTGGTGAAACAAGGGAATTTACTATCAGTTTTCCCAAAGAATACCACCGAAAAGATTTGGCTGGCAAACCGGCCGAATTCAAAGTTACTGTGCATACTGTTTTTGAAATAGAACTGCCGGCTTTGGATGACGCTTTTGCCAAACAGGCGGGCAAGTTTGAAAACCTTGACGCATTGAAGTCGCAAATAAAGCAGAACATCAAGCAGGAAAAGGCCATGAAAGAGGAACAGCGTTGGGAATTGGCAGTAATTGATAAGCTTATTAAGAGCGCGACTTTTGGCGAGATACCGGACATTTTAGTTAACAGTGAGCTGGACAAAATGATCCATGAATTGGAACACCAGGTTAATAAGCAGGGCATGAAATTTGACGATTATCTGAAGAGCATCAAAAAATCTGTTGATGACCTGAAGCTGGAATTTACCAACCAAGCCATCAGACGCGTGAAAACAGCTTTAGCCCTTAGAGAAATAGCCAACCAGGAGAAAATATCCGTTAGCGACCAGGAAGCCAAAGAAAAAATCGAGCAGCAAAAAAAGATGTACCAGCAGCAGCCAGAGATGCAAAAACAGCTTGATTCCCCTGACTACCACGACTACGTGAAAAATATGCTGCGCAGCCAAAAGGTGTTTGCTTTGTTCAAGAAAGAGATGTAAATTAGTTTTCCTTTGGCAGGGGCCGTGATCGCCGTGTTTGATATGCCTAACTATAGTCAGATGGTATGGGAAAGTTGATTGCATCAATTTGTTTAGGATTTTGAGAGATGGTGATAAATAAATATTTTTTAAAGAAGTTTGAGAAAATAATGTTGTGTATAGGAAGAAAAACAGGCTTGGGGCCTTCGATTCGACAGGCAAATCTAATTATTAATTTGGTTACAATGGAAGCGTTTGACAGCGGTAGTCGGTTGTGGATAAGTAGTATTGTTTTTTTGTACAAAGAGAATACAATTAAAGCAGTATAGGTAATAATTTATTTATTATCCAATAAGTTATGCATCAAAGCCTCTGGAAACCAAATGTGGTTACTTTTTGCATTGGTTGGAATGGTTTTGGTCGGAACCATTTTTGTCCCAAAGGATAGTGCTGAAGCGTATTCTTACCCAGGGTTTAAGTGGGGAGTGACATATATGCGCTATGAGTTAAATATAGCAGGTTGGGCAAGTCACCCTATCCATAATGCAAAAAATACCTGGAATGGAGCCGGATCGCCGTTCCTTTTTAATTATTTAAGGGAAAGCGCCTGCCCTCGCCAATATGATGGGCATAATGTCGTGACACGAGCTAATCGTGGGGATAACGGTAAGCTTGGCGTTACCTCGGTGTGGTGTAATGGATCTGGATATTCGTGTTATTCCGGTAGAACAATTTTAGAAGCCGATGTTGAGTTTAATGATTATTATCTCTGGGGAGCTTATGGTGAGCCAAATTTATATGATCTAGAAAGCGCCACGGTACATGAGTTTGGGCACGCCCTTCACTTGGGTCATTCAGGTTCTTGGTGCGGAACAATTTGGCAAGCAAGTATGTGTGACGGGATGGGTGTGGGGCAATTTTATAAACGTACGCTCGCTGGTGACGATAAGAATGGAATTAATTACATTTATTAATAAACTTAAGTTTATTAATAAAAGCACAAAAATCATTTTAGGAGTAATAGCACTTTCAATTATTGTGTTAGTGGTCATAATAGTTATCGCCCCTAATTATAAAAATGACATTGCGGATGAAAGTGATGTGATGAATAATTCTGATAATCATATTTATGGCACAATTTATACATCAAGAATTGAGCAAGATATTGACACGTATACTGACCATGCTGTGGCTATTGTGGTAGGAGCTTTTACTAGTAAAGGAAAAACCGTATGGAATAGTGATAAGACTAATATTAGCACGGAGGTATACTTTCAGGTGGACGAGGTGCTGAAAGGTAATATTAAGCCGGGTCTGGAGATTAAAATATTACAAGCAGGCGGGGAATTAGACGGGCAGACGCAAATATATGAGGGCGCCATTAAATACGCGCCAGGGCAGACCAGCCTTTTATTTTTAGGGACCAATGAGGATGAAGATTATGTAGTATTTGCGGATGATTGGGGTCAATTTATTGTCAATGAAGATGATACTGTAAAAAATTTTTCTGGTAAAACTGTCAGCTTGTCAGATTTTAAGAGTGAAATAAGCCAGCGAGTTGAATAAGAGTATATATAACAAAAAAGCCTCTAATGTGAGGCTTTTTTAGATGATTAAATAGTTTCTGGCAGGGATTGCCAAAGCGATTCAAACAATAATCGCTGGAGATCAGCTATTCCCCTACTGAATACCTCAATGGAAATCAGGTCTTTTTTATATTCTTGAAAAATCACTTTTTCGCTGAATATATACGCACCGCCGGTGAATTGGTAAGGGCGGTTGGCCGGCACGATACGGACTTCGGACAGGTATTTCATGCCGTCCGCTTGGCGTTGCCTGGCTTCCGGGCTGTCTTCCAGGATGAGCCTGGTTTTTATTTTCGCGCTAGCGCGCCTAATTTTGAATTCCGAAAACCATTTTTCATCCATGGCCAGCCAAGTTTTTTCAGGCCCGATGATAAGGTATTCCTTGAGCCCGGGCATGCGCAGGATGTCGTTGTACACTTCCTTGATCGCTGACAAGCCTTCGTGGTAAATAATTATTGGCCTGGCTTTTGACTGTCGGTATAAGGAATTTAATTCAGGCAAAGACTGCTTGATAAGCCTGGTGGCTTCAGTACTCAAGTTATAAATTTTCTGCGGGTTTTCCGCTGTGTATTCTTTGATCTTTCTCTCCTGTATGGGGAACATCAGCTTTTTGGCCATCAAAGATTCTATGACACTGTAGGTTGTAGAACGGGGCAGATCCGACTTCTTGGCTATTTCTTGGGCAGTGGCCTTGCCTAGCTCTAATCCTGCAAGATACACCCTAGCTTCTTTATCTGTTAATCCGAACTTTATTAAAGATTCATGTAATAACATATTGTGGATAAGTTAATATGCCGACGAAATCGACAACCTTATATATATAATATTATCTTAAATTAGCCAAAAAGTCAAGTTAATAATGATAAATAACGATAGTATTGACAGTATTAACGTATAGATTATACTAAGCTGTTAAATAATACACATTCATAAATTAGAGGTAGTATCATGTGGACATGGGAAATAATCATATCAATGTTAGCTGTTTATCTGATAGGCGGCGTTTCTTGGTCAGCCAATAAGGCCTGGCGTGAAATTATCTGGAAATTAAGTTCAGATGATTTTCGGAAACATTATGACTATCAACATAAATTGTACGTGCAGATGTATAGTTCTGATATAATGATCGGCTGCCAGGCGTTATTATGGATTCCTACGGCGGTAATATTGCTTTTTGGATTGACAATTTTGAGGCCGCTCTTTAGTCCGCTGGGCCGTCTGATCAATAAGTTATCGTATTATGCTCATTGATTTTTAAACTCTTTCGCCCGTTGGAGTATATCTAACGGGCTATTTTCCGAACAACTATCCGATGGAAAGCTGTTTAGAAAATATCGTTCATTACAAAAAGGAGAAATATCAATGGTGCGGTATATAGCGTTGTTAGTAGCCGCTAGTATTTTGGGAGTAATTATCGTGAATTTGCCAGGTTTCATAATTGGACTTGGTTATCTGGCGGCAGTCCATTCTGTTCTGTCAAATACGCAATTTGCAGTGCCGATAATTTCAGGAATGCCGCCAATAATGTATTGGTGGTGGCTTGGATCTATGACCCTACTTGGCTTTTCAATATTATTTGCTGGAGCGGTAGGCGTGATAGCTTTAGCCAGATGGCTGAAAAACAGAAATAGCATTAAAGAAGGGAGTGAATCATGAGACAACTAGCGTTGGTTGTATTGATTGTTATGCTGGCTGTAAGTACAGCTACGGCAGAGGAGGAAATATTACGGGTATTTGTTATCGGCGGCGGAAACCTCACGGAGCGGTTTGATTTCACCAGTGTAAATTTCTGGATCAGGGATGTATCGGGTGATAACATCTGGAGCTTCAATGGCCTGCGGCGTCATTATGGCCAGGCAGGTGGGTTTATTGACGCTTTTGTCGGGTTGCAGTTTCCCCAGGGCAAAAAAGGCACGTATGCCTTGAGTCCCCGTGTTCAAGTGCCGCTTGGCCGGTTCTACGTGTGGCATGATATAGAATGGTATCTAGAACCCGGCGATTGGTATACGTATTCGACACTGCAGTGGAAAGCTATAGCTGATGCGGCGCCGGGGGAAGGCTTGGAGCTGGGGATAGAATTGGAGACGTTTTGGCCGGGAGATTCATCTCACGGTATCTGGCACGGAGGACCATTTGTCAGCTGGGGATTGAATGATAAGCTCAATTTGAGCTTGACCTGGCATGAACGGTCCAAGGAATACGACGGAGATTTTATCCGTTTGTCAGAAACATTATTGTTCTTCTGACCTGCTATGATTATTCCCGCTTGAACATTGTTCGGGCGGGTTTTTATTTGCCCGATTTTCAGTATAGGCTGTTTTCGGTTATAATTACCATATGAAAATCGGAGCTCATGTCTCAATAGCCGGAGGAGTTTATAACGCGCCTAGTAATGCGGCGGCTATTGGCGGTGAGTGTTTTCAAATGTTTACCCGTTCGCCGCGCGGCGGTAAAGCGCCAAGACTTACTAAAGACGTTATTAAACAGTTTAACGAGGCATGTCAGAAAAATAGTATCAGTAATTACTATATTCATACCCCCTATTATATTAACCTCGCTTCTTCAAATAACCGTATACGCTATGGCTCTATCCAAGTTATCCGTGAAGAGTTGGAGCGCGGTTCACTTCTGGGAGCCAAAGCCTTGATGACGCATCTTGGGTCGTCAAAGGATCGTGGTAAAAACCAAGCAGTGCAAAAAGTCATCGAGGGATTAATAAAAGCGCTTGATGGCTATAGCGGTTCGACAGTTTTTATGATAGAGAATTCAGCCGGGGCTGGCGGGACTATTATCGGAGATGAATTTAAAGAAATTGGCAGGATAATAAAAGGCATACCCAAGCAGTTGCGTGACAAGGTTGCTGTGTGCTTTGATACCTGCCATGCCTTTGTTTCCGGGTATGACCTGCGGGATAAACAGTCGGTGAATAAAACATTGCGGCAATTTGATAAAGAAATCGGTTTAGATAAATTGTTATTAATTCATGCCAATGACGCCAAAGCGGAATTAGGCTCCCGCAAGGATCGGCACGAGCATATAGGTTTAGGAAAAATAGGACGGGAAGGCTTTCAGGCTTTATTGCGGAACCCATGGCTAAAAAATGTTGATGTGGTTTTGGAAACGCCCAAGGATGGGAAAGAGGTTGATGATATTAAATTTTTAAAGAAGTTGAGGAAGTAATTTCGATTTGAAATCGTTCATGTTATTTGTACTTTCTGTAACCCCGCCTGCCTTGCCAGTTCGGCGGGCAGGCAGAAAAGTACCAAAGAGTTCCGGGGGCTTCAATGCGCTATCATCCAGAATCGTTATCTATCCTAGGAAGGGCTTAATGAAGCCCCCGGACCCCAACCCTTTTAATTCGCCTATTTCTATTTAACCATTTTGCATCGGGTCGGCTGGTTATATCAGAGTATTAAAAGTTTCAATATCGTCTAAGTTTTTAAGTTATTATCTGTTATCATCTTAGCGATGATTCAAAAACCATCATGAAAAAACCTTCTCGTACAATAGCAACTATATTATTATGGCTGATATTTGCCGGATTGGCCGTATGGCTGCTCTTTACTTTTACCCAGGCTAACGATCTTATTATCAAACCATTAGTTATTGACCAGCAGCCGCAGCAAGCTGACGTCATAATAATTTTAGGCGGCGGAGTAGTAAATGATTTAAAAATAGTTCCCTGGGCCGTCCAAGAACGCATAGCCAAAGGGGTGGCTTTATACCGGGACGGTTTAGCTAGCAAGATTATTATTACCGGAGGAAAGGTGCAAGGGAGAACGTACGCAGAAACCGACATCATGCTTCCTTATCTTACCGAACGGAAAAATGTGCCTCGCAGTGATATTTATATTGAAAATCAAGCCCGGAGTACCCGTGAGAATGCCTTATATAGCCAGCACATTATGGAAGAGCAGGGCTGGCAAACGGCTTTATTAGTTACTTCAGCTTATCATACGAGGCGCGCGTGTAATACGTTTCAAAAATTGGATATGGCAGTTACCTGCGTGGCGGCTTATGAGAGCCAGGGATTTCGGAGCAACGCCTTCCGCAACATGATGGATTTTCAGAGCATTGTCAGGGAATATGTGGCTACGGTATATTATTGGCTCCGGGGGTTTATCTAGTTTAAGATTTGAAATGTATCATGTATAATTAATAATATGAAACTTACGATATTAGGTTCGGGCACGACAGTTCCTTCTGCACGTAGGAGCGCACCTGCGTATCTACTTGAGATTGAAGATAAAAAAATATTAATTGATAGTGGTGAAGGAACGAAACGCCGGATAGTAGAGGCGGAAAAGGATCCAAGGACTATAGATTACTTCATATATACGCACACACACGTGGATCATGTGGCCGAATTACCCGCCTTGCTCTGGGGGTTTAATTGGCAGGTTCCACCTCGTACAAAAGAGTTGATTATTTATGGCCCTCAAGGGTTTAAAAAATTCTTTAAAAAAATGTTAGCTGCATTCTGGCCCCAGTTTGCCAAAAGTGCAAAATATACAGTTAATGTTGTCGAGATAGGCAAGGAGGAAAGTATTCTCGGAGGCGCCAGGGTTTCGGCGATGTATTTGGAAAAGGTTGGCAACACGTTAGTTAAAAACTCTGTAGGCTACCGGATTAGTAGCGGCGGCAAGACGTTCGTTTTTACCGGTGATATTGGATATACCAAGAAAGTTATACAGTTAGCCCGGGGAGCGGATTTATTATTAATTGAAGCGGCTGTACCCAAGCCTATGAAGGGACATCTGACGCCACGCCAAGCTGGGAAGTTGGCCGCCAAAGCTGGGGCAAAAAAAGTAGCGATAACACATTTTTATCCTCAGGTGGAGGAAATTAATATTTTAGAAGAAGCAAAAAA